>UQSL01000001.1 GCA_900543705.1 uncultured Oscillospiraceae bacterium
CACTTTGATATGTACGGGTCATAAAATGCCAGTATCTTTTCAATCGCTTTTTCGTACCTGTCCATAGCCTGCGAAAGCAAATAATAGGACGGCTTCTTAAAGGTGTGTTTCATTTACTGTTTTCCTCCTTAAGTATTTTCTTCATAAGTTCTAATGAATTGTGTCGGTTTTGAAAAACTCCACTTCTGGAAATATTCTGTCTTTTTGCAATCTCGGTGTCACTCATTTCCAAGAAATAGTACATCAGTAAATTTTCACGGTTACGTTCGGACAGCTTTTTCAAGGCTTCTGCCAATTCATCATCACAAATACGAATATCATTACCGCATACATTGAAAAGTGTATAATCTGTTTCGTAGTCGTCCCAGACAGCCAAATTTTCAACTACGATTTCTGGAAGTTCACAAAATAACACTTCTTTCTCTTTACGTCGCTTTAATTCCTGCTGGTATTCTTTTACAACATGGCGGTCAACTTTCTTCAAACAGCTTTCAAAACGGCATTGAACAGTTCTTTGGAAGTCAGACGGTTTCATCAATCTCACCCCCTCGTTCCGTTATGACGTGAAAAGTGTTTGTCCCTCTTTCCGCACCATACAGGGAATTGCAGGTGTGATTTGCTAAGTTGAAACCGAAAAAATTTGAAAAATTATTTGCACTAAAAAAGCCCGCACAAAACATATGGTTTGTACGAGCCTTTAAAGCTGTATTGCATTCAATTTTTATTAAAGCTTTATTAGATTGTGTTTGATTTTAAAGAATTGTACTTAAAGCTTTCCATAACGTTAGCCCCCTTAAAGCACTTTCTAGTATCTAAAAACATCATTCTACAACATAACAGATTTCAATAAACCTTAATACATCTTGTCGTCCTCGCTATCTTTTGAACGATTGTTAGAATTTCTCTTTTGGTTATACTTCTTCATAATTACAAGTTTAAGTAAACCAACGACAATCAAAACCACAACAATGATAATCCACCAGTATTGTTCCATAACCTACTTCCCTCCTTTCCCTTTCAATAGTCTTAAATCATCTTCCCTGTCCTATGTAGAATAGAGAAGTTCATTCGCATTAACATGTACCATACAATGTTTACATTGTGGAAAGTTGTTTTCAATCGTTTGATGGACTGCCTCAGCAATTCTATGAGCGTCATAAAGAGCTAAATTACCATCAGCTAATATTTCAATATCTACATACATTTTCGTTCCAAACATACGGGTTTTTAATTCATCAATACCATCAACCCCTTGCTGCTTAAGCACAACTTCCCTAATCTTTGTTTCAGTAGCATTGTCACAACTATGGTCTACCATTTTGTTAATGCTTTCTTTGAAAATGTCCAAAGCAGCTTTTAGAATACAACCGCAAATCACAACGCTTGCAATAGGATCGAGAATAGCATAGCCTAAACGCGCTCCCAAAATGCCAATTAAGGAACCAACCGACGAGAGTGCATCAGAGCGGTGGTGCCATGCGTCAGCCATAAGCGCATCAGAATTTGTATGCTTTGCAGCATTTCTTGTAAACCAGTACATCCACTCTTTTATAACAATGGATAAGACTGCCGCCGTAAGTGCAATTCCACTAGGGATAGAAAGCGTATTGTACTGTCCTGAAAAGATTTTCTTGATACCTGAATATCCTATTCCAGCACCCGTTATAGACAATGCAACAGAGAGAATAACGGAAGCCACACATTCCATACGTTCATGCCCATAAGGATGTTCTCTATCAGGCTGTTTTTCTGATATTTTAATTCCAACCATCACAACGATTGTGCTTAATACATCAGAAGCCGAGTGTACAGCGTCCGACAGCATGGCACTTGACTTTCCTATATATCCGGCAGCAAATTTAAGTAGCGATAAACTCAAGTTGATGATTAGTGTGATTTTGGAAACCTGAATAGCCTTATTTATATTTTCGTTTTGCAGAAGTCTACTTTTTTCCATAATATGCCTCCTTATCCTGCCAGCTTCCAAAACAGACGTTTTGTAAGGAAGTAGTACCAGACTAAAGCAACCACCAATCCTATGGAGAAATAAAGAACCGCTTCATTCTGCATGGCTTTCGCTACCCAAAATGATGGAAGGAAGCCAACCGCGAACTGGTAGTAACTATCAATAAAGAAGGGGGCAGGTATTCCGAGTAATGTAAGTGCAGCTAGTTTTGTAACTGCCATACCCTCTAATTTATTGCTTGATAATGTAATAATCATAAGTGAAACAATAATTGCCTGTACTGAGCCGAGAAGCGCCAAACATATTGTCATTCCAATGGACAACTTTTCTAATGAAAAAAGCAACAGTACAATAAAAGCGATGACCGCCGAAATAATTGAGGGTACTCCCAACCTTGTAAAGAGATACCCCGACTTACCAAGAGGGGTAATCGAAAAGTACCGTGACACTTTATCGTCGATTTCCTCTAATGTAATCATTGCAAATGCAAAGCAGAGCAATACAGGAGCCATGATTGAAAGTAATAAATCAAAGATTGGATAGTATGCTTGCAAAGAAAAATCTGTTATTCTTTCAAGAAAGGGAATACCGAATTTAATCAAAGCTCCCATGACAAAAGGCGTAAAACAAGCTGCAAACATCATAGGGTCGCTTTTGATTTGCTTAAATACTTGTATGGTACTGGATAATATCCTTTTCATAGCTTTACACCTCCTAAACTTCTCCACATATGCTCAACTGTATGTCGAGCAACTATGTAGAGGATCATCAACGTAGCAATTACAAGTACCATATCAAACGATAGTAAAACGCTTTTTCCAGTTATAAGGTTCATGCAAGCTGTGAATGGAAAAAAGCGGAACAGATATGGTAACTTCACAAACAGACCAACAATAGGTGGTACAAAGCAAACAATTTCTATCGGCATAATCACAATGAGAAATTGGTTCAAGTTTGAAATTTTTGTAGCCGCAATAATTCCAAGCATAGTAAAGATTGCTGAGGTCAAAGCCGTACCAACTGTGATACCAAGTAAATGATTGCTGCCGGAAACGAATCCCAATATCAACGCAATGATTGTAGAAATAGCAATCAACGCGATTGTTTTTGAAAGTATGTACTCCGATACTTTTACAGGCGATACTACCATAGCATTTAACACCTTTTGACTTTTTTCCAAGAGGACAATCGCTCCCATAAAAAATAATCCCATTGCTGCCGGATCAGAGTATATCATGATAGAAGCAATATCTGTTTTCCAATGTTCCGTCAAAGCGGCAATCCCACACACATATAAAACTGTTAATATAAAGTAGATAAAATAGAAACCATATTTCCATTGGAAATGTATATCACCACAAATTAAACGTCCCAATCTCATTGAAGTGTCCTCCCTGTAATATCAACAAAAATATCATTTAATGTAGGCTCACTACTATGAATAGAAAGCAAACGGTTTTCGGAAATTAAACTTTTTAACAACTTATCTTCTGTGGTTCTATCAAGCAGACATTCTCCGGTTTTCTCGCCTTTATCATAGTAGGTATATTGTATTTTGGCAGCTCCCCTTGACATAATCAAATTATGCGGGCTATCCAATGCACTGACTTTTCCGGCAACGATAAAGGCTACTTGGTCACATAGCTCTGTTGCGTCAAACATATTGTGAGTAGTAATGATAATCGTTTTTCCGCGTTTCTTTTCCGCAAGAATAATATCTTTCATTAAACGATTATTTGTAGGGTCAAGACCGCTTGTAGGTTCATCAAGGAATAATATATCAGGGTCATGGACTAACGCTTTAATGAAATTCAAGCGAGAACGCATACCTTTGGAAAAGTCAGCAACTTTTTTGTCCCCGTCATTTTCCAAGCCTACCATATGCAATAATTCATCAATAGACCGAGGTTGCTTTTCATATAGAGAAGCAAAATAGGCGAGATTTTGTCGTGCTGTGAATTTCTCGTAGCAGGTTGAAAATTCAAAGTCTACTCCAATATTTTCATAAAACCGATTTGTATGCTCCCTTATTTCTGTACCTGCAACTTTTACGCTGCCTTTATATCTTGTATTAAGCCCAGTTAAAACTTTTTGAATAGTTGATTTTCCAGCACCAGAGGGTCCTAAAAAACCGAAAATTTCTCCTCTCCCAACATGGAAACTTACATTCTCAACAAACGGTTTGTCAGTATAGCTAAAATACAGTTTTTTTACATCAATCATTATACTTTCCTCCTTTAACTTTATGACGTTTATAGATATATAGTCATACAAACTGTAAAAAATTTGTTTGACTACCTGCCTGTCAAATAACCAAACAAAATTGTTACTCTGCTACTACTTGCTGAATAATACCATTCACTAAAAGATTTTGTATCATATTCAGTTCTTCGTCCTCTTTGAATTGTTCCAAACAGGACAAAACAGAGTACAGGGATTTTATGATAACCGTATGCGGAACCAAAAATACAACCCCTAGATCTTCCAGTATCTCCAATATACGAATATCATTGTGCATATGGCTTTCAAAAATATCCGGTGATAATTTTCTTTGCAGATAGTCCATTATAGATAGGTCAATCTGCGAAAGAATAGGTGAAGTAATCAAACCCGTTAAACTTAGCATAATAACGTCTTTTGCTAAATCTCTATGGTTCTTATATTTTTTCTTTTTAATTGTTGCTTCTATACTTTCAAATAGCTCTTTTTGTAAGCGAAAATTAATTTCCACATATAGATGTTCTTTACTGGGATAAAAAGCATAGAAAGATCCCTTTGATATATTTACGGCGGCCACTAAATCATCAACCGTTACTTTTTTCAAACCGTGTAATGCAAACAGCTTTTCTCCCTCTATCAAAAGTTTATTGCTGATGATTTCTTTCTCTTGTTCTGTAAATCGTGGCAATTCTCATAACCTCCTTATGACTAAATTGTTAGCATCGTCACGAAAAGTATAACATTTACTGCTCATATTATCAATATACTATCCGAGATATTTATGCAATGTAGGTTCCAATGCGTTTATTGTAGTGTCTGTATCCTCATTAAAAATCATGTGACGATTAAGCTCTAAAGTAAGCAATTCCTTTTGCGGCGCATGAATTAAATCAAATACTTTGCTGGTATAATCAAAGCTAAAAAGCGGATCGCCTTTGGCTGTAATTAAAATAACTGGACATTGTATAGACCCATTCTCCAGGCACGATAAGTCAGCATTGAATAAACTGGCGACAAATCTTAAAGGATAATAGGGTAAAAGCATAGGGTCGTTTAAGCAATCGTGTTTTGCCTGTTCACTATAAAATACTTTGTTATAGTCTAAATAAGCATCTCCCGGTACCTTATAGTTAGGCAGCAATTTTCCACCTACGCGAAAGCCCCACTGTATCAGCCCCATAAAACGGTGTGTCCATGCGGGATATTTTGTTAAGCTCATAGTTTCTTTTAATGTAGTCAGCATGATATTATGTGGAAATACGGCTTTTAACCTTGTGTCCCTACCCGCCGCCATTGCAGCTAAAATCCCGCCTTGACTGGAACCCATGACAGCTATGTTTTCACCGAAATTTTCTATTCCGTAAGTCGTTGCGTCATATACATTATGCAACATATCTTCCATTGTATAATTTTTCTTAATTTTAGGGCTTTTTCCGTGTGAAAGATAGTGAACGCCTATTATATTAAATCCTCTTTCACTCAATCCACATAGAAAATTCTCATACATGAGAGGGTGTGACATAGTACCCGGCAAAAAAACAATGGTAGGACTACTTCTTTCTGTATACCAAATAGAAAGTGTTATCGGAACATTACTTGAAGCAATGTTAACTTCTTTATACATACCTTATAACTCCTATATGACCAATTTGATTTTATAGTCATATCATAACTTATTGCAAGCAGAAAGTCAATAGCTATAAATATATGATTTAGGGTAAAATTTTATATAAGTTTTGAATTATCCGCATAAACACTATATCTATAAGCAATTTTAAAATTGAAAAAACACTCATTTTACCACGAATTTACCGTAAGCGCTTAAATTTCAGCCGTCAGTCATAAAAAATGCCGGACTTTTATCCACCTGAAGCACCTTGACAATTCACATATGATTAAATATATCGATTACTCTTCATAGTTCTGAGCATCGACACGTCGCTGTATTTCTTTTTTTACATTTTTGTTCCATGGTGCGAGCTGTTCCAGTTCCTGATCTGTCATCTGAAAACTGGGCTGATGTTCAAACAGGAATGTTAGATAATGGTAGACGTTGACGTTGTTGGCTTTTGCCATTTCTACCATGGTATAAGCCATGGCACTCGCCTGAGCTCCGGCAGGAGTATCACAGAACAGCCATCCTTTTCTCCCAACTACAAACGGGCAAATACTATTCTCGGACAGATTATTTGAAATACTGCAGCGTCCATCTTCCAGATAGTTAGCAAGATATTCCTTTCTGTTACGGATGTAGGTCACTGCCTTGTCCAGTCTGGAATTACGAACCGGGTTCTGCATTTCAAGCCACGACAAAAAACCTTCAATGATCGGCTTTTCCTGTTTCAGCCGGGCTTCCTTGATGGCATCGAACGTTTTATATTTGTTTCGGATCTTGTCTTCAAGATCAAAGAGCTGATTGGTATACATGACTCCCTGTACTGCAGGCTGTGTATAGTCCAGCTGTTTCCCTTTGGGGATTGCATTGATCAGGTATCTGCGGATGTGTGCCCAGCAGGCAAGACGTGTTGCCGTTTTCACTTTGTTGTAACCGCTGTATCCGTCACACATCAGATAACCATCGAACCCGTCCAGAAAATCTACTGCTGTATCACCGGCTCTTGTTTCGGAATATTTGTAAATGATGATCGGCTGTTCCCCATCCTCACCGCTGCGGAATAGCCACATAAACGACTTTGTCTGTGCACGGCGTTCAGGTTCATGGAGTACCTGCACTGGGGTCTCGTCAGCCATTGCAAACTTTCTTTCCAACAGTTTTCTGCGGAAAAAGTCATACATCGGAGCGAAGAAAGCGTCAGAGTTTTTGATCATCCAGTTTGCCAGTGTAGCACGGCTGATCTTAGCGCCAAGGCGCTCAAGATCCTGTGAGATTCTGTATAAAGGCATGCCATTACAGAACTTCTGGTAAACCACCCTTGCAACAGTAGATGCGGATGCCATGCCATACATCATGTGGGCTTTTCCGTCCTTACCTTTCACAATGGTAGGAACCTCGGCATTCTTCCTGCACTCTTTGCAGGCATAGTTCACGCTATAGTATTCTATGACCGCTGCTCTGGCAGGTACAATCTTAAGTTCACGGCGTACAAACTCTGTACCGATTGGAACCATTTCACCGCCGCATTTGCGGCAGACAAGATCCTCTTTGTCCGGTTCGAGCATTACTTTTTTAACAGGAAGGCCTTTAAAACGTTCTTCGTTTGTAGAACGTTTCCGACGCTGTTTGGTTTCTTCAGAGGTTCCAGTGGCTGTATCAGAATCTTCCGGATCAGGAGAAGCAGCGGCTTCTGCCTCAGCTTCGTTGAAAAGATTCATCTGCCCCGGGATTTCACAGGCGCCTTTTTCGCTGAAAGAACCGAAAAGCTTCTTAGTCAGATAGTCCACCTGTTCTTTGAAGTTGTCCGTTCCTGCTGGATCGCTGCCTTTTCTTTCTGTACATCTTCGAGCGTTTTTCTGAGAAGTTTTGTTGTTTCCCTGAGTTCATTTACAAGGTCTTTTAACTCTCTCAGCTGTAAATCTTTTGCATTCTGTGCCACTGTTTCCACCTCTTTTCTGATATCCATTATGCCAGAAAAAGACATATTTTCACAGGAGAAAAAGAACTGAAAAACGCTGAAAATAAAGGGAAAAACAAGCTTTTTATGGTCATAATTCATTCCCTATATGAAGACATTTTTATGGCTTTGGGCTGGTCGATATCAATGCCTGACATGAGCCAGTCAAACTCCCTCCAGGTAAGATTCCTTACTTCCGATTTATCTCTTGGCCAGCGGTAACGACCCCGGGCAGTCAGTTTTTTATAGATCATAACGATACCGTCAGGCTCCTTTAGAATGGCTTTTATGCGGTCGCTCTTTCTTCCACAAAAAAGGAAGAGTGCATTTTCATCACTGTTCTGAGGAAACTGATCCTGGATAAGAGCCATCAGACCATCGATAGACTTTCTCATATCCGTATAACCGGTTACGATGTAGATCGCATCGACCCCGGAGATGTCCGCTAACATTGTATCGGACGTAACATCCGGATGACCTGCTGAAGTAAAAATGGATCTGCCGAATTACTGAGCTTAATGGAAACGTCATCCATCTTAAGTTCAATCGTATGTGAATTGTCAAGGTGCATGGAAGATTCCATAGTCCGAACAACATCAGACTGGAATCTTTCAGATTGAACGTCTATCTTAACAACATCCTGATGATTGGATGTTAAGTCAAGCTTGGTTGTAGTCGGTTTATCAACTGTCTCTGGTATTGTACAAGCTTTTCTTCTAAGCCGGGTTGCTGCATTATAAAAACTGCTAACCGAAATCTTGTGTTGTCTGCACCAGGCGGCATCAGACGGTCCGCTTTGTCGACACTCTGTGATCAGTTCCATCCATTCTTTTAGAGAACGAGTGGGGATATTAGCATTGCTCATGAATCTCCTCCGTAATCGCAGTAAAAGTCTATCTACTACCTGCTATGTATTGTAGTAAAAAACTATCACTATCATTATGATGGAATTTCTACCCAGTGTCGACCCGACCAAAATTTAAGCGCTTACAATATATTCGCTTGCAATTTTAAAAGTTGTATCATTAAAGTTGATTTATAGATGTCGGACTATATTTAAAGTGTTTCATATGACAATCCCCCTCGTATAGCAACTTTATGAATTTATTTTAATTTTGCTCTGCAAATTCTAAAACTAATATTTTCCTATGTCATCATGTTCTTCATTCTCCAATAATTTTATTAAAAATCAATCTATTGGAGCTAAAAACAGAAATCCAGTAAATAAAACATAACAGTGAAAGAACTTCAATAGGTGTGTATGTGGGGGCATATTTTATAATGCCCAATAATTGACATATTTGTGCGATACTAAATCCAATAAACACCGCAATACCTATTACAACTGTTTTTGACAAAACTTTTTGTGATTTTGTAGGCTTTTGTTTTGTCATAATACCTGCTGAAATAAGAGCAGATATAATAATTAAGCCCTCAATTACCATTGCTACCATAATGTGTCACTCCTATCAAATAATTTTTACATTATTATAATAATGTATTTCTATCTATTTGTAAAGTATTTCTTACATAAAGTTATCAATAAATACTTGCCATTTATAATAGCAAGTATAGTGGATATCATTCTAATCTCTTTAATATTACAATAAGCGTTGCCTCAATTAGCAATAATGAATTATATAATGATTGTATTACATTGGCAACCAATAGATAATCTATATCCCAGTGCAAAGCAAATTTACCAATCATTTTGGCTATTACGTTAGCAATGATTATAAAATAAACAAAAGATGTAATACTGGCTTTCCCGATGATTTTTAGCCCTCTTTCATCTCTATTTCTTTTCAAAAGAATTAAAACAAGCACTAAGATTGTAATAGGTATCCCTAACCATGCATTTACTACCAATATTTCTTTACTATGGAAAAAATTGTATAGGGTTTCTAACATCTAAATCATCTCCTTAAAGTCAAATATATCTTCAATCGTAACATCAAAAACTTTTGCAATGCTATATGCTAAAAGCATAGATGGATTATAACGATTTCGCTCTAACTGTATAATTGTTTGACGTGATACTCCTACAAGGTCAGCAAGTTCTTGTTGGCTCATTCTTTTTGTAGCGCGATATACATGTATTTTACTATCAAATTTGTACTTATCCTTTTTTGCCACTTACTTGCCTCCTTCCATTCAAACTAAAGTGAGTATAACATATTTCTTACATTTTGTGAAAGATTTTTTCTACATTAAAGGTGTGCAAATCTGTCAACGAAATTGTACACCTTATATTTTGTAAACACGATATGCTTGAAAAAGTGCCTAAAATTAAGGATTTCTACATAGTTTTTCGTTGTAGCAACACACAAGTCTCTGTATGTGTCGGTACTCCTATCGGAACACGTTTTATCAACCTCGTTACTTCCATGTGAACACAATTCATCACTTCTATGTCGTCCTCTCGCATTTTTTCTTTGCGGCTTAAATCGGCTGCCATCTACACTGTTCTTCACACCTGTTTTATAAACAAATGTGAGCTGTGCAGGGTCTTTGTTTCCCTCTTCATCATAGCCGCCGACAATTACTTTTTCTACAATACTTTCAAATACATGGCGGTCAAACACATCCAAAACCTCATTCTGTTCAAGCGTAGACTTAAACTCCTTTAAACGCCGCTTAATATCTTTTTCATTAGCCGCTGTTTCCTGCAATTTCTGGCGGTCGGCAACAAGTTGTTCCGCTTTTTCCATGAGTGCAGCATACTTCGTTTCGTATGTATCTTTATCTATACTATCTTCAAGGCGCATATCAACCAGCTTATTCTTCTTGCCCTCTACTGCACTGATTTCCTTTTCGATTTTGGAAAGCTGTTTATTGACTGTACTGTTACTCAATGTTTCATCCAGCCTTTGCAGAAATTCGTCTAATACATCCTTGTTATTATCGCATAATAAGCGGTAACTTTCAATGAACGCTTCTTCGATTGCTGTTTCTGGTATTCCCTTACTGTCTGGACAGAATTTCTTGCCTTTTTTCGTTGCTGTTACACACTGCCAGATAACCTTGCTGTACTCCGAACTACTGTGCCAATTTCTCCGTGATAATGTGCTGCCACAGAAACCACATTCCAGCATACAGCTAAATGCGTATTTCCTGCTGTACTTTTCACGCTTGCCATTGCCTACTGTCGTCCGGTTCTTATTTCTCCGGTTAAGAATTTCCTGTGCCTTTTCAAAGACTTCCTCACTGATGATTGGCTCATGGTGGTCTTTCATATAGAACTTATCTTCTTCACCCATATTTTCAAGCCGACGTTTGGAGATCGGATCAACCGTGAATGTTTTACCCAACAGTATATCACCCTTGTATTTCTCATTTTTAATGATTCCAATAACTGTAGATGGTGCCCACGTAGAACTACCGTATTTAGTCTTGTAGCCTAGATTTTCAAGCTCCTGTCCAATAACAGAACCACCAGCACCATCAACATAACGGTTGAAAATATATCTGACAATCTCTGCTTCTTCTTGATTGACAGTAATTGTCTTGTCCTCCGGGTGATAATCATAGCCAAGGCAGCCTTGAAAACCTACCAGCTCGCCACGCTTCATTTTCATTTTTAAGCCTTTTTTCACATTAGCTGAAATGTTCTCAACTTCCTGCTGTGCGACAGAGCTAAGAACAACAAGCAACAATTCTCCGTCCATTGTAAGAGTATTGATTTTTTCATCCTCAAAATAGACAGCGATATTTCTTTCTTTCAGCATACGAACATATTTCAATGTATCTAATGTGTTTCTAGCAAATCTCGAAATTGATTTTGTAATCACCATATCAATGTCGCCATTCATACAGTCATTTATCATGCGCTGAAAATCTTCTCGCTTTGCCACCTGTGTACCCGTAATCGCTTCATCAGCATAAATATCAACCAACACCCACTCTTTGTTTTTCTTAATCATATCCGTATAATACTGGACTTGTGACTTATAGCTGTTCAACTGATCTTCGCTGTCTGTGCTGACACGGCAATATGCAGCTACACGTAAACGCTCAATGGCTTTTCCACGGGCTTGCTTTGATAAAACATTTCTTGCTTTTATAACTTCAACTTCCTGCATATTAACCCTCCTTATTTTTGTGTTCCTTTTATAGTGTTATTATATCACTTTCAGAAACACAATTCAAGCAGTTATGTCAGAAAGCACTTTGTAATCTTTCATCAATCTTTGTTTTACAAGGGTATACTCTTTTTCAGAAATCAATTTACGGGCAAGCAGTTGTTTTAGCATGGCAATTTGCATACTATAACGAATCAAATTATTCATAAAACCCCTCCTTGCGTTTTTTGATTTAGAAGTAATCAGACGGCTTCGGCAGCTCCACTGGACTTTCACCATTCCCATTCTGATGGGTGAACCGTGTCATACGGGTGTATCATTATTCTGATATACGGGTCATGGCAGCAACCTTTCCAACAGTTGCTTGCGGATCACTGGCGTGGTCGCTCGCTGGTATCCCTCCTTTCAGTGGTCGTGGCGTTCCAGTCCGCAGGCTCGCCGCATATCAAACGTATCTGATTACTTTATTCAGTTTTCAAAGAACGGTAAAGAGTGGAAATGAGGTGGTGGACACTCTCTGTTACACTTACTTCACTTTGACCTCAAAACCCAAAATTGCTTCAATCAGCGCAGCTCGTATTCTGCCTTTCAGTTCCATATCGACCACGATATACATATTTCCGTGTTCGTCATAGAACGGGCGCAAACTGGCTTTTGATATGTAAGCGTCATAGTGGTCTAAAATCTTTTTGATTGCTACCTCGTCACCGTCAGCAGCCGAGCTGATCGTGGAAAATAGCGGACACTTCTTTGTAGACTTCATCATGGCTTATTCCTCCTCGTACATATCTCTGATTAGCTTTAATGTGTGCAGCCTGTTTCTACAAACGGAAAATCGTTCCATTTCCATGACCTCTGCAATTTCAGCGTCGGTCATCTCAAGAAAGTAGGACATAAGCAGAATGTTACGTCGTCTTTCATTTAATTCTTTGATTGCTTCACATAGCTGTTCATCATAGATACGGACTTCATTGCCGAATACGTCAAAGGCTGTAAATTCAACCGAGTATTCGTCGCAAGTACCGATATGGTTTAATTCCATTTCCGGCAGCTCACAGAATGGAGTTTCACGCTTTGCACGTCTGCCAAGCTCACGGTTATAGTCCTTTACAGTTGTTCCTACAACCTTGCGAGCCAGACAATCAAATTGAAGTCTGATAGCGTTCTCGAAAGAAGATGGCTTCATAATCTCACCTCCTTTCCAGCTAAAGTTGCTAAAGCGAAAAGGCTTCTACCTCTTTTCGCACTAACACTCGCCGCAAGAGGTGGGATTTGATACCCAACCGCAAAAACTTTTTGAGAAAGTTTCGTACAGCAAAAAAGCACAAGGGCAATACTGACGTACTGTTCTTGTGCTTTATAGATTGTTCCTGCTATATGACGTGAAAAACCATATACAGGAGTATGAAATGCCGCAGAAATTAAACGGATTTTTTTAACGAGCTACCTATGGTCGGATGTTGTCGAATATGCAGGCATTTCATGCGGCTACCTCCCAAAGCCGCTAAAACAAAACCATCCAGTAGTCTGTCCACCGTTAGGCAAAAATAAAACGGCGGCTGTATGAACCGTCGTCTTATCGAAAAGGACGTATAAAAGTGTTACTGCTGACAACGTTTTTTTTTATTACCGCCAAGCAGCATATAAATTTGTTGTTTTCCTATACAATAGGAACTAGCAAACCTTACAATACGTTTTACTATACCTGTTACAAATTCTTTAGGAACAGTAAAATGTAGTGAGGTGATTAACTATGCGTAAAACAGAAGATAAATACGATTTCAGAGCCTTTGGACTTGCCATCAAAGCAGCAAGGATGAAACAAGGTCTTACCCGTGAACAGGTGGGAGCAAAAATTGAGATTGACCCACGCTATCTGACACTGTGAAATCTGTGCCGCCTTTGTCCTCTGGTCGAGATACTTCACTGACACGGATACCTTGACCTTATCCCCATCCATTGTAAACAGCGGATTGATAAGCTCGGAATACAGATAATCAGTGTTTACAGGTTTCAGCGCATTGCCAGCCACATAGTAGGAAAGCTCCTTGTCCGTAGCCGCCGGGTATAGCTTGAAGAATGTTTCCAAGAACTCGGTCACTTCCTCTGTGGTGGCAGCGTCCACCGTTCCATCACTTTCCGCTGCCTTTGGCTCATAGCTGGATTTTGCTGGTATCCGGCTGATGGTCGGGTTCTTTGTGATTACCATGTTTCCGTCGCCATCTACATGAACCACCACAGTATAAGCAGCAGTATTACGGCTGGTCTGGCCGCCCTCTGTGATGGTCTGATCGACCGAATAGAGGACGGTATACTCGTCTGTGCCAGCCTGCTCCAAATTCCAGATTTTTACCTCATTCACCGCAGAACTGGTGGGAATGTCGCTTCTCACCGTGTCCACATTCAAATCCTGTAAGCTCTTTGTTAGATACTGACTGATGGCTTTTGTCCTTGCTTCAATGGCTTCTTTGTTATTGCCCCAAGAGTAGTAGGCTTTTGCAAAATCTTTGACGAAGTTTTCTATGTTGTTGGTATCCACGATACGCTGCTCTATGACCTCTTTCTCGTGGATGGTGTGCATATCAATGGCGGTGAAGTTCTTATACACCCCGAAACCGACACTTGCAATCAGCACCAGCCACAGGGCAATCACGGATTTCTTGTGCGTGCCTGCTTTTATAACACGCAGGTAGTTCCGTCGCTGCCCTTTTCAGCCACGGTCTTTGTCGTCCATGTACGGGTTGGTCTTGCTGGCAGGTTGTCTTTGTTGTAGTACCCGTCATAATAATTCCAGACGAACTCTGCACCCTCCAAAGAAGCTGCCCCCTGTGAAATAGACTTTGAAGTTTCCATGTCTATCTTGAAAAGCTCAATCAGTGTGGTTGTGACTTTGGGTGTATCGCTGACTTTCAAGGTGGATGTTTCACCAGCTTTGACAGTCAACGGATATACCGTCTTGTCCAACTGAAAACCAGCCACCGGAACGGATAACTCCTTGATTGATATAGACTTTACCAGCCTTTACCTCCACAGCTTCGGTGTTCCCGTCCTTATCTGTCGCAAGGGTGGCAAACTGTTCCTTGCAGCCTTTATCAGCAAAGACACCATACGTCGCACCAGCAAGGGAATAGCTGTTGTTTCCGTTGGTAATGGTGGGATTGGAGGACACCTTTTGAAGTGCCGCATTTCCCACATACAGCTTCGCCCAGAACTGTCCTAATTCCTGCCCGTCGCCGGAATAGATATAGCCGCCGCAGTCGTAGCGTCCTTTGTTGGCTTTTACAAATGCCTTTGCGCCAGCGTATACCTCGTCCTGTACCGCTTTGGATACCTCGTCATAGGCAGCTCGTACATTGTCACAGCTCCATCCCAAATGCACACTCAAACGCTGCCAGACAACGCATTGCTCCAATAGATAGACCTGTTTGTAATTCAGCTCCTTGTGACTGGCTGCATATTGCTTGACGTATTCCAGTGAGAGGGCAACGTCAGCGATCTGGTCGGCACTCATACGGGAACTTGCGTCCGAACGAGTCTTGTAGCCGGACTGAAAATCTGTGTTGATGTCGATACAGTAGGCGGTTTCTCCCTCCACCTGCATAATGCCCTCATGGAATGTAGAACCGATACTGCCATCATTCATGACTTTTTCTACATAGCCTGCCTTTTCCTGTGCGTCTGTCCAGTATTGCTTCTCCGCAGCCTGTACCTGTGAAACTGGTAAGGTTGTGAAAACTGCAGCCAGACTTAATACGCCTGCAAGCAGACGGTTCATAATCTTTTTCATATCGTTGTAAATCCTCCTTTCGTGATTTTGGGTAAAAAAATAGACGCTCATTTCTGAACGCCCAAACGTAAGAAAGGGATACTGTTGTTATCCAGTACCCCTCTTTGTAAATCTTATTCTGTTGTATCCCCACACTCTATATCAACCACCACAGAAACATTGATGTAATCTTTTATGACCTTATTTCTGTATTTTTCACCGTCGCCAGTGAACACCATATGCTTGAAAAAGTGCCTAAAATTAAGGATTTCTACATAGTTTTTCTTTGTATCAACACTATAGTCTCTACATGCCGTGAGGCAATGCCATGGATGTCAACGGTTTTGCAAAAATCCGAAAAGAAATGGTCAACGAATTATCAGTATGAGTAAAACTATCCACGGAATCCTCAGAAATCATAGCTAACCATTCAATATAGCAAACGACACGCCTGTTACTTCAGGACTTTCCAGTATCCAGCTTTTCTGGAACCCGTCCGTTCTACATAACCGTATTTTTTTAATATCATCAATCCTTTGTCAATTGAGGTTTTCCCCAATCCCAATAAATCCATCAGACGGGCTTTGGTAATGTTAGGGTTATTTCTTATTTCTGCCAGAATCCGTACCTGCGTCTGATTCAATGCATATTCCCCGATTTTATTACCCTCTTTATTACCCTCTTTATTACCCACCTTGTCCCTCATAACGTTGATCCAGTTAAACGGGATCGTTACAACAATTGAATTCTCCCTGAATTCATATGCTTCCCTACCATAACGCTGCGTAACAATCGGCACTCCTCTTCCGGTTTTCTCGCTGATATGCAGCTGCAATAAAATTTCAGACAACTTCTTGTTGACCGGAACCGACTCTCCCGCGAAGAAGCCCTCCATCGTCTGCTCCGGCGCAAGCGTACCTCGGGAAAGGATTTCAATTCTATCTGAAAAAACTGTGAACATAGGTTCATTTCCCGATACCCAGAGGTTGTGAACAAAAGCATTGATGACTGCTTCACGAAAGGCATCATTCTTAAACAGCGGGACTTCCTTTCTCTCCACGACACGGTCTGTTTCATCTGCCTGAATAATATTCAGCACATCTCCGTACCGCAGCACCTCATCCAGCGAATACAGCAGACACTGATTGCCAAATTCTCTCACGGAATACATATTGTCAGCCTTAGTCTTTCCTGAAAAGATTGCCACTCGTATTGGCATATGTGAGTTGTCCGAAAGCAGCTGCGCCAACAAGTTGTATTTTCCATCTTCCGTATAAAAGGAAAAGTTCTTTTTATAGGTTTCAAGATTTAATTTTACGCCTTTTGCACCGTAGTAGATTAAAAGTTTTTCAAACGTCAAATCCTGATACTCTGATGGCGTGTTCTCCAGCGTCGGCTGGCCGTGTCTCAAAACATCAAAGAGATAGGCCTCCTTTTCCGGATATTTCCTGAGATTTTCTTTACTTGAGCCGATACGAATATAGCGTTCCCGTGCATAAGAAACCGGAACTGTCTTTGCCGCAGGAATCGTAAGCAGCACGATACGCTTATTTTCTACTGTCAGCTCCTTAAAATCGAAATTAATATCAGGGCTGCACTTTCTGCGCAGATAATGCTTCAACGGCTCATGATTGATATCTTGATCATAGTCAAAGACTGTTCCAACAACCTCATGTGTCTTATCGTGTATTCCCCAGACAAAATATGCGTATTTTCTGCCTTCAATCGCGGCGCTGTTAGACAATGCAGAGATATATTCTCCCAATTCATCTGCAGCAAACCAATTTTCCTTAAATTCAAACCATTCTCTTTCTTTATCATACGAGCGAAGCTCATCCACAATCTGTTCAGAAGTCATTCTCATCACCTCAATAATTTATTACCCACTTTATTACCCACCTGTATTATATCACAGGTGGGTAATAAAGTGGGTAATAAATTTCAAAATTTGATTTTGATTTTTTACACTTCTACATCAATCTTCAGTCCCGATTTGAATTCTACCGTCAGCTTCTCATCGTAAACTGTTATCTTCTCAATTAGCCGTCTGACCAGGGCTTCAGAGTACTCTGTGATTGCTTCTGTCTGCCCATTCAAAAAACTGGTCAGTTCCTCGGCATGCTCTGCCAACTCGTGACGCGCCGCTTCATCCGAAAGGATTGCCTGCCGTTCTTCCCGAAACTCCACAATAGCATCGCCGATTTCATTGATTTTCTTCTGGTCGCTTCCGGCATCAAGAAGCTCCTGCTGCTTCCTCCGTATTTCGCTGTCAACCTCCTCAAGCTGTGCTTCAATGCTTCCTCTTGTGACCGAGATCATATTCTGCTTTAAAAGCGGCAGGACGCTGTCCTTCCTTGCCCAGGCATCGTTGACCGCCGTCACAATCGCTGCCTGCAGGTCTTCTTCGTGTATAGTCCTTGCAGGGCAGTCAATCCCGCTGCTCTTCTTAAGAACCCGGCTCACACATCGCCACACTGTTGATTTGCAGCCGTTGTTGTTCCACTTGACCCTGCGGAAGATGTCGCCGCAGTGCCCGCATATCACCATGCTTGAAAGCGCGTACCGCGAGCTGTAAACCCGCTTCTTCCCATCCGTAAGAAGGTTGGCTCTCCGGGCAATCTCAGCCTGGACTCTAAGGAATACATCTCTGTCGATAATCGGCTCCTGGCTTCCTTCCACATAATATTTTGGCGCGTACCCATTATTGGCTACCCGCTTCTTTTCGAGGATGCTCACTGTGTACGTTTTCTGCAGAAGGGCATCTCCGATGTACTTTTCATTGGTAAGAATCTGCTTGATGTTGCTTTCGTACCATTTTTTGTTATGCGCCCCGTTTAAGATGCCGTCTGCCTCAAGGCTCTTTTTTATCTGCAGGAAACTTGCCCCGTCCAGATATTCCGCGTAGATTCTCTTTACGACCTCAGCCTCCTCCGGGACTATGACCAGCTTCCCATTCTCATCCTTCGTGTAGCCGAGGAACCGGTTATGGTTGACCTGCACCTTGCCCTGCTGGTTGCGGAACTGGATGCCGAGCCGCACATTCGCCGAAAGCGATTCTGATTCCTGTTGCGCCAGTGCAGCCATAATAGTCATCAGAACTTCGCCTTTGGCATCGAGTGTATTTATGTTCTCCTTTTCAAAGAAGACCGCAATATTAAGCATCTTAAGCTCTCTCGTGTACTTCAGGCAGTCCACCGTGTTTCTTGAAAAACGGCTGATCGATTTGGTCAGAATCATGTCAATTTTGCCTGCCCGACAGTCCGCGATCATTCTGTTGAAAGATTCGCGCTTGGCTGTGTTGGTTGCTGAGATTCCATCGTCGGCGTACACTTCAACAAGCTCCCATTCCGGTTTGCTGCTGATGTAGGAAGTGTAATGCTCGACCTGTACCTCATAGCTTGATTCCTGCTCCTCAAATTCTGTGGATACCCTGCAGTAGGCAGCCACTCTTGTTTTCTGTTTTTTCTGCGTCGGCTTCTGCGTGCCGACCGTCCGTCTCGCCGGAATGACGGTAATGTTCTGTGCTATTGCCATTATCCGCTCACCTCATTTCTTATCAGGCTGTAAGCAAATTCAACCTGTTTGACCGAGTCATAATATCTTCTTGGAATGTCCGGCATGGAAAAGCACATATAGTATCTCTCTGTTACCGGCGGTTTTTTCGCTTTATTGTCCCTTCCAAGGGCGGCTTCCCGGCGAAGCCGCTCCATCTCTGCAGCCTGAAAAGTCTCCTCATCAATAATCGACGGGTAATTCTCGCTGCCCAGGTAACGCGAATTCTGCATGATATGTTTTACCTGTGTATGCGACATCTTAAGGCCTGCCGCCTGCGCAGCCGCCTTGTAGGATGCGCCCATAAGATAAACCGCGTACATCGTCCGCACCTTTTCCGCTTCCTCCTCGTTGACGACAATCAGGCCGTTAATCACCTCATACCCCATCGGCATGTGTTTCATCTACCTCAATCCTTTCTCTGAAGACGGATCCGCATTTCATTGCAAATCCCACCTCGTTTTTACTGAAAAGCACAATGCTGTCAACAAACCTTGTAAAAAGGTCATCATCGAATTCCGTAATCATCTGTCCTTTGCCGGTGTAAATCAACAGCTCCGCAAGATTGTCGCGGCACTTTTTCCCGGCATCGACCGTCAGCGCCTTTTTCTCCGCAAGGAGTTTTTCCTCCTCCTTTGCAAGGGCATCGTTCTGTTCCTGGTAAACCGCCGGATCGAGCAGCCCCTTGCTGAAGAACTGCAGGATCTGCTGCCTTCTCTCAAAGTTTTGTTCAAGCAGCAAATCAATGCTGTCGAAGCGTTTCACATTTGCCTTCGTCAGTCCCTGCCTCAGTGTGACCGAATAGGGAATGAGAATCTTTTCCCTTGCATAAACCAGCTTGTTCATCATCGTCACAAAGGCTCCCCTCACCAGCGCCTCAGATACCGCAGTCACACTGCAGGCGTTTTTGTCTTTCATATGTGTGCTGCAGCTAAATCCGGGGTACCGGTACAGCTTAACGCGCCTGCATCTGCCGCCGCACTGCCCGCAGACAATCTTCCCGGAATAAACATAACGCTTACTGTACTTTTCCGGCTTATCCCGATTCCCTTTTTCACTCGCATTGAAAGCAAGAATCGCATTCGCCGCCTCAAAGCTCTCCCGGTCTATAATCGCCTCATGATGATCCTTTGCGTAGTACTGCGTCTTTTCTCCCTGATTCTGATGTCTGTTAAACCTGTCATCGGTATAAGTCTTTTGAAAAAGCACATCTCCGACGTACTTCTCGTTTTTGACCATGTTTGCAATGACGCTGCTTGACCACCTGCCGCCGCGTTTGGTTGGTATGCCGTCAGCGTTCAGCTGCCTGGCCACGTCCCTTGAGGATTTCCCCGCCAGCAGCTCTTCAAAAACCATCCGGACGACCACTGCCTGTTCTTCATTCACCTTCATCTCTCCGTTTACATTATCGTATCCGTACGGAGGATAGCTGATTTTGAATGTACCGTTCTGATAGCGCTTCTGGATAGACCATTTGTTGTTTTCCGCGATGGAATGTGATTCGCTTTCCGCAAGGCTCGAAAGAATGGATAGCAGAAGTTCGCCCTCCATCTTTCCGGTGTCGATATTTTCCTTTTCAAAAAAGATGTAAATCCCTTTCTCGCAGAGCTTTCTCACCGTCTCAATGCTGTCAAGCGTATTCCTGGAAAATCTACTGATGGACTTTACGACAATGTAATCAATCAGCCCGTTGTCACAGTCTTCGAGCAGCTTTAAAAGACCTTCGCGTCTGGCCATCTTGGTTCCGCTTACGCCCTCGTCATAATAAAGCCCGGCGTATTCCCAGCCCGGATGTGTCTTGATGTAACGCTCATAATGATTCTTCTGTGCCTCCAGGCTGATAAGCTGTTCATCGGAATCCGTCGATACCCTTGCATAGGCCGCTACCCGGAGCTTCTTATCCTGTTTTCCACCTGCCGCCTCTATCTTCGTTATTCGTTTCATCGTCTCACCTTCTTTCTTTTAGGGTAGTCTATACATCACTCTGCCCGTCTCAAATAGCAAGTTATTTATCGCATGATCCGGGAGAAAAACGGCTGAAATGACGCGCGGTTTTTGTCCATGATTTTTTCGTATTCGTTCTCTGTGATAAGCTCCGCCGCAAGAAGATTTTTCGTCATCTGCTCTGCAAGAAGATAATCATATTCCCTCTGAAGCTCCACGTTTGAAATCTCCGGAATCCCCGTCAGCTTGAGCCCGTCTCCTGTAATCTCTGTCGCGTTCATAAAAAAAGCACCTCCTACCGGGTAGCCCCGGCGGGAGGTTTAATCTGACGTTTCAGACGTCTTTTTTATAGAATTCGCAAACATATCCATCCGCTCTTAAAAGCAGGCCGTCCGCCCAGGGCGGCACTCTTCCCATCTGCTCGCACAGAGCTTCAAGCGACATGGCCGGATCTGCTTCAATGATAAGCTCGTCGTGTACATGGGCGACAATGCTGCAATTCCTTAGCGTCCTCATGGCATACATCAGGATATCCCTCGATGTTGCCTGGACAATATTTTCGACAAATTTCGGGCCGTAACTTTCCATACGCTCCCATTTCTTTGTTGCTCCGACTCCCTCGTAGGTCACGGACTCGCCGCCGAATCGGTTCTCCCCGATACGCGGCTTCACATAGACAAGGTTCCTCCCGGACGGAAGTGTGATAAACAGCATGCCGCTCTCATAAAAGAAACGGATTTCCTTTACAGACTGTGGCTTCCGTTCCTTTATGGCCTTTTTCACCGCACGGTCCACATCCCACCAGAAGCGGACGATATGCGGATTACTCTGCCGCCAGGCATCGACAAGGGGTTTCAGCTCTTCCTCAGCAAGTCCCATTTCGATAGCGCCCATCGCCTTTAACGCACCGGCAGCGCCGCCGTATCCAAGCGCAAGCTCCGCGATTTTGCCTTTCTGCCTGAGATGCCCGTTCACGCCATGCTTTTCTACCGGAACCTTAAACATCTGCGATGCAGAGGCGCAATAAATATCGCCGCCATTTTCAAAGACCTTGCTTCGCCATGATTCCTCTGCCAGCCAGGCGATCACTCTCGCCTCTATCGCAGAAAAGTCCGCCACATAAAACTGCTGCCCCTCGGCAGGAATAAACGCCGTCCGGATCAGCTGCGACAATGTATCCGGGACATCATCGTAAAGGATGGAGAGTGCCTCCATATCACCTGCCTTTACTAACGCGCGGGCTTCCGCCAGATCCGGCATATGGTTCTGCGGAAGGTTCTGCAGCTGCACAAGCCTTCCGGCGAATCTTCCTGTCCTGTTGGCTCCGTAAAACTGGAACATTCCTCTTAGGCGGTTATCCCCGCAAGCGGCATTTTCCATCGCTTGGTACTTCTTTACCGATGATTTGGCAAGCTGCTGCCGGATTTTCAGTGCTTCCGATACTTCGCCGTCTGTCTCATCAATCAGGGCGGCCACCTTTTTCCTGCCAAGCGTATCCGTTTCAAGCCCGTTATCTAAAAGCCACGCCTTCATCTGAACGACAGAATTTGGATTTTCAAGCTCCGTGATTGCCTGCATGGACGCTGTAAGACGCGCCTTTGAAATCCCATCAATCCGGATCGCCTCTTTCACAAACGGCATATCCACACGGATTCCCCTGTCATTGATCTGCTGGTCAATCACATATTCCTCCCACACCTGCTCCGGAACCGGAAATTTGGAAAGCTTTTTTTGTATCTGCATCTCGGTCTCCACATCCCGGGCATTATATATCTTGAAGCGCTCCCACTTTTCCCTGTCGTGTTTGGGCAGATTCCTTGTTCTTCCTCTGTTTGATTTAGTCGGCGCACACGGGATACTGAAATACCTTATCAGGTCTTTTCCCTCGGACAGCTTCTGCTTTTCAAGCCCCAGCACGGCTCCCACGCCCTCAAGGGAAAGCGGCAGTCCCATATATGCCGACCAGACCATCGAACATTTCCATTGATTTGGATTCAAAAACCTTGCACAGCCACCAGACAGAGGATGTGCGTCATAAAACGGATCCAGACTGACCCCGATATCCGATAAATACCTTGAAAGGCAGACCCTCTCAAACTGTGCGTTGAATGCCCATTTCGTAACTGCGTCATCCGTAAGCGCACTCAAAATATCCGCCGGGAGTTCTTCTCCGCAGGCAATATCAACCACTTTTACATCGCCGCCGTCAACGCTGTATCCAAACAGCAGGATCTCAAAATCTTCTGCCTCTGCGTATTTATACACGCCGCATTTCTGAAGGCTGGCGGACGAATATGTCTCAATGTCTATTTCCAGATTCTTCATTTTACTCTTCTCTGAGAAAAGCGGCGGAAGCCATTGACCCCCGCCGCCAGTTTATGGATTATTCTGTTTCGTGATCCCTGCTCAGGCAAGGAAATCATCATCCTCGAGTGTCGCAAAATCATCCGCAGCCGTGGTTCTGCCGCCGAGCGGCTCCCCATCGCGCACCTTCTGGATATTTCCGAGGCCGCAGGCCACGCCCTTGTTGCCGTTGCTGTTGAATGCGTAAAAGCTCAGGGACACTCTCGCGTAGCAGCCGCTGTAAACCTCGCTCCTGTCAAGGATAGGCTTTACCGCCCTGTCCACAATCTGAGGCGGTGTCTTTGAATTGGCATTTACAAAGTAATGCCCCTTATACGCCTCGTCCTCACGCTCGGTATCTCCGTCCCTTAAAGGAAGCTTGATTGCGGCCTTGTTCGGCTTCTTGCCTCCAAACTTTGCGATACCCTCCTCGATAGCGGCATCCACCGCCTTGTTGATCGCGTCAATGGTGGTCTTATCGTCCTTCGGAATAAGCACCGACACGGAATACTTCTCATCGCCGCCGTTGATAGATACTGGATCCCACCCGTGAAAATAGGAAAGTCTCGTGTTAATTCCTGTCACTACCATTGTCTTCTTGTTTGTGTTAACCATCTTAAAAATCCTCCTTAATTTCGCTGAATTCATTTACTGCGTTATTGATTTCCGGACGCTTGTCCGATCTCGGCACCAGCGTAGGTTTCCCCGCCGGTTTGATAATGAGGCTGCCGAGCACTTCCTCAAATTTCTTTTTACCCATGAGCTTCTGCATTTCGGTCAGCGTGATCAGGGACTGTCTGTAGATATCCCGGTATCCCGCTTCCCTGCTGGCCTCGGCCACCTTGGTTTCATCGCTGTACCTGCGCACCGACCTTCCTTCTACAATTTTGAAATCTCTCCACGTCTTACCATGATTGAGCGCTGCATCCGTGGCATACGCCGTTATTTCGTTCGCCCATCTGGTAAGGTCGGGAAGGACATGCAGAATATCCTCGATTTCGTCATCTGAAAGCAGCGGCGGCATTTTGAACTCTTCCTGCGCAAGCTTCAGCTTCTCCTCCGCCCTGGCTCTGCACTTAACAGCCGCACGGCAGAATGTGCACCAGTCTCCCGGCTGATAATCGCCCTCGCCTTTGTGCGCCATCTCTGCCTTTTCCTTCAGTTCGCTTTCGCCCCATGCCTTAAGGTCTGCGGCACTCATCGTAAAAGTGCTCACGTTTTCCCTTCGGGGCTGAAAGATGGACATATCCACTTCCTGAATGTCATAGAGCATGTCGAATTCATGAAGGGCACCGAGCCCGTAAAGCTTCATCTGTGGATTCTCATAAGCGTCCACCAAAATCCCGGCGCCGTACTTAAAATCAATGATGTGAAGCCGCCCGTCACCAACGATGAGACAGTCTCCCGTGCCGAAGCCGTCCGGAACATACTCCGAAAAGTCAAGCCTCTGTTCAATCAGGACAACCGGATCGCGGCAGCTTTGCTTTACCTTTTCATACTGCTCCATGACGAAATCAACATAAGCGTCGCTGCACTCCTCCATCTCATCGGAGTCGTAATCAGATACCGGCCTTTTGCTCCTCATCCGAAGTGCCTTTTTCAGCTTATGTTCGCAAAGCGCATGTGCCGCAGTCCCTTCCTTCGCCGCTTCGGAGCCGGTATTTTCAAACTCCTCCTCAAGCCTTGCGGAAGGCAGGCAGTTCAACCACCTGTGAGAGCCGGATGCAGAAAGTAATGCGTGATTTCTCATCTTCCGATTCCCTCCGCTTTCCGAAGCAGCTCCTCATAATTTGCCGGATCAATCCCGCTCAAGCGCTCTGCTCCGTACCCGGTAATAAGTGCCCTGACCTCTGCCGTGTATCCGCAGCGGCTCTTGTCCGCGAGAATACCCCTGACCTGCTCAAGAGTGATTTTCGGCTTCTCAGGCTTTGCCGGGGCTTCCGTTCTGGACCCGTCACTGTTTTCGAGCACCTGCTTAAGCGCCGCAACACTTTCATTCAGTGCACTCAGCTCGTCCGTGATTTTCTGCAGAATCTGTTCCTTCGTCATTTCCGTTTTCTCCTTTCTTCGTCTCGCAGATGGCGATCTCTTCAACGCTGTCTCCCGGAATCAGCACCGTGACCCTCTTCTTTTCACCGAAGAGATGTCGCATGAACATTTCCCGGAG
This sequence comes from uncultured Oscillospiraceae bacterium, assembly GCA_900543705.1. GTDB lineage: Bacteria > Bacillota > Clostridia > Oscillospirales > Ruminococcaceae > Pseudoruminococcus_B. The sequence goes on from UQSL01000001.1 coordinate 25,613, forward strand.
TGTGACGCTTCTGCAGGATACGATCCCGCCGGTCTGCGGTTCCTTTGAAACACTGATTTTCAAATTGTGTTTCATGTCTTCTGACCACCTTTCCGAGGGTTGATTGTTATGTCCCTCTATCTGGTAGCCCCGAAGAAGCAACGAATCGGACGTTTTATTTTGGTGAATTTAAAAAAGCCTGTGAAATCTCAAATAAGAGAAATCACAGGCTATCTTCATATGTGGAAAACTCCTATATTCTTATGGCATGGTCGAGCGCAATCCAGCCGCTTCCGGATTTGAGCTTGCCCCATTTGCTCGCTCCCTGCCCTGCGGACTCGGCGATAATGGTGAAGGTGCCGACACCTGTGAAGTGGCCCGTCCTCGGGTAATCGATGCCAGGGCCGGTGCGGATGTTAAGGTTGCTGATGGAGACCTTCACCTGATACGGAACAGAGTCGCTTGTCGCTGCGGTCTGCGTGGCGTCTGCGGCTTTGGCGGAATAGACCACATTGCCATCAGAATCAAAGACAGAATATCCCGGATTGGCGTCTGCCTTTGCCTTGGCGTTCTTTAACACCTTGTACGCGCCAAGCTGCGACTTGCTGTCAGCCCAGGTCTTGCGGACACGATAAAGCGCGCTGCCTGACGATGCCGTTCCGGATGAGCCGCCTCCCGACGCTGCAGAGGACGAGCTGCCAAGCGCCGCCGTCACCTTCGCCGCCAGATCGCCGAGCCTGCTGTAAAGCCAATCTCCCGGGCAGGACTTATTCGCAAACCACCTGTGGACGGTAATCACCATCTCATCGGAAGCAAGATTGTAGTTCAAGGTTTTATCCTTATCGCCGAGCCACAGCAGCTTCTTTTTGCCATTGCGCTGACAGATATCCGTGCATAGCTTGATAAGAGAAGCGTACACGGCATCGCTCATGGCGTAGGGCGCGGTCTTGTCGGACGCGCACTCAATCGTGACGGCTCTCTGGTCGTTGGCGTTTGACGAGGAACACCAGGAGCGGTTTTTCTCCTCCACGCATAAAGACACGCGCCCATCATCGCCGATGCCGTAGTTGCAGCTGGCCTGCCGTGACGTGCTGGTAAAACAGCCGCAGATAGATTCGGCAGACAGCCTCCCGACGACACAATGAGGGGTGATTCGGTCTATGCTGTGAGTACGCTGCCCGGAATGATTCGGACTTAAAAGTGTATATAATACTAAAGAGCTGTTCGTATAAGCCATATCACTCACCTTCCTTTCCGTCTCTGTTGTGAAGCTGCTCAAGCACAGCCTTCATTTTCTCCGGCACCGGAAGCCCCAGATGCGCAGCGTTTTCAAGCAGTGACACGCCTTCATTGGAGATGTAGAAGAAGATCACCGCCGTCCTCATCACGGAACCGTCCCCGATGACATACACATCAAGGACGTTCGCAATGCCGACAAGCAGGAAAATCAAGACCTTGCGGGCGATGCCCTTAAAGCCGACCGCGCTCGAGAGCTTCTTATCGCTGATGGCGCACATCACGCCCGTGATGTAGTCGATGACCACAAAGGCAATCAGCGCGTACAGCAGGCCGTCATTGCCGCCCAGAAAGTACCCGAGCCACCCGCCCACAGCGGTAAAGATGAGCTGAATCGTGTTCCAGAATTCTTTCATAATCAAATACCTCACTTTCTTTTCTTACATAAAAAGGCTGCCCTCCGTCATTGGAAAAGCCGCCATAGTTAACAGATCTATATAGACAATTACCGGAGCAAATCCGCCGCCGGTATTTGTGCTTTTTATTCTACAGAATTGAGTTGCTATTTCTCCCGACCAGAGTGATATATGAGTCACCGCCACTGAAGCGGAATCCACAGAAGGGAGGACAGTCAATGTTTGCAGACAAAGATTTATCAGCCATCGACCGCAGGTACTTCAAGGTCATTCAGGCCACGGGCTTCGTGGTCACAATCAAATCCAAAAACACCGGCCACATCTGGCACATCCTGATTTACGAGCATCCATACGGCACAAGCTGCACCATCATGCACACCCACGGCAACCCGACAGGCTGGCATGAGCACGGCCACGGCAGGAACCTTTCAGACTACATCCGGCAGATTAAGGGCCATGACCGTTACCAGCTTCGCAAGAATGCCGCGAAGCGAAACCGCACCGCAACTCACACCGGGGAATGCCCGGCAGTAATTTAAGGAGGACACCGCATGAAAACGAAAAATATCAAGGTCGCATATTCCAGCCGGTATTCCGGCAGCAGCATTTCCACCGTTCCGAAGCTTCAGCTTGAGGGCAAATGGCTCGCGGAGCTTGGATTTGACATCGGCTCCACCGTGGCGGTCGAATACGAGGAAGGCTCCGTCAGGATCAGAGTCCTGACCGCAGAGGAGCAGGAGGAGAAATCCCGCACCTCTGCGGAAGCGGAACTCAAACGCAGGCGCTCGGAAATCAGACGCCTTCAGCGTGAAATCGACAGACTTCCAAGAGTCGCTGAGCCTGCGGCAGGCTATCACACCCGGCATTAATCTTTAACCGCAAAAGCACAGAGGAGAGCCACCATTATGATGAGCTCTCCTCCGTCAGTGTATAAGTGATTTTCATTGTCTTCTCAGCTGTCTTTTCAATCGTCTCCGACAGGTTGTTGATGGATGCGAGATACGGCGTGAGCAGGTAGGCGTTCCGGTACTCGCTGCCGTAGCTTCCGCCCCACTGGATCAGGAAATTCTTGTACTGGAACATCGGCGATGCCGCGTCCTCCAGCCGGACAGCGCCGCCCATCTTTGTGACCTTGTCTGCCTCGTCAATGACAAAATCCCACCCCATGATGAGATTGTTCACCACAATCTGATATACCTCGCAGCTCCCGCTTTCACAGAGCGGCTTGAAGGCAGAGGTGAAGCCGAACTCAATCAGCGTCACGTCCGTCTCATTGTTGGCGTTAATCTTGTAGATCCCCTTTTTGTTATAGGCGACCACATACAGATAGCCGCCGCGCATGACGGATTTGATCGTCCGCTCCGGGAAGGAGGACGCTTCATCCCTGGTTCCGATGGACTGCAGCTTCGCGTTTGAAAGCGTCCAGGTGTTCTCCGTCAGTTCCAGGGTCTCCTTATTGATCTTCACCCTGTACACTGTTGCGCTCCCGGAAGAATTGCCTTTGGATGAAAAGCCGTACCAGTAACCGTCCCCACCGTCAAAGAAATCTCCGAACACCGTATAGCCGTCATCCCAGACAAAGGACGATGTCGTCACGCTGTCCTCGCTTAAGATGGTCGTAGTCGTATCGTTCAGCTGCTCGTTGATGCCGAGCGTGAAGCACGGGATGCGGAGCTTCCTGATAATAACAGCGGAATCCTTGAAGGTGATGGAAGTCATCACCTCTGTGTCAAAGTCATATGCCACGGCGTTGAAGAACATCTGCTTCCTTGCGTCCGGCACATCATCAATTCGCAGACTCTTTAACATAAGGAAAGTGGAAGCTGTTGCCACGGAACTGCCAAAGGCGTTCTGCCCGCCCCAGCAGGACGTAAGCGCCGCCGCAGCTATCGTGCCGTTCCCCTGCGAGGGCGTAAACTCCCAGACGAATTTATAGCCGTTATCCAGAGCCCTGCTTTCCGTCTGGTTCAGGCTGCCCCGCATCGTGTTCGCTGTGGAATTGACATCATTTGCCGCATACGCCACAGGCAGGTTATTTGTCGGCGGATAGATGTTGTCCGTGCTTTCCGTCAGCGCTTTTGAGAAAAGCAGGATGCCGCCGATCAGGTGAGGGCAGATCGGCAGCATCGTTTTCTGCCACTCGACCGGGCTTAATGTCTCCCCGGCGTTGTAAAACGTGCCGAAGGGGTTATAGGTGAAAATGTCGTTCAGAGCCTCCGTGATCATGTTTTCTTCCGTGACCGTCTCGATATCTCCGGTCGTGGAATCCGTAAGCTCAATGGTCATTGTCCCTTTTAATTTCATGCTGTACCTCCCGTTTCTGTAATAATTCCGAATGCTCCGACCTTGATCATCGTGATGGAATCGCCCCAGTAATAGTTGACTACCCACTTGATTTCTTTCTCAATGGTCTCGGTAAACGCCACCGGCTTCGCAAGACCGGAGAGCCTTACCCTGCTGATGTTCTCGGCAATCTCGAGCTTGCCGTCCCAGGCTTCTTTTGCCGCCATCGACTGGCCGCTGATAGAAGCGATGATATCGCCGATCTCAATCGTCCCCGTGCCGCCCGTCATCCGCAGATAAACATTGAAGGTATTCGTATAATTGGCGATGACATCCTCAAGCGGATAGTAAAGGCTCAGGATGTGTTTCCCGGAATGCCAGGTTTCCACGGGCGTGGGCATCATCAGCTTCGAGTCGTTGAATTCATAGGTGACTATTGCTTCTGCCTGTCCGTCGGTTTCAATCGTCACGGGGAGCGTGACCTCAATCACCGTTTCTGATGTGGACGAGCCGCCGGAATCCGTTCCGGAGCTGCCTGTGTCCGATGTGGACGAGCCAGAACTTTCACTGCCAGGCTCTGTATTTTCCTCAACCGTATCCGTCACAGGCAGTGCTGGGATTGTGACATTCCCAGTCGCCGTACCCGCCAGCGTCACCTTATCCGCAACAGCGTTCACCATGACCTGTGCGAAGAACTGTGCGTGGTTTGCCTCGGATGTGGCGAACTGGATGCTGATGATCTTGGAATCCGTCTCTGTGATGGTAAAAGCCGAAGCATTTGTAAAGGTATGGATTCCGATTTTGCCCTGCTCAATCTGATTCAAAAGCCCAGAGATGTTCTTGTCATTCTTGCTTTTCGCCTGCGCGAGCCTTGGATTCTTGCCGACACACTTGAATTTCTCCCTGCCGCCGATCTTTATCTCCATCGAAGTGATGGCGGACAGCTGTCCGGAGTCCGCCTGGCCGCCGGAGAACGCAAGCACGTCCCCAAGATCGAGAGCTGGATTGCCGATAGTCTCGGAGTCAAACGGCAGGTACTTTATGACGGCGATATCATTTAGGATGTTCCTGCAGATTTCCTCACAGGTCTCCACCAGTCCGAACTGCAGCAGAGGATTGACACCGAGGTTCATCGTCAGGGCGTCATCCGGTTCAAGCGCATAATATTCAGCTGTTTCCGTCCGCTTGTTTGTGGAGCTTACCGCGGTGTATCTCGTGATAAAATCAGAGAAGCTCGATGAGAACCGATGCCGAGAGCCATAAGTCTGCACCGCCGTCATGCCGTATTTGCGAAGCTCCAGCTTGCCTTCCCGGTTGATAACAAAAAAGCCTGCAAGGATCTGCCCGATGTAGTAGAGCACGTCCCTGTAGGTTTCGATGTCGTTTTCTGTATATATCGAAAAGGTCTGAGCGCCGTTCGTCATCGCCTCGATTTCTTCCTCGCTCTGTGCCATCTCCACGGAGCAGGCCTTGCAGCATAAGGCAATGAAGTCATAGGGCTTTCCAATGGTCTCAAAGCCATTGAAGCTTTTCTCGAAGCGGAGCATATAATCGTAGGCTTTCAGTTCCAGGCAGTGGGCTGTCCGGTTTGCCTCGCTGACCTCAAAAATCCCCATCGGCACCTCCTCATAGGTTCCGTCAGAAAGCCGAAGATGATAAAAAAGCTCAACCAGAGCGTCCTCAAGGGTGTATCGGTCGATATCTGAGAAAAGCGAGATTCCCATCTCGGCGGCATACACAGTGCCCAATTCAATCTCTGTATTTCCGCAGCACTGGGATGAAATGTATCCGCTGCCTTTTACGATATCCTTCGGGCCAAACTCATAGACCGCGCCGCCCGTGGTCGTAATCCTGCCAGTCCAGTAATATCTGCGTGTATTCAGTTTAATTGCCGTCAGAAACGCATCGCTCACCGGATACATCCACGCCGCCTCCTTTCCCGAAGATGCCAAAAAGCATTCTGTCACGATTGTTATACAATTTTCGTGACAAAACTTTATTTAAAACTCTTTCAGCGTAAAACTCACCGTCCACAGCCCGTTCTTCGAGGTGTCCTTTACCAGCGATGCCTTGAAGCCGTCGATATACATCTCGGTATTCTTCGCCGTCAGGGTCTGCGTATCAAAGTAATCCACGCTGATTTTATCCTGCTGTTTAAATCCCGTCAGCAATTTCAGCCACTTCGCTGACACGGAGAACGTGACCGGTATGCTCACGACGCCGAGCCGCACGACATCCCTCTGCATGGTTCCGGCTTCGGTCTCGCCGCCGGAGTCCGCCTCGACATCGTCCATCTGCACCTCGTAGGAATCCGGGAGGGGCAATGCCGTGCCGTCAAATGTCAGATACTGTACATATGCCATAATCATCGCCCTCCCGATCTTAGATTCTGCCTGGTCTGCGCCGTCACAACCATTTCGTCAAGGAGAGTACCGCCCACATACACAGGAATTACAATATCCCCGCTCTGCCCGGAGAAACTTTTAAGCGCGTCCGCCACAGCCGTTCCGATACCGGAGACAAGCGAGGAGGAGTCGCTTTCAGTGTAGGCGCTGCCATAGCCGCCTGCCACTGCGCCGACCCTAGGCATAATCACCATGTCAGAGGCGGTATTTTCGATTGCTTTCTGTACCAGACTGCGGCTCTGCTCGATGCCTTTCGCTAGTCCCGCCATAAAGTCCGGCATCCAACTCTCGTAATCTGTAAGCGGTCCCTCATCCGGGACGGAGAAATGCAGCACGGAACGGATTTTCTCAGCTACCGAGTTTACAGCATCGCCGACTGCCGAAATGCAGGAGCGGATGCCGTTTACAATGCCCATGATGATATCCTTGCCCCATTGAAGCGCCCGTGAAGGCAGGCTCGTGATAAAGGAAATCGCGCTGTTGAAACCGTCCTTTATGGAGCCTACGATATTCCCCATCGTGCCCTTGATGCCGGACCAGATGTTATTAAACACCTTGCTGACCGTATTCTTTATGGTTGAAAGTACCGAGGAGAACACGCCGCTGATAGTATTCCAAATGTTTCCGATGGTCGTCTTGATGGCAGTCATCACCGAGGTCACTGTATTTTTAATGCCGTTCCACGCGCCCGTCAGGAAGGTGGAAATGGCGGTCACAACAGTCGTAAATGTCGTGCTGATAGCATTCCATATCGTAGTAAAAAACGAGGATATCGCATTCCACGCCGTCTGCGCGGCAGTGCTGATTGCCATCCATGCCGATGTCAGGAAATTCGATATCGCCGTCACAACGGTCGTGAAGATGTTCTTGATTCCGTCCCACAGCCCGGAGAAAAAGTCCATGATGCCGTTCCAGATATTCTGCGCTGCAGCGGAGATTGCGTTCCAAGTCGTCACGAAGAAGTCCTTGATGGCATTCCATACCGTGACAGCGACCTCTTTGATATTTTCCCAGAGGTTTATCCAAAACTGCCGGAATTCCTCATTCGTGTTCCAGAGATAAATAAACGCTGCCACCAGCGCGGCAATCGCCGCGATAATCAGCACAATCGGGTTTGCAAGCATTGTGGCATTAAGCGCCGCGAAGGCTGTCTGCACGGTCTTTATCACACCCGCCAGCTTCGGAATCACCATCATAATCGTGCCGACCGCCGAGATCACTTTACCTACTATAATCAGCAGCGGACCGGCCACGGCAACAATGCCGCCGATGACAAGGATTACCTTCTGCACCATCGGATTGAGGTTCGTGAAAGCATCAACGACAGCCGTCACCTTCTCGACAAGGCTCGTCAGGAAGGGGATCACATAATCGAACAGCTTTATCGCAAGCGACTCCAAAGCGCCGCCCAGCTGTTCAACCTTTGCCTGCAGGTTGTCCTGCATGACAGAGGCGGTCTCACTTGCCACACCGGAGCAGTTGTTCATGGACTCCGAGAGGGCGTTGTACTCGTCCTCGGTCAGGTTCAGCAAAGATAAAAGGCCGCTCATGCCTTCCTTCCCGGCAAGAGCGGTCGCGTAATATGCCTTCTGGTCATCGGTCAAGCCCGAGAAAGATGTCCTCATGATGCCGATGATTTCATTCAGCGACTTAAAGGAGCCGTCGCTGTTCGTGATGTTGATGTTCAAATCCTCCATCGCGGAAGCTACCGTGGAGGATGGCTTGGCCATGTTGGCAAGCACAGTTCTAAGCGATGTACCAGCTTGGGAACCCTTGATGCCTGCCATCGACATAGCGGAAAGCGCCGTAGTCACATCCTGAATCGACAGCCCCATCGACTGCGCGAGCGGAGCGATGTATTTGTAGGAATCGCCAAGGTCATTGATTCCGATGGTGCCGGAATTCGCTGCCTGCGTCATAAGGTCTGCGACTGTCGCAGAGTCCGATGCCGCAAGGCCGAAGCCCGTGATGGCGTCCGCCACGATGGTTGCGACTGAGCCAAGATTTTCGCCGGAAGCTGCCGTAGCGTCCAGGACGCCGCCCATGCCATCAATGATCTGCTCCGTAGACCAGCCTGCCTTTGCCATTTCTGTCATGGCGTCTGCCACTTCCTGCGAGGAAAACGAGGTGGATGCGCCAAGGTCGATGGCCTTTTCCCTCAGCCGGTCAAAGTCAGAGCCGGTCGCGCCGGTGATGGCCTTGACCTGTGACATCCCGGCTTCAAAGTCAGATGCGACCTTAAGCCCTGCCACGCCGATTCCCGTCACTGCAGCGGACACAGGCAGGATTGCCTTGCCGACACCTGTGATCTTGTTTCCGACCTCCTGAAACTTCGTCCCGGTCGCGGATATTTTCTGCAAGGCTGTAGCGGACTGATTTGCCTGTTCCTCAAGCCGCTTTAATTCCTGCTCAGTCTCTATGATTTCCCTCTGCAGGGCATTGTACTGATCCTGCGAGATGTCGCCGTTCGCAAGGGCGGTATTCGCCTGTTCGGCAGCGGTCTTTAAGGTCGCCAACTTCTTCTTTGTCTCCTCGACAGCAGAGCCGAGGAGCTTGTGCTTCTGCGCCAGAAGCTCCGTGTTGCCGGGGTCGAGTTTCAGCAGTTTGTTGACATCTTTCAGCTGAGCCTGCGTATTTCGTATTTCGGTGTTGACGCCTTTAAGGGCGGTCTGCAGTTTGGTGGTATCGCCGCCGATCTCAACGGTAATTCCCTTTATTCTGTTGTAAGCCACGATATCACTTCCTTTCTCAAAAAATCAGAATCTGTCCTACCAGCGGTCGAAATCCTCCTGAGTAGCAATCTCGCAATACCCGTCATATTCATCATTGCGGCTCTCGATAAACAGCTCGTTTACCATGCCGATGGTGAGCAAATCAAGATCCCGAAGCGAGAGCCCCAGCTGCACGCAGCGGAGCAGAAACAGCGGCGTTGTCATTTCTCTGTCAGTCGGGCGAAGTTTTTTTTAGCGGAGGCATCGGTCTGGAGGTTGAGTCCCCAGAGCTCAATCAGCTTCGGCAGCACCTGATAGATGGAAAACGTGCTGAATTCATCCAGCCATTCCTCCGGGGTATCCGGCACACCTGCCGGGTCTGCGTGCTTTGCCATGACGTAGGCGATATTTTCAAACATCTCCAGGGAGAACATGTCAAGGTTCGAGTTTTCCTCATTGCCCGTGCCGACCGCCTTCTCCAGAGAGCGCAGGTCTTTATAAATGTCCCTGTGAAACTGCATCCTGTAAATTCGCGGAATGGCGGCAGAGGCCTTGAAAGCCAGCTGCCGTCCGTCAATTTCGATATTTTGCTTCATGCTCATCGCTTATCACCCCTGTCCTTCCTCGGATACCATCGAAGCCTCCGCGTTCGGCATGTAGACTGACTTGTACCAGTCCTGATAAACCGTATCGGTCGTGTCATCCCCGGTCTTTGCCTTTACATAGCCGTTTGCCATAGGCGTTGCTTTGAGCGTCAGCATCTCGGTCTGAACCTCGGTTTCCTCCTCATTTGTCTTGGAAGAGATGCCCGGTCGGCTTGCCGCGCAGTTATAAAGCACGTGACGGATTTTCCTGATATCGCCGTCAAACTCAAAGAGCAGGGCAAAGTTTGCCGTTTCCACGTTCGAGTTTTCAAGAAGGACGCTGTTTGTGTCAAGCTCCTCCTTCAGTACATCCGTGCGGAAAGATTCTGGCACCATCGCAAGCTCCAGATCGCCGTCATATCCCATGTTGTTGCTGATAATGTAATAGGCATAGCCGTCAGCGTAAAAATTGCTCAGCTCGCCGTTTGCGTCAAGAGAGATTGATACCGCGCCGGGCATCGCAACAGGCGTCCCGAAGGTCACCGTGCCGTCCTCGGCTATTTCCTGCAGCGCGTAATGCACGTTGCAGATATTGAATTTTACCTTATTCTTCTTCGCTGCCATCGCAGATTACCTCCATGTCAAATGTGTATAAGACCTCGTAGAGCTTCTCCGACTCTATCCAGGTCTCTGTCTTGTTGTAGAAAACGCGATGGGAATCCAAGGCATTTTCCAGTTTCAGTTCTGTCTTTGGGCTTTTTAAGTCCGTGTACAGTTCGATATGCACGCCGCTTATCTTGTGATATACATAGCCGTCAGCAGAGAAGTTGTTGCTGTCCGGCGTCAGGTAGCATATAAACGGCGGCTTCGGAGATTCGCCTTCGGCAAAGTGGTCGTAGGCGAAGGGAATGCCTGTCTCCGTCAGGATTTTTATAATCTCGTCCATGCCTGCCTCCTTCATTCGAGTGCCCGCTTGATGTCATCCTCAAGCTTTTTAATTCCGGTTTCCTCAGCGGCTGCGATATGCGGCCTTGCAGCAACACGACCTCCGTTTCGCTTGGCGTGGCCGTATTCCAGAAGATGCGCCAGCTGATAGCGGTTCTTGGAGTGAATCACCATAGTCAAGGAGTCTGCTGTCTCATTGGTCTTTTTCACAGCCCAGCTTTTGGCGTAGGCTCCGGTTTTTCTTGGCGCAGTGTCTCGGATCTGATTTTTCACAGTGTCACCTGCGTCCTGCACAGCCTTTTTTAAGTCCTCAGTCGCAAGGTCAGCGTATTCTGTCAGGCCTTTCATGACCTCATCAGCAAGCTGATCAACCTTTATCGTCTTGTTCATCGTCACCGCCTCACCTTTTGGCACGAAAGCTTTATGGACTTCCGCTTGTAATTCATGTGATCCACGCCGAGGATGTCATAAAGCTCGTCGTTAAACTGCACCCGATAGTCGGTCGAGGTGATCGCTGCTGCCTTTTTGCACCAGCGAATCGTGAAGTCGATTTTGGAATCATCGTCAATCAGACCGGCGTCCGTATTTTCCTTGCTCGCCTCGCCGCTGACTGTGGCGTAGCAGGAATAATACTCTGTCCAGTCATTTTTGTGATTCCCGATGGAATCAACCACGACCTCGTTTTTCGTGATAAAAATGCGAACGTTTAAAAGCTCTATCTTCATCAGAACACCTCCTGTCGGCTGCCGAAAAGCAGCGAGCGAAGCGTAAGGGTCAGGGCATGATGGTCGGCCTCCTCGCGGTGCTCGTAAAGATATCCGACTGTGTACATGACAGCGGCTTTGCCGTTCTCGACTGTTTCCAGGTATTCCTTGTCGTCCGTCCGCAGGATATCCATACAAAGTTTCTCGGCACTGGCAATAAAATAAGTGATGAGTGAGTCATCATCCTCAAAATCAATGCGGAGATACTGTTTCATCTCATCGAGCGTCACCATACACATCACATCCCTTCAAAAAGGGCGATGCTGACACGCAGGACAGCACCGCCGCAAAACTCAAAATCATCAAGCCGTAGCAAGCTTCAAAATCTGCACGGCCTCCGGAAGCACCAGCTTGCCGTCCACGCGCTCCTTTGCCACATAGCCGATCATGCCATTTCCAGCAAAGATCTCGTTGAGCTGCTTGAAGGAACGTGCGCCTCGGTCTCCGATGTTGTAGTACTTGTAATCGCTGAAAGCGATAGCGCTGTCCGGAGCGAATGCCGAGGTATGCACAGCGTAGCCAAGCACTCTGTCCGGCTCGCCTGCCTGATAAGACGGCTGCTAGATATAGGCTCCGTTGTTGTCCTTCAGCTTCCTGAGCGCAAGCAGCGTCTTGTCGTTCATGATGAAGCTAGCGTTCTTTCTGTACGGGCGCTTCAAGGCGTAGACAAGGTCGAGAAGGTCATCCGACTTGATTGCCGCCGTAAGCGTGCCTGCCACAGTACCGCCGCCGGTCTCAGCAAAAATGCCGGTAGGCTTGCCAGTGCCGTCGCCGTTAAGGAAGGCGTCCTCCTCGGCGTTTGCGAGAGCCTTGCCAAACTGCGTGATGATGTAATTTTCAAGACCGAAGGCATTGTCGTAGAGCAATTCCTCCGTCACCTTGATAGCCACATGCAGCTTATGCGCGTCCATAAGTATCTGGTCGAAGGTCGCGTCCCCGAAGGTCAGTGCGCCGCCTTCTTCAATCCACGATGCCGCAGGCTTTGTCGCCGCGATGTTAATCTTGTGCTCGCCGGAAGTCCTGATTTTAGTCGCAAGAGAACGCATGATATTCTCCTCATCGAGGACATCAATGAGTCTCTTGTCATACTCATCCGGCACCAGGTAGCCGCCGTCAGCGTCCACTCCTTCCTGCAGGACGTTAGATACGCGCTTAAAGCCGGAGCGGAGCGCGTCAAGCATTGCCGACCTGTACTCGTCGGACGCGCGTCCGGTCTTTGCCTCGGCAGTCTTTACCGCAGAGGGTCTTGTAGTAAGCGGGGTATTTACGGGTTTGTTCAGTTCCATCTCCATAGCCTCCATCTGTTCCTGGCGCTCAATCTCCGCGCCAAAGTCTCTGATTTTCTGTTCCATGTCGGCATAAGCGGCGGCATCCTCTGCCGAAAGAAGTCCATCCTTGTCGCGCTTGCTTTCCACAAAAGCCTTCGCTCCCTGCCATGCCTTGTTTCTTGCTTCTCTAAGCTCCTGAATCGTCATAAGTCATTTACCTCCATGTTTTAATTAAGTTGAGCCGCTCCATCAGGGAGTCGGCATGTGTCTTTGTGTCAGCGGCAGATCCTCCATCGTCTGCCGCAGTCCTTTCAGCCTTGGGCTGAATTTTGCATTTTGCTGCAAGCTTATCCATCAGTGAGTTGGTGACCGCCGCGCGGAAAAATACCATGCTGACCTGCGGAATCTCAATGTCCTCCGCAGCGTCTGCACGCCTTGTCATAATCTCATCGGCGAAGCCCATCTCAACAGCCGAGTGCGCATCCATCCAGGTCTCGGCATCCATCAGGTGTGAAATCTTTGCGCGGCTCATGCCGGTCTTGATTTCATAGGCGTTGATGATGGACTCCTTTACCTCGTCAAGCATAGCGATAGCTTTCTGCATTTCCGCAGAGTCACCAAAGGCGATGGTCGCCGGATTATGGATCATGAGCATGCTCACCGGGGATACCATCACCTTCGTGCCTGCCATCGCGATCACACTTGCAGCACTTGCCGCGATGCCGTCAATCTTGACCGTCACATCGCCTTTGTAGTCCATGAGCATGTTATAAATCTGGGCGGCAGCCACACAGTCGCCGCCCGGAGAGTTAATCCAGACCGTGATATCGCCGGAGCCTGAATTAAGCTCTTCTTTAAAAAGAGCCGGTGTGACGTCGTCATCGTACCAGGACTCACTTGCTATGGTGCCGTTTAGGAACAGGGTTCTTTCGACCGTCTGCTCCTGCGTCTCCTGATTGGTTATTGTTTTCTGTTTCCAGTTCCAGAACTTGTTCATTCGAAGCGTTCTCCTTTCCGTTCGTATTTGTATTGGCAAAAATTCCAGCGTCCTCAAGCTTCGTCATATTTCCATTGATGAGGTACAGGTCGCCGCCGCGCTCCGCCGGAATGCGGTCGAGATTCTCAAGCTGCCTTATATCGTTCGCTGACATCCAGCCGTTCTGCCGCGCTGTGGCATAACCATTCATGCGGCTTTCATAATCGCCGCGGAGTAAGCCTTCTACCGAAAATTTAATGAAATATTCCCGTTTCTCATTTTGCGTAAAGAGCGCCCTCTGCATTGCCTGTTCCCATCTGACCAGCCACGGCTCAAGCGTGTATTTCACAAACTCAAGCGACTGCTGCTCGATATTGCTGAATGAGGATTTTTCCAGATCACCGACCATATGCGGCGGGATTCTGAAAATACGGGCAATCTCATCAATCTGGAACTTCCTCGTCTCCAAAAACTGCGCCTCATTCGGGCTGATGGAGATAGGCGTGTATTTCATGCCTTCCTCAAGGATGCCGATTTTATGAGCATTGTTCCCGGAAAAGCCCTTGTTCCAGCTTTCGCGGATGGCATCCGGATTTTTCACTGTACCGGGATACTCCAGAATGCCGCCGGGTGTCGCTCCGTTTGCGAAGAACTTAGAGCCATACTCCTCGGCGGAGATGGCAAGCCCGATAGCATTTTTTGCCATCGCAATCGGTGAGTAGCCGACCAACCCATCAAAGCCAAGCCCCGGAATGTGAAGCACATCGTAAGGCGAGAGCCTTACAGTTCCCTGTTTCATGGTGTGTGCGTCCGATTCCTGCACCTGGTATTCGTAGTAGAGCCGTCCTTTTTCGTCACGGTCGACTGTCATGCGGTCGGGCATTAGCGGATACAGAGCCACCACCTCACCCTTGCCGTTTCGGATAATCTGGGCGTAACCATTTCCCCACAGGAGCAAGTGCGTCATAAGCGTTTCCCGAAATACGAACGAAGTCATCTCCGGATTCGGCTCATCGTGGAGCAAAAAATAAAGCGGTGTATCAACCGCCTTTTCCTTGCTGCCTTCCGCAGTGTATCTGTATAAATGAAGCGGCAGACCCGCCACCGCTTCGGAGAGTATCCTCACACAGGAGTAGACCGCCGTCATCTGCATAGCCGAGCGTTCGTTCACCCGTCTGCCGGATGTGGTCGTGCCAAATAAAAAGCTGTAACCGCTGCCGTTGATAGCATCTTTCGGCTTGTCCCGCGACCTGAAAAGCGATGATAATAGACTCATAGCCATACCTCCCATTCGTTTAAGGACTCCACAAAAATCAAGAGTCCGATGATTGTCAGAAGAATCATAATGACATCCATGTACGTACGAAAAAAGCACCTCCGAAGAGATGCTTATCTTTGCCCGTTTTTCACTGATACCAGTATATCATGAGTAATTTGCCAATGCGTCCACGAAATTACTCATACGTATTTACATTTCCAGAGACTCCTCCACGCCGAACAGGCTGCAGAATTCCGCAGTCGCGTCAGCCAGATAGAACATTCCAAGTTTTCTGCCGGTCTCCTCGTTGTACATTTTTGGCAGATAATCAGCCTCCGCGCATGCCTGCTCAAACAGAGCCGGATCGTCCACAAAAGTGGCTTTGCCATAATAGCGCAGGAAGCCCTGCCCATCGCTTGCCACGATCTCAATGTTTGCGTTTTCCTGCAGCTGGCGGTAGCAGTTCTTGAACGTGCCGACTCCAAAATACAGCTTTCCGTTGTTTATCATTTTGAAGCTGAACGGGCGGCATTTCGGCTTGTCTCCATCAATGGTAGCCACATAAAAAATCTGCGCCTTGTCGAGATATTCGTTTACTTTTTCCACATTTGTCATGGTGAATTCCTCCAGTCTTTGTTCTTGACTTATGTCAGTAAGAAAATTATACTATAAAAGAATTCAAAAGCAAGTACGCAGATTTACCTTACATAGTAAGAAAATTCTTACCAAGGAGTTTTTCATATGACTAAAACCGATGAATTAAATTGCCCCGTCCGCAAGGGACTTGTACTTTTTGAGGGCAAATGGAATATCCGTGTCCTCTATGAGCTTATCATGCAGTCACCGCTGCGTTTCGGGGAGCTTCGGAAAGCAATCCCCGATATCTCGAATACCATGCTGGCGTCAACTCTGAAATCCCTTGAGGAGAAAGGGCTTGTCACCCGCACGCAGTATAACGAGATTCCTCCGCATGTGGAGTATTCCTTGAGCGAGAGCGGTCAGGCTCTCGTCCCTATCTTTGACGCTATCGGTGACTGGGGGACAAAATACCTCAAATAAATAATATTCCTCTGTGGTCGTATACGCTTTCACCGTTTTGATTTCCGCAGCGGATGGCCCGGTCAAGTCCCATGATAGTGGCGACCGCGCCGTCAATTTTCTCCGTGGATTTTTCCTTGTCGGCTTTGATATTGCCTGCCGGGTCTGTTTTGATGTAGATGTTGTCCATCATCCACCGCAGAACCGGATGGCCGCCGTGAGCGATTTTCTCCTCAAGCGTCAGCTTCATCAGTTCCTTGGTGGGCGGAGACATATCCTTAAAACCCTGCCCGAAGGGAACGACTGTAAATCCCATACCTTCAAGGTTCTGCACCATCTGCACGGCTCCCCATCGGTCGAAAGCAATCTCCCGAATGTTGAACCGCTCGCCAAGCCGCTCGATGAATTTCTCAATGTATCCATAATGGACGACATTTCCTTCCGTGGTCTGAAGATACCCCTGCCGCTCCCAGACATCGTAGGGAACATGGTCGCGCTTGACACGCAGATCCAGCGTCTCCTCCGGAATCCAGAAGTACGGAAGGACAATATATTTATCATCTTCATCAATCGGAGGGAATACCAGCACGAAAGCCGTGATGTCCGTAGTGCTCGAAAGGTCAAGCCCACCGTAACAGACTCTGCCTTCCAGATCATCCTCATCAACCTTGAAGGCGCAGGAGTCCCATTTCTGCATCGGCATCCAGCGGACGGACTGCTTCACCCATTGGTTGAGCCTGAGCTGCCTAAAGGAGTTCTCCTCGCCCGGATTCTGCTTTGCCGATTCGCAGGCAGCTTTTACCTTGTCGATGCCGACCGTGATGTCGAGTGACGGATTTGCCTTCTTCCAGACCTTCGGGTCTGTCCAGTCGTCAGATTCATCCGCACCGTAAATGACCGGATAGAAGGTCGGGTCAATCTTTCTGCCTTCGAGGATGTCCTTCGCCTTTTGGTGTGTTTCGTAGCAAATAGAGTTTGTATCCGTCCCGGCAGTTGTAATCAGAAAATACAGTGGCTGCATCCTAGCATCGCCGGAGCCCTTTGTCATAACGTCAAAAAGCTTTCGGTTCGGCTGGGTATGCAGCTCATCGAACACCACGCCGTGGATGTTGAAACCGTGCTTGCTGTATGCTTCCGCAGAAAGCACCTGATAGAAGCTGTTGGTGGGCGCAAATATAATACGCTTCTGTGATGCCAGTATCTTCACCCGCCGTGAAAGAGCCGGACACATCCGCACCATATCCGCTGCCACGTCAAAGACAATCGTAGCCTGCTGCCGATCAGCGGCGCAGCCATACACCTCAGCGCGTTCCTCACCGTCACCGCAGCAGAGGAGCAGAGCCACCGCAGCTGCAAGCTCGCTTTTGCCCTGCTTTTTAGGTATCTCAATATAAGCCGTATTGAACTGGCGGTACCCATTCGGCTTCAGCGTCCCGAATATATCCCTGATGATCTGTTCCTGCCAGTCTATGAGTTCAAATGGCTTACCTGACCAGGTACCCTTGGTGTGGCAGAGGCTCTCGATAAAAGCCACGGCATAATCCGCCGAATCCTGGTCATAGTACGAGTCCTTCGCCTTGAATTTTGTCGGTTTGTATTTCTTCAGTTTCCGCATCATGCGAACAATCACCATCTTTCTTTATCGGAATCAGCCATGAAGCGTCCGCGACCATCGCATCATACGGCAGTTCCTTCCTGTCTATCAAAAATTCCATAACTCCTCCGGACAGAAAAACAGCCTGCCGGGTGGCAAGCTGCTGTATCTCTGTTTTCGTTGTTTATTGCCTCTGGCAGCGGTGTATCGTCTCAATAATCTGATCCTGCTCATCCGTCTTAACGCCGATGCTTGAAAGCGCCTGCCTTGTTCCGCAGTCCGGGCAGATGAGCGTTTGGTTGTCCGTCCGCGAAAGCGCCGGAACGCCTGTGTATTCCCGTCCGCAGATTGGGCAGACGGCTGTTCTGATTTCATCTGTTTTCATTTTCGCATACCTCCCTGCATTTCGCCTCGGCGTCCAGAAGTATTCTCCGGTCGAAATAAAATGTGTCGTAGCCGTCAAGGCAAGTTTTCATATAAAATCCGCTCGGAATCCCAATCGGCCTGTCTTCATGCATGATATAGGCAAAGGCGCTGACCGTCCTGCGCCTTCCGGTGCGGATTCCCTTGTACTGGACTTTGATGTCCTTCTTGTAGTAGAAATTCGGAAAACCCTCGTAGCGGTCAAGCGCCGCCTCATCCTCCGGCGTCACTTCCCAGATCACTACCGGAACTGTACTGCCTTCTGCTTGCTCAATCGTAAGGTAGGAGCCGGTCTTGCTTCCCCTAAATAGAAGTTCCCAGTCCTTCAGGTTTGCCGTCCCGAGGATTGTCGCGTGAGGACAGCGGCAGCGCATCTGCGGAACGTTTAAGTTGCTCCCGTAGGCAATGTAATAGCGTTTCATAATTCGTCCGTCCTTTCCGAAGAGTGCGGATTTCCATTCGCGGGAATCACCCTTCTACCACCTTAAGACCGCCGAAGCGGTTAGGTGTAAGGCGGCAGGCGGCTAACTCCTGCGTGCTCTTCAAGCGGCTCTGCCGTGGCGGAAGGCCGTGTCGCCTGCGAGGCGTCTTATCAGGATGTCCCTTGCTGTCGCGAATTCCTCGCCGATGAATCCGAGGCGGAGAAGCCAGGTGCGCATCGCGTACTTCGGGTTCTCTGTCTGCTGCGGCTTCGGACTTGCGGTCTTGACCGTCTTTGCCATTTGGCTAAGCGCCAGGCAAAGCTGGATGTAGCTTTTCAGCTGGCCCGCGTGGAGGCCGTTTCTTTTGCCGTCTGCCGGAGCGTCAAACTGGAAAAGTCTGAATTCTACCGTAGCCTTTGTGAAGGTAGCGTGGAGGTTGAGCATGTGGTAGCGGCTGCTGTTGTAATGCTGCGTCCTGCCGCAGGAGGCTCCCTGGCTTGTGTACCAGATATCCGCAAGCTGCGCCATCGTCTGAGGCTTTTTCCTGTTGAGCTCGGAAAGGAAATCCGGGTCAACCGTGCGGCAGTAGCGGTCCATGCGGCGGCGGTCAAGGTTTAAGGCGTCCGCAAGAAGGCTCTCGTGGCTTGCCATGATGTTGGCGAGGTTTCGAAGCGTCTGCGGCGTGTGGCCTTTGGCTCCGATGTGGATGTGGACTCCGCAGCCCCTTGTCGCGTCGCTCTTCGCGCCTGCGTGTCTGAGCTGTCTGACAAGCTCCTGCAGCGTCTCGATGTCGACGTATGTGAGGATAGGCGTTACCATCTCGCATTTTTCGCTGTCGGGTCCGGCTATGGAAACATCCTTCTGGAATTTCCACTCGCGTCCCTGCGCATCCCATGCGCTCCAGGTGCTGTAGCCGTTGCGGCCTGCCGTGTTTTCGTACCTGCCGGTTCCGAAAAACTTAGCCGCAAGCTTCGCCGCCTTGTCGCGGGTAATGCTGTTCATCTCGACCTCGACCCCGATGGTCTGCTGCTTCATTTCGCTGATCTGGTTCTTTATTTTTTCGTTCATGCTGTGTGCCTCCTGTGTGGTTGTTTTCCCTTTCGGTAGTGTATTAATCACTCTAAAGCCCACATATAGCAAGACAATTCGGAGGCATAAACTACACAATCATCAGAGGCTGTGTTTGTCACATTTACAGCAGGATTTCAGTCGATTCTGCGGCAGATATCCTCACCGAAAATGACGTTCAGACCCGAGCCATTGTCCCAGTGAACCATCACCGTGCCCGTGTCATCGACACCGTACACAGTGCCCTCCGTGCCAATCGGCGGTGCCTGGACATCGTCCATTTTAAGGATCCTTACGCGGCAGCCCACAGGGTACTGCTGCCGGAGTTTTTCTACTGTATCTCTGTCAGTAAATCTCATAAGCCCACCTCACTCTAAAATCTGCTCGATCTGGAAGTGCGTGCCGGAAAGGAATGTATCCGCAGCCCAGCTGCCAATCTCGTCACCGTAAAGCACCGCCGCCGTGATAACTGCCACCGCGATGATGACGGCTGCCAATTTCATTCTCTCAGTCATTGTCGGCACCTCCTTCGCTGCGGCTGCCGCTCTTAAAGGCGGAGGAGCCGGTCAGATTCTTGAGCAGAATCTTTCGTTCTGTCTTGTACTCCGGGCCGATGAAGCCGAGGCGGAGAAGCCAGGTGCGGAAGGCGTACTTCTCATTTTCTACCTCGCCGGGTTTCGCCGTCACGCGCTTCTGATTGACGCTCATCTCGCAGAGCGCCGAAATAAAGTGCGTGTAGGCTTTTGAAGTATCGGCATCCAGAACATTCTCGAACCAGGGGAAGAAGATCTCGCTCTCCGTAATCTCAATCGGGGTCGCAGGAATGCCGAGCGCCTTTTTAATCAGGTTGCCCTTGGCGTCCAGAAAGCTCGTGAGGTGTCCGACGTTGACCTTCGAAAGCGGAACCGAAATCATCAGACTGAGGGAGTCGGATTCTTCCAGTGCAGCGTCTTCAGGTTCCTCGGTTTCTGCAGCTTCGACAGGCTGCTCCTCGGTCTCCGCCGTGTCAGTTTCTTCAGCTCGACTTTCGTCATCCGGCGTTTCCTCCGCTTCAGCGTCCTCGCTGTCAGCGGTCTCTGCAGCCGCTTTCTCCGCAGGCTCTGCGTGAAATCCCTTCTGCTCAAGCATTTCCAGCAAATTTTCAATCTCCTCGCTGTTGGCTCTGTCGTCAAAGCTGACAGTGCCGTCCTTGCTGACCTCGATGTAGTCAATCAGGTAAGCCGCGCTCGGCATGCCCATGTACTTCTTTTTGCAGCCGAGAAACTCCTCGATGGCTTCAGCAAGGCGCTTTCTTTCCGCTCCGGTCACGTTGTAGTTAATCGTCATGGCGTTTTGCCCTCCTTCTTTTTTGGTAGTACATTAATCACTCTGTAGCTCGGAAATAGCAAGCTGAGAATCAGAGAATTACCACCAAATGTGCAGGCAGGAAATTGTGACAATTACGCCTCCTCAATTTCCTTCACAAGGTCAGCGTATGGGATTTTCACGCCGTCCCTTATAACGTAAACTCCGTCTGCATCACCGGTATCGTCCACGTATCTGCGAAGGATGACACTGGCGTATTTCTCATCAAGCTCCATCGTGTAGCAGATTCTGTTCATCTGCTCACAAGCCATGAGTGTTGAACCCGACCCGCCGAAGGTATCGATAACGATGCCGTTTTCCTGAGAGGAATTTCCGATAGGATAGCCGAGCAAATCAAGTGGCTTTGATGTCGGATGATTCTTATTGCGCTTCGGCTTATCGAAATTCCAGATGGTGGTCTGCTTGCGGTCTGAGTACCAGTGGTGCTTGCCGTTGTTGAGGTAGCCGTAGAGCACCGGCTCATGCTGCCATTGATAATCACTGCGCCCGAGCACTAAGGAGTTCTTTACCCATATACAGCACCCGGCAAGATGGAATCCGGCATCAATAAATGCCTTGCGGAAATTCAGCCCCTCGGTGTCTCAGCATGGAAGACATAAGCAGCACCGCCGCTTTCCAGGTGGGCTGCCATGTTTACAAAAGAATTGTACAGAAATGTGTAGAATTCCTCGTTCTTCATGCTGTCATTCTTGATGGTCAGACCGTCGGATGATTTGAACGAGACTCCATACGGCGGGTCTGTCACGATAAGATTCGCCTTCTTCCCGTCCATCAGAGCAGCGACATCATTAGCGTTTGTAGCATCGCCGCACATGAGCCTGTGCTTACCGACTGTCCAGATATCTCCGGACAAAACAAAAGCGGCCTTTTCAAGAGCCGCCGTTAAGTCGTAATCATCATCCTTCGTCTCGCTGTCCGTGCCGTCCGCGAACAGGTCTGCAATCTCATCATCGGAGAAGCCAGTCAGCCCGATGTCAAAATCCACGCCCTGCAGGGATTCAATCTCGATACGCAGTAGCTCCTCGTCCCATCCGGCGTCAAGCGCCATGCGGTTATCGGCAAGGATATAGGCTTTTTTCTGTGCCTCGATGAGATAATCCACGAGCACGCATGGAACCTCTGTGATTCCCTCAGCCTTCGCAGCCTCAAGCCTGCCATGTCCGGCAATCACGTTGTAATCCTTATCCACGATGACCGGATTGATGAACCCGAACTCCCTGAGAGACGAGCGCAGCTTCGTGATCTGCTCCGGCGAGTGTGTCCGGGCATTATTTACATACGGCACCAGTTTATTGACCGGCACCAGAGTCATTTGTGTAGTTGTTTTCATACGAGCCCCCATTCCGCGAATGATTCAAATCCGCCCATGTTTTTGATGTATTCCCCTGCAATCCCGACTATCTCGGAATAAGGCCTTCCGTCCACGGTCTCATCGCCGATGGCACAGCAAAGCTCTACGGTTTTCCTTGTTTTTTGCGCTTTCAAAAAAGCATAGATATTTACAGACACATCGGCCTTGGACAAATCTTTTCCGTGCAGGCCGCCACCCGTGACAGAGTCCGCCATATCACTCCCAAGCTTCCGGTTCGTCGCCCCGGTATCTACGTCCATGCCGCCCGTCCAGTCACCGAGCGGATTCACAATCACGCAGGGATAATCGGTTTCATATCTTTGTTTCAGCACATCGGTCTGAGCGTTGCTCTGACAGATAATGAGCTTATTTCCGTCAAGGATATATTTCCCGTCATATGGATAATTGCTGTAAATCTCAAAGGCGATGTCCGCGAGACGTCTTTGTTCTTCCGTTAGCGGCACACCCTTGAAAATGCCGTTGTCTCCGCAGCGGAAGCCATCTGCCTGATTGTAAGATAGGTGCTTATCCTGCGGAACTTCCACATAATCCACTTTTACATTTCCTGCAATGCGCCTGACTGCCGCAGCCACATCATCGTGATTAAGCCTCACGGAAGTCTCCGCAATCACATGGCACACGCCATGCCCGATCAGCACCTCGACTGCGATTTTGGGATTCTCCTCCGCGGTATAGGCGAGGTCAACGAGAGCACCTGCTATGCGGTCTGCAATTTTATCCGGATGTGCCGGATTCACTTTTTCTATCATCTTCGTTATCCTTTCTGCCTTGCACGGAGGAGGCGCTCCATCATATCGTCCTGCGGCGTATTTCCCGTGTATTCCACGGAGCAGTTCTCGCGCACAATCTGATAAATCTGAAACCATGTCTGATTTGCCTGCTTCGTAAACTGCTGGAGCATGGCAACATACGGGCTCTGGCAGGCCGCTCCGGTAGTGGGGTGCTTTGCCAAAAATCCGTACTCAGAGATTGCCTGCTCGCACTGAATCTGACGTGCCACGCTCATGGCGTACTGGTTGATGAGCTGCAGATTGACAAGCTCCGTGCAGCCAACGCGCTTCAGCCACGTCCAGGTCTCCGCGAAAATCTCCTCGGCGCAAAGCTCCTCGCCGTTTTTCTGATGTGCCTTCATATATTCCTTGACCGGCGGCATGTCCACACCGGTAAGCTCGACCGCCCCTGGAAGGTCAATCACCTCCGCCGTTTTACCCGCAGAGATTTTCTCCGTCAGAGCCTTCCGTTTCGGCCCGGTTCCGGGTCTTGCGCCGCCTCTGGCGGTTCCGTCCTTGGCCATTTTCATCACCTCGTTTCCGATTCGGGGTTATATACCCGTTTGAATAGCAAATTTTGCGCGTGTGACCCCCGCGCCGTTCCCTGTGGGGCAGGTCCCGGAGATTTTCCCGCCCCCTGGGGGTCTGTCACAATTACACAAAGAGTCCGCGAAGGATTTGTCACTCATGCACGAAGCACGGAAAAATCAGTGTCTCTGCCACCTGTCGCCGCGCTTCGCGTGAATCCTCGCGTGGCATGCCGCGCAAAGCGACATGAGATTGCTTTCGTCATGGGTGCCGCCCTCAGAGAGCGGCTTTATATGATGCACCTGCTCCACGGGAGTGAAGACTCCGTTTTTTAAGCATTCTTCACACAGCGGGTGTGCACTTGCGTACCTTGCGCGTATCCTTGACCACGCTCTGCCGTAGCGCTTCTTCGCGTTCTGGTCGCGCCCGTACTTTTCATACTGCTTTGCGGACAGCTTCGCGTGCTCCTCGCAGTAACGCTGCCCGTATTCCACAAGCTCCGGGCATCCTGGGTATCCGCACGGGTGTTTCGGTTTCCTTGGCATTTGCTCACCTTCCTTCGGGTACGAAAAAAGCCCTCACAGATTTCCCTGCAAAGGCTTCTTCGTGGTTTTTCACAATACCATTGTATCATGAGTAATCTGCCAGTGTGTCCACGAAATTACTCATGCCTTGCCAAACAGCAGCGTGGTCAGATGCTCCAGGGCGCGGTTCTTTTTATTGTACGCGCTCGACCGCTCGATATGGAAACGGTCGCAGATGTCATAGACGGCTCCCTGACAGCCCTCCGTTAGATAGAACGTGTCAAGCACGTACTGTTCCTCCTCGGAAAGCTCCTGCCACGCAGGACGAAACCACTCCATGTATTCGACCGCCTGCCGGTAGCGTTCTTTTAAGACATCAATCTCCTCGATGCCTTTAATCATCCTGTCCTCGCCTGCCTGCGGATTGTGCGCATGCGGCATGCCGTCATAACCGGGAGAGCCGACGCCTGCCATGCGGTCTCGGACATCGCTGATCTCAGTCTCCGTGTTCTTAATGATATAAACCATGCTGCTGTAATCCTTCAGCGCCCGAACCGCCGCAGCCCTCTTGTCCAGATACTGCCAGATAATATTCATAAGCCTTCACCGCCTTTCCTTTGTCGTAAGTCTTGCCTTCACGGCATTAATCAGGGCGCTCTGTGTTTTTTCCTTCTTCTGCAGGGCTTTCATGACATCTTCGTCAATCGTCCCTTTTGCGATGATGTGGTGAATCACGACTGTGTCTTTCTGCCCCTGTCTGTGAAGCCTCGCATTCGTCTGCTGGTAGAGCTCAAGGCTCCAGGTGAGACCAAACCAGATGAGTGTGGAACCGCCTGACTGTAAGTTCAGCCCGTGTCCTGCCGATGCCGGATGGATAATCGCTGCAGGAATCCTGCCCGCGTTCCAGTCCTCAATATCCTTCGATTTCTTTATCTCCCGAACATCAAACCTCGACTTGATCCTCTCGGCGTCATGCTGATACCAGTAGGCAATCAAAACCGGCTTGCCGTTTGCACCCTCAATCAGATCCTCCAGTGCATCCAGCTTCCGGTCGTGAATGAGGAGGCTGTTTTTCTCATCATCGTAAACTGCCCCGTTTGCCATCTGCAGGAGCTTCCCGGAAAGCACTGCCGCATTAACCGCATCGATTTCCTTGTCTTTAATCTTTGCTACCATGTCCTCTTTAAACCTGTCGTAAACGCCCTGCTCCTTTTCACTCATAAAGACCGGCACCTCATTGATCACGCATTCCGGCAGCTGCAGATAATCGCAGGATTTCATGGATATCGTGATGTCTCCAATCTGCCTGTGAATCCGCTCCTCCGCTCCCGGAAGAGGCTTGTAGCTGAAGATGACTTCCGCGTTTCTCTTGTCAGGCATGAAGTAAGCGCTGCGGTAATGCGAGATGTATCTGCCGAGCCTCTTGCCCATATCAAGCACCCGAAACTGCGCCCACAAATCCATCAGACCATTCGACGAAGGCGTTCCGGTCAGTCCCACAATTCTCTTCACATAAGGTCTGACCTTCAGAAGACTCTTAAATCGTTTTGCTTGCCAGGACTTAAAGCTTGAAAGCTCATCAAGCACAATCATGTCAAAGTCAAACCGGACGCCGCTTTTATTGATGAGCCAGTCCACATTTTCCCTGTTGATGATATAGACATCCGCTTTCTGCATAAGCGCCGCCGTTCTCTCTGCCGCTGTCCCGACCACCACCGACCAAGTGAGTCCTTTTAAGTGATCCCACTTCTGTATCTCCGAAGGCCATGTATCCCGCGCCACTCGCAGCGGAGCGATTACCAGCACTTTCCGGATAAGGAACTGGTCGAGACAGAGGTCAAAAAGCGCCGTCAATGTGATCACGCTCTTGCCGAGTCCCATTTCCAGAAATACAGCCGCCACCGGATGCGTCAGGATGAACTCGGTCGCGTATTTCTGATATTCATGCGCCTCGTATTTCATCCAGCATCCCTCCAATCTTTCCAATATCGTCTATCACATAGACCTTAAAGCCGAGGCTCTCCAGCTGCTCTTTTCGTCTCTGCTGCAGCGGCCTCAATGTCTTTCCCGGGGCCTTTGTCTCCGCAAAGAAGGCTCTTCCTCCCGGCATCAGCACCAAGCGGTCCGGCACACCATCGCATCCCGGACTGACAAATTTCAAAGCCGTCCCGCCGCTGGATTTCACCGCCTCCCGTAGCTTCTTTTCAATATATTTTTCATTCATAAGGTTCTGCTTCCTCCTGTCACAAGTTCACAAAAGCACAACCTCCCCCGTATATTTCCTTACGCGCGTGTGTTCACGTGCTTTTTATCCCTATACATTCAGGAAATCGAATTTGAATATAAGGGAAAAAGTTGTGTTGTGTGTGTCTGCTTATATGGTTCTCCGGTACAGACGCTGCCTGCCATACAGGGGCTGCCGCCTGATTGTGGTGGTGCGTTCCCACCCGTCTGCCTGCGCCATCATTGCCGCGATGGCATAGCTGTCGGAAGGCTTCATTTCCTGCAGGTTTTTCCCGAAGCACTCGCACCAGATCTCCGCGTTGCTGACCTCATCTCTGGGCTTTCCGCTCCGCTCCGGCATACCGAACTCACAGCCGGACAGGTAATTTCTCCTGCTGATAAGATCCATCTCCGGCCAGTTTTCCGGCACCGGCGCATCCAGGTACTCTTCAATCATGCCGATACGCTCGTCTGCCTCCATCGCACCCTTTTGCGCCTCCTCCGCCGCTTCTAAAATGTCACCCTCCAGATACAGCTTCTCGCCGGATTTCCAGATTTCCTTTGCCTCCGCCCAGAACTGCTGCCGGAACTCCTCCGTAAAATCCCAGGTCTTTTTCTGCTTCTTCTGGTGCACCTTGATGATCCAGAAGCGGCGGTTTCCCGTGATGTCGCGCAGATATCCGCGCTCACCGTTGACCGTTGCGATGATGATGCACTGCCTCGGGTGGGACTCCACCACCTTCCCGTAAGACGGTCTGTACTTATCGTCCGATGTCGATAAAAATGCCTTCACCTTCTCGATATCCGCCTTCTTCATTCCGGCAAGCTCGCCAATCTCCACTACCCAGAACCCCTGCAGCTTCTCGGCTCCGGACTTGTCGTCCATGTCGGTAAGGGAGAGTGTTTCCGAATAATATTCCGGCGTGACGAGATCCTTTACGATGGTGCTCTTGCCGATGCCCTGGTCGCCGTCCAGCACCGGAACCGAATCAAACTTGATGCCCGGCACATAGATTCGTGCGACAGCTGCAGCAAAGGTCTTCCTCGTAACCGTGCGGACATACTCCGTATCATCCGCCTGCAGATATTTGATAAACGCTGTCTCCACGCGCTTCTTTCCGTCCCACGGCGGCAACGAATTGAGGTAGTCCCTGACCGGATGAAAATGCCGGTCATCCGCGACCTTCGTAAATGCCACATCGTGGTTCCTGCTTGAAAAAGGCAGGTACCTGATATCAATGATGGATTTTAACTGCGCCGTATCCGCATCGCGCCAGAAGGAATTTCCCTCCGGGCGCTCCCACGGCAGCTCCCCGGTCACCTGGATGCGGTTTGCCATTTCGTTGAAAGCAAAATTCTTAAAGTCCGGATCATTATTCAGAATGAAGTTCAGATTGAACACACTGTTTTCAAGCCGGCCTGTCCTTGGCTGATATTTCAGCTTCGTACGCCAGTCTTCACCATCGGATACAACATCAAACTCCACACCGGCCTGTTCCAGCTTCTCGTTTGCTGCGAGCACCTTCACATCATCCTGCTGCATGGCAAAATCACACATGGCCTTGAAGGATTCCTTGTCGTCCATATTGCCGAAGCGTTGCACGCGCACAATATCAAAAGCGTTGCAGAGCCTTAAGTACGCGGCATCCTTCGCATGATGGGAATACACAAATTTGTTTTCCTTGATCTCGACACCGGCCACGCTGCTCGCCTCGATCAGGTGATAGCGGTCAGGATTGTCTGTCGGCTCATAGATATCCGAAAGGAAGCGGTCAATGGCACTGTTCACCGGATAATAGGCACGATTGAAAAGGCCGACCACACCTTCCTTCGTAAGCGGGTCCTGCACCTTCTGAAACGATGCCGTATTTGCCTTGCTCTCCCTCGATGAGGTCGGAAGCTGCGTGGGATCCGTCCACTCCGGATGTGCCGCAAGCACCGCATCCGGATCAAGCCAGCCGCCATCCGTTTCCTTATAGACAAACACGCCGTTCACAGGCGTAGACGGCCAGTACATCAGCTGGTTGGGCAGATAGGAGCATTCGTCAAAGAAATCGATGCCGAAATCCTGTGCCAGATACCTGGAAATTGCAACGAACTCCTCCGGCGTTACGTCCCTCGTCAGAGGAGCCAGAATCCTGACACGCGGCGCTTCCTCCGTGCTGCTGTGCGTGGAATAAAGAACCGATGTATACGGCATGTGTTTCTCGTAATTTTCCAGAAACTCCTTCGTGATCCGGTCGCCGTCAAGCGTGACCATGGAACGCTTCTCGACTGTCTCCACCTTGCGTCTTCCGCCTTTTAGCACTCCCGCGACAAAGCCGCCGTGATCCTTCGCCGCGTCACGCTGTGCCTTGCTCATCTTCGCGTACTCCTCGGCGGATTCGGTCGTGCGCATCGTGATCTTTAACCGTTCCTTCAGGTCATCAAATTTAATGGTCTTATTGACCCACTTTTTCGCCTGGCGGCTGTTGCCATAAGCAATTGCAAGACCTCTCATAATGCTTCCACCTCCGTGTAATCGCTGTTGAAAAACCTAACCTTCTGTCTCCTCTGCTTTGCTTTTGCGATTTCCATCTCCATGCCCGCGGAGAGCCTGTCGCCCAGAACCCAAACCTCGCTGCATTTGCCCAGCAGCACGATATCCATAAAAATGGCAAGCTCCCGTTCTTCCGGATTTTCATCATCCATGAACTGCGGAAACATCAGCTGCGGTGCCAGTGGAATCTGTCCTCGCTCAAGCGCAAACCGGCAAAAGTCGATGGTTCTTTTTGTGTTGCCCGCGACATCGCCGGAATAGGGACTGCAGATGTAAATCAGTGGCCTGTACTTTTTGTCCGTTTTCATTCGAAACCTCCTTATATTTTTTTGAGGTTGCCCTCTACCGGGTAGCCCCGACGAGGAAGCGAATCTGACATTTCGAACA
Source organism: uncultured Oscillospiraceae bacterium (assembly GCA_900543705.1). Classification (GTDB taxonomy): domain Bacteria; phylum Bacillota; class Clostridia; order Oscillospirales; family Ruminococcaceae; genus Pseudoruminococcus_B. The sequence goes on from UQSL01000001.1 coordinate 54,691, forward strand.
CAAGAATTTTCAAAAATTTAACCGGGACTGATTTTGCTCAGCCCCGGCTGCCCATTCCCGTAAATCAATGCTTAGAAGTCTCTATCCGAATACGCCTCAGCAAGCACCTTCGCCGCTCTGGTCAGCTTCTTTGATAAGTTATTTTCAAGCTTTTTGATATCTTCCTGCGATGCGTCCGGTCCAGCCAGCTTCTTGACGTACTCACGGATGGTTGTGTCACCGTATTTTGTCGCGATAAATGCCTCTGCAACGTCCGGCTTTTTCCAAAGCACCTGGCGGATCCATGCGCAAATAGTCTCATCTGCCTCAGCCTCATCGTAAGTAAGCTCGTCCTTTTTGAAAATGCTGTCATCCGCCACTTCGTCCATGAGAGGCTCGGAGGTATCGACCACGTCCTCTTCATCGGAAGGTTGCGCCTTAGAATTCCCCTGATGCCTCCAATATTTGTGCCAGTTGTTGTAGTCTGGCCTGTTGTACTCAACATCACAGGCTTCCTGCAGTTTCTGCTTGCGCTCTTCCTCCGGAATCTCATCAAGATCAATATTGACGCTGCGTCCCATCTGCCTTGCATCCTCTTCCGTCAGTTCAAATGCCACTCTCTCATTCTCATACCTGATTACGATTTTCATTTTGTTTTCCTTTCCGCCCGAGGGTGGACGCCGGGAAAACAAAAGGGAACCCGCAGGAGAGATGATCTGCTGGCTCCGTATGCCGGGAATGGGCATGACAAATAAACGTTGAGTGCAACATCTCTTCCAACGCAGCACTTGCTGCGATCTAAGATTTCTTGTGCTTTCCCAACGTCCTGATGGCCATTTCGGACTATGAGATTATTTATTTGGGTATCCTGGGATGCCCAATCATTACATCAGCTGAAAATCTGATATAATGATTCGAAATCCCGGTTTTTCTGCGACATGCAATATCAGCAAAAATTTGTAAATTTCCATGTCTAAATTCTACATTTTGTGATATGATATATTCTAATATTTCATAATTATTATTTTTTCGACTGTTTATGAACAGGAGTACGTATTTATGTCAAATATAAATTTTGATATCCTCAAAGAGAATATCCGCAGTCTAATAAAAGACAAAGGGATGACGCAGCAGCAGCTCGGCGACGCAATCGGCATGTCCCAATCCAATGTCAACAAGTGTCTGAAGCAGGGAGACGGCTCCCGGAGTTTCACTTTAGAGCAGGTCTGCGCTTTAGCCGACCTTTTCGAGATGAGCGTTGATGATCTCTTGGGCCGCCGCCCATCCAAAGACACTCACTCCGTTGAAGACATCTGCCGTTTCCTTGTCGCCTTGATTACGAACTATAAGGTTGTCCATTTTGAACATCCCATTGAAGAGAAAGTCTACCCTCCCACCGATCCCTATAACGATTTCGAATTAAATGAAACAAAAACCATCAGATACGATGCGTTCTATTTTCCCAGCTACATTACTCCCCCGGAATACTTTGACGAGTATCGCCTCGACGACATCCGGAGTGATGTACTCGCAAATGGCAACAGCGTTCCGGAGAATATGACGATCAACAACTTCCTGCACAAATTCATAGATACATTTGAAAAATACGACAGCGGCGTATACGAGGAAGACGACTATAAAATCCTGTTAGACGCCTATTACCGCATCCTCCGGCAGTAGGTGCAGGCCGGAGGATTGTTTCCCGACATGCAAAAAGCCAGAGTAGAATTATCTGTTTAGGGATTTGTTCTCCCTAGATAATCTACTCTGGCTTATTTGGTGACTGGCATTATGCCGTCCTGTTACGCTCAGTCAGTAAATCAATAGTTTGCTACTTGTTTAATTTTTTCCCCGGCAGTTGCCGTCATTTCATCCCAATTCAAAACTATGAATTGCCTGCAGACGCTGCATACAACGGAGTTTCTTCCGCTGGAATGATCTATGTCTACAAACTTGCCCTTTTGACATATGGGACATTTTATAATCTTCTGCTTCGCCACCTCTAAAAACATACCTCCTATCATATGATTTCCGGCATCTGAACCTCGATATCCTCTAAAGGCGTACCGTCTTCGTTTTTCACATCAGCTTTCGCTTTTCTAAGTATATCCCTGACTTCTTCGACTTCCCTGTCAGAGAACTTATCACCTACAAGCATATAGGCAATAATTTTTCCGGCATCCTTCAATGCCTGAGATCCTGTAATCATACGCTTGTTCATGCTATTGGTAACAAGCACATTTGACCATACAGGATTCTCCTGTGACCAATTTATCTTATTAATTTTGTCAACCAGATCCGTATATTCATAACCGTACTCTTGCGCTATCGAAACCGCCATTGCCAACGCAGTGTGGGTTACCGGCTTGAGCAAGAGGTGATCTTTCCGCAAGTTTGCGAGAGAAATATTCTTTTCTACATATTCCTGATATGTCTTAAATATTTCTATCCTCGACATTGATATATTCCAGAAATCCCGCATAATAACGCGTCCCTTTTCCAACATTGCGTCATTCCGTCTTGTCTTTGGCGTTATGCCTTCCTTCGCAAGCAGGATTTCCGACATCGTATATATTGCACTTAACGTTGTGAGATTCTTACTTCTCAGCGGTATCGTATTCGATGTCCAGTTCACAACCTCCTGCTCGCCTATTGGATGCAACGGTGCATCTTCGCCGCTGAACATCCTCCTGGCAATTATGGCTACCATGTCATCCTCGGATGTGATGATGTTATCTCCCTTCGAGGTCTGTTTTGCATACCTGTTGACTTTATTGAAAATTTTTCTGACCTTCGTGTTATCATCACCATGCTTTATGAACATGACTGTAATATCAGCCTTTCCGATATCAGGATGAGCATTTGCCAGATTTCCCTTAGTGGCTTCTGACAGGTTTACACTTCCAGGAATACCGTTTTTGCCTCTGATAGCCATTGACAACGCTGCCAATCGATGCTGCCCATCCAGGGCTATCAGCCTCTTATCATCCGGCAATGTCAGGAACCCAGCTGTCCGCATCGAGTCTTTATATGTATCATACTTACAGTCGACCACTTCCGTAATCGGTTGAAATGACACATTCTCCCAGCCGGAATAGATATCAATAATCAACGCCCCGAAAAACCAGGAAGGGTCAGACGCCAGATACGGAACAATCTCCTGTGCTATGCGCTCTCCCTTCAATTCTCTCTGCATCCTCTCGTCAACTGTCATATCCGGCCAGCTTTCCATTTCAGATGCATAACCTACCGTTTGAATGAGGGTATTGGCCTTGATTGTGGCAACGTAGTATTCATTGTCACCCATCTGCCCCTTCATTGCTAAAAATGTAACGCTCATAGGCATCCTCCTTATTCAGTTTTACTGCACAATCCAACGATTGTGAACCTATAATACACTAGTTTCCGTGAACTGTCAATATGTTTTGCAAAACATTTTTCTTGTACAAAAAAAACAAGCCCATCGTTTACACGAGCGCTTCCGATGAGCTTGCTAGCAATCTACACGTTATTTAAGAATAATAGCCCCCTCTTTTTTCAGGAAGCGCTTGGCTTTTACGAAAAAATCTTCAACTTCCTTTACTGGAACATGCACGAGCGAGGCATTCGTCCAAATTCCATCATAAGACTCTCTCGGATTCCAATCTTGAATCGTAAGATTTTCGACTTTAAGCCCATGCTCATTCGATATTCGGCATAGTTCAGATGATGCATCTATTCCTTCAGCCTCATATCCCTTGCTCAGGAAATATTTTATATCTCTTCCACTGCCGCTGCCAATATCTATTATTTTCCCGCCGGGAGTCACATACCTCAGGAATCTGTCGCAAAGCGGCGACATATTTGCATGCGCTGTAAGTTCATAGTAAGATTGAGCATTTTCATTATAGTACTCGATTGTCCTATTCATGCCGTCACCCCTGATTTTCCAGAACTGGGACTCCATATTCTGTCGTACCCGTTCACCTTTGCGATACCATAGACATATCTTAGCATTCGCTGCTGGTAGTGAGCCATGTCATGAGTTTGAACGTGTGTCTGTATTTCGCTGTTCCGGTGTATAAGTGTTTCAAGATACCCTGCGTCCGGCAGCCTATCATTTTTTGATCTGTTGCATGTCGGACAAGCCAGAACCAGATTCCACAGATTGTCATCCTTTATAAAAGACCAAGGGACAAAATGATCAACATCAATCTTATTGGGATCCAGCAACCTATCACAGTAGAAACACCGCTTGTTTTCAAACTCCTCAAAGAGAATCTGCCGGTAATACGACAGGTTATTTCTCTTTGAGCTCTCGTCGATTTTGGTGAGAATATGATCAGCTGATTTATCCTCGTTTACTTTCTCCAGGAATCGAGCCCATTCATAGTAATTCAGTTTTTCTATTACAACCTTGTGCTTGCAGATGAACTCGTACATTTGCGGATTAATCTGTATCCATTCACCCTTTTTAGAAAATGAATAAAACAGGTGCTTGGTATCCTCGAACAAAGCTCCGACAACATAAGTTTTGCATTTCATTTTCACCTGATGGGATATATCAATCATCATCTGGCTCGAAAGGCTCTCATACGAAATAATTTCAATTATCCCATATTTGTCTTTTGCACCAAGCAAAATCTGTTCGATAAAAGATTTCCTATTATCATTAGTGCGGGCCTTCTGCCGCAAACCATACTTGAGTATGAGATTCCAATATATCTCCGCGAATTTAGAAAAAAGCTGGTCAAAGGACAATTTTAAGTTCTCATCAACATTATATAAATTATCGATAATTGCTTTCAGGAATCCAAATTTATAGCTTGAGTCATTCCGCGACCTTGAAGAAAAAACGCAGCTGAATGCAGACCAAAGTTCATCTTCGGAAACCTCTCTTTCTTCGTATGTCCCTTCCTTTAAATCAAACCCGGCCATCAGATCCCTCGTTTCTTCTTCAAAAGTTTTATCAAAGACTCCGGATCCGCCAACAGTGCTTTCGTCTCCTCGTCCAAGTCGCTTGTTTCTTCAAAGTCATCTTCATCCTGCTGCATAAGCAAATTCTCATTACGCTGCTCCGCCTCAGCAGCGAGCTTTTCCATTTCCTCTGCCTCAAAGAGCATCTCCATAGTGTTAACCTGAGATGGCTCTATCTTAAACAAATACTCATCGGTCTCTGCCACCTTGTCAGCGTATGTTTCCTGATAGGGTTCCTCAAGACCCCTGGAACTTTTTTCTATTTCTCCGGAGAAGCTCACGCCTATAGCTAATTCTATTTCCTGCAGCCCCTCTATATACGCATATAAAAATCGCTGGGCGTTTCTTCTTTTCAAAATAAGATCTGATGTATCCTCTTTAAATTTAATGCTATCCCGGATATATGTATAATACTCTATAAAGCCTGAGTAATCCGGCGAATACATTAAACTATCGCAAATTTCTTGCATCTGAGCTTCGGTCTTAATGATGTCAGAAATATAATAATTACTGGCCGTAATCTCATCATATGCCCGGCACGTAAAAATGATTCCATCTTCTGAAGCCACAAAACAAATATTAAAACCGTCACTAGCCTTATTAATTATCTTTGTAAATGCGATGCAAAAACGGAGAGTCTCCCAATGCAGATTTTTTACCGCGATAACTCTGCAGGGAATAACTCCGCGCTTTGCATCTTTATGAAATTCTGTAAAAACAATTATATCTCCCACTTCGGATATGAAATCTATTTCTGGCCTGGTATAGATCTCATTTTTATTTCCGTTTAGGAATACGTATTTTTCAAAGCTTCCGACATACTGAGTCGATTTGTCAATCAGCAACCCGGTCGGCAGGAGCAATTCAACTACCGTATCGACGGAATAGTATTCAAATGCTGATTGCGCAAATTCGTCGCATGCGTCTGCCTCCTTGCCCCAATATATGTCCATACCTCAATCACTTATTCAAAATCGAATCAATACTCGCCTTTAACGCTTCTCCATCCTGCTCCTCGTCAAATTTTTTGACATAATCAAAAATCCTTCTCAGATAGGAATCATCATCTGTACAACGATCAACAAACTGCTCATGCAGAACATCTACTCCACCCAGGAAATATTCATTAAAGATCTTCATATTCTCAGCAATTTGCTCTTTATCATCTTCCGACGTCTCTGACAGCCTGAACGCGCGATAGATTCTTTTATCCACATCCGGCTCCGAATCTTCATCAATCAGCATGATTGTCTGATAGACAAAGCGAAGTTCCTTTTTCCTTTTGGATATCTGCTCATACAGGATACCGACATCCCCGTCATTGGCGGAACCCATAGGAATTCTCCTTCTATACTGATACCCAATCAACGGGCACACTGTATAAGCATCAACATAAGAAGTGAAAATCTTAAAATTATTGTGCTGTGCTTTGTCCGGAACATTACCTCGCAGCTCACACAGGTCTTTCAGATAATTAGCCTGTAATCCATAAAAATCCTGATTCCCATCAAACATGAGAAGCCTCCTTCCTGATATGCGTGGAAGTATCAATCTCCTTGCCTTCGCTGTCTCTATCCTTCAGAATGGTGTAGCTGATGCCAACATACTGCTCAAGATTTTTTAAAGCGTACTCCCAGTCTTTCTGCATAACAGCCATAATCACCTGATTTGCTGTTTTCGGGAGGATCTTGCATATATTGTCAATATGGATCTCATCCACGTTTGAAAACGGAGCATCCATCACGAGCGGATAAACCTGTCCCAGCTTCATATCATTGTCATCAAGAATTTTGTCCTTAGCCATTGAAACGAGAGCTGCTATGAAAGCAAAGCTCTTAACGGCCTTCAGTCCATCAGACTCCTCCGTAGTCACATCGCTGTATTTTACGCGGTACTTATCATCAATAACAATTGATCTTTCACCGTGATACATACGTGCGAAATTGTCATTCACTCTGTTTTGCAGCTGTTCCCGGACAATCACTTCCTTGCTCTGATATGTCTTAATCAGCCAAGCGAGTACGTTTTCCGCATACGCGATGTATCTTGCCACCCTGGAATTCTTGCTGCTGCTCTTTGCATATTTTTCAATTGATCGTTCACAATCTTTGATGTGACCATCGCAATCGCCGATTTCAGCGTTTATCTGATTATAATCATCCAGTGCTTCCCTATATTTAGTTGCCGCCTCCCGGCGCTTATCTTCTATGGCCTTTGCATCTGTATCATCAATTATCTGTTCAGATGTGGCCTTTAGATCATCCTGAAGCTGTCCGATTCTACGTAATGTTTCTCTGTAATCTTTATATTTTTCAGAAACTGTATCGCAGTATGACTCACTGCCAGAAAGATACCCTTCAGCTTTACTCTTATAGTTGCCTACGACAGTCCCAATCTGTTCCGGAGGAAGTTTCTTTCTCTCTGCCATGACAAGCCTGTAGGCAGCCGTATTGGGAGCAAGCCTGGTTCCGCAAATACAAATCCCTCTATGAATCAGGAAGTCAATAGATTCCTGTTCCATAGCCGGAACACTCTCAGTGTCATCCTTGACAGCTTCAAGAATATCTAATGCGTTTTTTATGGCAGGCATTCCAAAGAAAGCATATGGTTTCATATTAAATGCAGCAACCATTGCTTTCTTACAAGCTTCCAGGCGTTCTTGTTCCCTTTTTAGCGTGCTTTCTATGCGGTCGCGTTCCCTTTTCGCCTTTTTTACCTGCTCTACATTACTTTTGGAAAGTTCTACGCTATATTCCTTCTCTTTTCCATTCCAGTAATCCCGTTCTCTTTCCGCATTTTGAAGATCGTCCTGCAGCATAGCCTTCTTCTTACGGTAGGTCTCGAGACTATCCCTGGCCTTCTGCGCAGCTGCATTGCCGGAAGTATCGATCATTCCGTTGAAATTCCTTGCCACCACCTGAAGATGATCCCTTGAATGTTCCAGAACATCCAGCCTCATCAATCCTCGAACAGCTTTAGACAAATCTGTTCTGTTTGCAATTCCAGAAATTCGCTCACCGCCAAAGAAGAAATAGTCCGATAAGTCCATCGGAAGTACCCGGTCAATAGACTCTGCTATGTTATTTCTCTCAACATTCGTCTTCGTTTGCCCATCAGAAAGCAAATACTCAAGCGTAAGGTCTTCATCCGGTTTTTTGTTTAACGTAACCTCAACGCCATTTTTCCCTGTCCGTCTATCGCTGCAGACATACGTAAAAGAACGCTTTAAAATGTACTGCATGTCATCGTGGATGAAAGTAATTGCAACATAGGTCGTCTGTGTATCGCCAACATGCATGTTAGAGCGCACATCGCTATTGAGAAGAACCGGATCCTCGAATCCATTTTTCCCATAAAGACACCACTCAAACGCTCTGATGATTGTCGTTTTTCCTGAGGTGTTTACGCCAATCAAAACCGTGACGTTTTTTTCTTTATCGGTAGAGAATTCTATATTCTGCTTCCCGACATATTGACGGAAGTTATACATCTCGATTTCTTTTATGATCATCGCTTCTCTACCTCCGTCATAATCATCCTCTGGATCTTGTTAATCATTGCCGGATTAGATTCCTTTTTGACAATATTGTCAGACTCCATCTCCAACAACCTCAGCTTGATGGTATCGATCTTTTTTTCATCCAGCTTATCATTCGAATTCGTCTCCATCGATGGCCTCCTCTGTTTCTTTTTCCGTTATTCCGAACGCTGACTCTATATCATTAATCAGCTCATCGGAATCCCGTGCATTTTTAGCTATTTTGCCAAACTCTTTGATTCTTTGCAGTTCCCTTTTGGCCAGAGCTTTCTCGCAATTAAAATCAGGGTTATATGGGTTTATATCCTCCATTGGCTCTGTTAACGTTACAAAATCATAAATCACTGCATACGGCTTGTCTTTTGCCAGTCTAAGCACACGACCTCGCCTTTGGATGTATTCCTTCGGATTGGTGGTACTCGCAAGTATAAACGCCGTCTTTATGCTCGGAATATTTACGCCCTCATCCAGACACTTAATTGCAATTATCGTCTGGTATGGAGAAGCTGTAGCAAAGCACCGCTTTATTACTTCTCTTTCTTCTGCAGACTCATTTGATGTAAAGTGAGTCACCTTCATGCCCAGATCATTTCCAAGCATTTTGGATACCGAAACAATCTGTCTCTCACCTTCTTCATCCCGTTCGGAATTATCGTTTGAAAAATCCTGCGTTCGCGTCACTCCACAATAAACTAAAATGTGCGTGTCATCCTTATATTTCTCCATTAACTCACGGAGTTTAGAAAGCTTGCCTCTGGCTCCTGCGACAACTCTCGCCCGCTGAAGCAGAAGGCGTTTCCCTTTTTCCGTAATTATCAGCTTGCCATGCTTGTCCTTATGACATTCCTTTGAAGCCAAGTATGATAGCTGCTTATACTTTTCGTACTCGTCATCGTCGAGATAAATAAGAACCGGATAATAATAGTAGGGTGTCAACTTCTTCTCATCGATAGCTCTCTTTAAATCATATTCAATACACTTGTCTCCAAAATATGCCTTCAGGGCGTCCGTACCTTCTTCATCGCCATGCCTGTCTAAAGTAGCGGACAGTGCCAGCCGATACTGGATATTGGGATACAGCCTTGCCTGCAGATTTGGTGATCCGAAATTATGAGCCTCGTCTACAAGGAGCAAGGTATCTTTCCCCAGTTGCTTCATCTGCTCGGTAACAAACTTTGAAGAATACGTGGCGTTTGTTGTCACAAAACAAAATGTATTTATGACTCCGAGCGAAAAATCCAGCACATCGTCTTCCAGCCGCTTTTTCCAATTTTTCTGCTTTGACGCTGAATATCCTATCGTCGGCGTCATATTAAAAAGTTCTATATCTTCAACCCACTGTTCAACAAGATGCTGGTACGGACAAACTATTATGATCGCGAGTCTTTTTTTATCATCGTACAACCGAGCTACCGCTCCTAGTCCTGTATATGTCTTGCCGGTACCGGTGGCCATATCAAAAATCCCTCGGTAATCGTTTTCAGCCCATTTGCTGATTGCATCTTTCTGGTATGGTCTGAAATCAAATCCTTGGGGAACATGTGGAATCCCCTTATCAGGTGTTTCTATATGGGTATCGTATTCTTCTTCCTCCAGCAGCTCTTCCCTTGTAAAGAAAGCATCTAATTCCGGCTTCCTCATGACATTGAATTTTTCCCTGAGTACATCCGGAAAATCCAATACTTCCAGGTCGCCGTCCTCTTTATTCCAAAGCTGCTCAAAGTCTTTCTGTATTTCATCTACATACGCTTTCGACTCTTCCCACGACTTAAACACAACAATGGATTCCGAATTAACATGGAAAGCATTTATCGTTTCATTAAGCGAACCGGTAAAAACAATCTTATTTCCATTCTCATCGGTCACAATCCCCTCTTTCTCGTGGAACATTCCCATGGATTTGCTCGGCGGCGTAAACGCCACTTTTATATCAAGGAAACCCTCTTCTATCAAATATGCAAGGAAGTTAAGTCTCTCTTCTTCAAAGTAATTTTCGGGTTCTTTGAAATCCCTCATAAGAGCTCTTCCAATTATTTCCTTATGTTCATACCCCTTATTTATAGCTTCGATATCTTCTTCTGACAACCTCGGCGAGACAATGAACTGGATTTTACCCTGGTTTCTTGTCAGCCCCTTCAATCCCTTTGTAAGGTCGATCAATGCTCCGGAAGTAAAAAAGCCAACAGCCCTCTGATAAAGGACCGCTTCCTTAAGCACCGGCGTATAGAATTCCCTCACAAGATTGTGCTTGTATGTCTTGTAATATCTAAGCAAAGGAATGTCCCTAAACGACATTTCATGCCTCCTCTATCACTTTGAGTTCTATGCCTTTCAGTATTTCAAGCGCTTTGTCCTCTGAAGTTCTGATGCAAACTCCACAGTAAGCTTTATCCTGAACAGGTGTCGGAACCACTTCGCAAGAAACTCCTGCATTTGTTAAAAGTTCTTCTGCCTTGAATACATTGCTTGTGCTGTAAAAAACTATATGCATTATCCACACAACTCCTTTATTGCGGCAACAAAGAGCTGCACCTCTTCTTCTGAATTCTGGTAATTCAGGCTGACTCGAACCGCTCCCGTTTGTACAGTATGTATTGCTTCATGTGCTAAAATCGCACAGTGAATTCCACCCCGGACACATATGCCTTTCTTGTCAAGGAATGCCACAACCCGGTCTGATGAAATTCCTTTTATGTTGAAGCAGAAAGTCGAAACTCTCCTTGTCTCCCGATCATAAACAGTAACTTCATCCAACTTATCTAATTCCGCAAGGAACATGCCGAGAAGCTCATTTTCCCGTTGCTCTATCTCAACTCGTTCCCTCTCGATAAACTCCAGGCTTGTTTTAAGACTATATATCGCCGGCATATTCAAGGTTCCGGCTTCGTATCCCTCTGGGAAAATATCTGGATTAACATATTCTTCACCATGTATCCCGGTTCCTCCCTGGATCAGCGGTCTTGGAAGCTCACTCATCTCGCAGCAGAGCCCACCAACCCCTGGAATGGCAAGCAAATCCTTGTGTCCGGTAAACGCAAGGTAGTCTATTCCCTGCCCTCTCATGGAAAGCTTTATTTTCCCGCCTCCTTGTGAGGCGTCCACAAAGGTGCTTATACCCTTATCCTTGAAATATTTAAATACTTCCTCTCTAAAGACAATCCTGCCTGTGAGATTACTTGCCAGAGTAAAAGCTATAAGTCTGGTCTTATCTGTAGCATACTTTAAATAAAGCTCCTCCGGTGATAAATTCAAATCATCGGGCTGCACCACGGAATAATCAATCTGCCCGGCTCTCTTAAGTGTTTCCAGCGGCCTAAGCACAGCGTTATGTTCGAAGCAGGAAATCAATACATGATCGCCTTCTCGAAGCAATCCATTAAGAAGCAAGTTAATCGCCTCAGTAGAATTCTTTGTAAAGGCAATGCGATCTGGCTCGGTAAGTCCAAAGAATCTTCCTACGGTGCACCTTGAATAATAAAGTCTACGTGAAGCTTCTATGCCGAGCTGGTAACTTCCCCTTCCAGGACTGACACCGATATCTCTCATATACTCAAGAGCGGCGTCATATACTTCCTGCGGCTTGATTCTGGTTGTTGCAGCATTATCAAAGTAAATCATCAAGACCCTTTCTTTGCAGATAACACATCGCACATAATACAGCCATTATAAAATTTGGCGATACAGTGTTTGCAGTGTGTACATTTCGTTTCATCAATATGGTACCGGCCATGAATCGTATCAATTGCTCCATTAGGGCAAGTCGAATCACAAGCTGTGCATCGGATACAAAACTGATATTTCCTCATCTGGCATTTTATCCTGTTCACCAGATTGGTTGCATCTATTCTGTCCTCCGGCAGAACCTTTACAACATTTGTTCCAAACTTAATAATCAACTCACATACTTTTCTATACTCGTTTGACTTGTCGCAGTCATATACAGATATGTATGTCGAGTCCTGTTTTTCAACAATTTTTAAATCTCCAAGCGGCTTGAAAAGCTCAATAACATCCTTCGAGATTTTTTTCTCAATGATGATATTTCGTGCTTTATCCGAAAGATTACAAGGCGTATCAGTAATGGATACATTCCTTACTTTTAACCCACTTGCACCCCTCCGGGTTCGCCAACGGCCTTCTTCGTAATAATCGTCAGGATCCTCTTTGCCTGTCTTCCGGGCAAAGTCATACACCATATCCTTCCATCTCTGCATGTGCTCCGGATGGTATATCTCCGTCAGCATCATCGACCAGTCAGAATTATTCGGGCAGCACCAGCACCCAACTCTTTTATAGCCATACTGGTAGCAGGGATTTATGGTCATTTTCTTATACAATATATAAAGCCAAACATCATAATCCTTCCATGTGATTATCGGCATGGCGTTGACCTGAGAAGAGATCTTCGATTCCTCCTGTGTTCTTTCATACCTCGACCTTGCCACTGATTCACTATGGCGAATCCCAAGGAATGTAAGGCTTTTCCCCGGAAGATTATCAAATTCCTTGTTCAGGTTGCTGGTCTTAAAAATGGTGCAGCACCATCTCTCATGTTGACTTGGCGGCCCAAAAACATTACACAGTTTAAAAAAATCATTCTCCGTTTCAGTAGGCAGCAATGCAACCCTCGGATTCTCCTTCCTAAATCCGTTATTTACATATTCATAAGTCTCCGGAAACTCTAATGTAGTGTCCCCGAAGAAATGAATTATAGAATCTGTCTGCAATGTATCCATGACAATCCGGCTGACCACCGAAGAATCTTTTCCGCCCGAAAAAGAAATCGTCGGGATATACTCCGGCATTGGATACTTTTTCACTGTTTCATGGATATACTGTTCGGCCTCAAACACGATGTTTTTGATATATGTTTCGTTTGCTTGAACGACCCTTTGGTAATCTTTGTAATCTTCAATTTCGATATTTTGCCGAAGTTCCTCCGCGCATGAAAGATGCTCCTTATTTTTGTACCAATCTCTGTATGAAATCCTATTTATTTTCCCATCATAATAATAATTGCTTCCACCCAGATACCATAGGTCTTTGCCCATAAGGTCTTCTCCGGCAATCCTACTGAGAAGCTTCCTCTCCTGTTTAAAGACCGGATTGCAAATGGTGCTCTCTGAAATTTTCACCACCTTGCCATCACAAGTACACTCATGCAATTCTTTATCAAATATCGGAACACCGCATTTTTTACACCAGTAAACCATTGCTCATCACTTTCTATCCAATTATGTCCTTAAAAATCAGCGACATAACATTCAGCTTTTCCTCATAGCTCAATGACTCGCCAAAATTCTTTATGGTCGACTTCATCTTGTTTAACATCATCTGTCCATTCGTACTAAGCTCTTCCTCTGAGAATCTGGATATTACAGGTGCCTGATGCCCATACTCAATGGTCATCTTGATATCGCCCTCGCCCAGCTCATCACTTGGTTCATAATCATCTAACTTGGTAAGGATTGTTCTCAGTATATCTGTGAAATCATCCACCTTGCTGTCTGACCAGAACTCAATTTCAAAACCTGTTAATATCTTTGCCAAAGCCTCCACCAGCTGATCATCAGTCACATCGCCAATTCCGGATAAATATTCGAGGAACGAATTCGTGCTGTAATCAAACGCTTTTGAGCTTTTCTCTTCCCATTCGGCTTTATATAGTTTAAGCAGTCCCTGAGCAATACTGGTGTCATCATCAATTTCGAATACGCCCCTTATTGCCTTTTCAGTCTTCTTTATCAGTTTCTGCGGAACAGCTTCCAGCTCAATTTTTATATTCTTGATACGAACATCCAAGCCCTGAATATCTCCATCTATCTCCGTTAAGGTTTCGAAGAAGAACTTGTTGTAGTCCGTATGTGTCACATTCAAGATGTCACGATATTTCATAGCCTCCGCGGAAACATACTTTTCAGTAGTTCTTGCGCTCTTGGATATCGAAGCATAATGGCTGTTCATCGCTGTATAAAGCCGTTTTAACCGGTTCGTTCCCTTGGTGCCTGTAAGATATTTTTCAAAAAGCTTCTCCAGCTTTTCGATATACTGTTGCTGATCGTCATTCCAATTGCAAATGTAAATGGTATAATTCTCAGCCTCTGATAAGGCTTTTACCAGTTCCTCTTCAGTATAGTCATGCTCCGTCCCGTGGAAATATATCGAAACATTCTGATATTCTCTCATTGCAAACGCAAGAAGAACCGGTATATAACCATCCCTGAGCCCGAACGGCTCCTGCTTCAGCTTCTCATATATCTTGCTTAACTCATACTGTCCCTGTTCGGCTTTGTGTATAAACTTCCGAATCTCCTGCATGACATATTCCCCGGAAACAACCCCATCACCAAGATGATTCAGCCTGTTCTCCGAAATTCCGACATCATCGCCTATCCCGTTCATTGATAAAACAGAACGAATGATATTACACTCTGGAGAAAGCGACGGGCAATTGGCGTACATATCGCCTTCTGACATAATGCCTTCCAGTGCTTTTTTCCTTGCCTGTTTTATTGCTCCTGATACATTGTTCTTGTTCAGGATGTCATTGTTGACGATTATAGTCTGCGAGAAAGACTCAAACATCAACTCCGATGCAAGGTTTGAAAGCTCCCATTCGGACGATACTTCTCTAACCTCGCCATTTAAAACAGTAAATATTTCTTTGCCTTTGTAGTTCCTCCAATTACGAATCATCTCAGAAATAATTGCTCTCTGCTCATTGATGTAAAGCTCAAGCTCCTTCACAACTGTAGGATCATCCTTGGCAAGTTCATTTCTCTTGGAATAGTAATACTGTATAGCAAGATATCGGCGCACTTCCTGCTCAAGGATGCCTGCCTTGCCGTTAACATGCAATATTGCCCTGTCCGGTGCAATTTTTAAATCTGCATACTCTTCCATCTGAGCATTGTTGTCTAAAACAAAAATCACAATCCCATCATAATACCTGGGTATTGAGGTAAACGGTGCACGACGGCTCAGATCCTCCTTCCTGGCGAATACAGGCAGGAAAACCCTGTTCATATGAAATTTTTCATTGTATGCGTGCGGATAGACTGCAAAATCCGAAAAATCATCATTCAGCACGGTCACTATCATCTCGTCGCTAACTCCGGCAAGCTTTTCCTCAATCATGCCATCAAGATCGAAGATGCTGCTGTCGAAATAATCAAAATATCCGTACTGGCGCATAAACTTAATGATTTTCTTCTGCTCAAGCATATCAATCGCCGCAGAAAGCTCGTCCAGCGAAGAATCAACCACATTCATCAGGGTCTCTCGGTCTGATATGATAACGGAACTGTCCCCGATAATAGAAATCACCGCCATAGCCTTAAGTATCCGTGCTGGAAGCCCCTTGTGGTCTGAGCCAAGCTTGCTTATAGCATACTGGAGTTTCTTATAAACTTCATACGACTCGTCGGTCTTATAAGCTCGAATGTTAAATTCAAAATAGTCATAGATGGCATCGAGGCCAACGAAATGAAACTCCTTTGTATCGTACTGCTGGAGCTGATAAGATAATGAATAATCCTCATCCCCTGCAAGGTATGTAAAGTAGGTTCTTTCGTTCTGGGCCACCTTCTTCGAAAGACGGTCCAACGCATACAGCGTTATAGGATGGAGAGGGTATCCGTCTTCAAGATATCCTTCTTTCTCTTCATCATTTCCAGTAGGCATCAAAAACCCTTTGAAGTCCCACGCCTGGTTGTAAAGCTCATTAAACCTGCTGCCAAATTTCTTCTTAAAAGCCTCCCATCTTCCAGTTTTTGGTATGATGTTTCCTATCAGCGACAAGCATTGATCATACTTAATATTGATTGAGGTAGGCTTAAAACGCCCCTCTACCTTTTTCCATTCATCGCTGACAGATTTCTTCATCTCATCTGTATACAGTGAAAGCTGCTTATGGGAAACAAGGATGAGGTGATTCTCATAATCGGAGTGATCGCAGTATTCAGCCATATCCTGGATATCCTTTACGCGGATATCATCCCCGTTATCTTCAATATAGCGGCCAAACTCATCAAAGATAAAGACTATTCCTCTGTACTTACCGGCAATAGCTACATTTGCTTTATCAAGATTTCCTATCAGACTGCCCGCAGTAGTATTGAATTCTGCCCCGTAGGATATTTCGTTATATATTTTTCTAAAAAGCTTCTCATATCTGGAATCATACGCTTCCAGTCCGTGTTTCAGATCGGCTGCTGCTATGGAAAGCTTAGCGCACTCCTCCTGAAGCCTCTTCTTTGACTCTTCTCCGCCCATCCATTTTTTCAGCAAATTCAATGATTCATCAAAGAATCCTGAGAACGTCACCTCAATGTCATTTGACTCCAGCTCTCTTTTCAGTGAATATGCAATGCAATTGCTGAAATCCGGATAATCCGTATAAATTGGTACCACAAGAAAGCCTTGCTCTTCTTTTGCAAATGTTCTTAAGTCGTCTGCGAGTTCAGGATCATATTTATCAATCATCTTTGCAAACTGCTCGAACTCTTCGCCGTCAGTATTAATGTGCCCAAGAATCGCACCAAGCACCGTAAGCAAATGAGATTTTCCGGTTCCATAAGAACCATACAAAATCCTTGAATGTGTATTCGCACGGCCTTTGATGATATCCCCGACATACTCACGCAGAATACCCGTGGTGGTTTCGTTTGGGATAAATCCGGAAAGTCTGGATGCATTATGAATGTCAAAGCAAACATTCGCAGAATATTTATATTGCTTATTTCTTTTGATTAGGCTTGTATAATCCATCCTTACTTTTCCTCACCAACATAATATTGTTTAAGCAGACCCTGATAAGGATAATCCGTCAATTCAATATGGCGGTTTCCAAAATTATTGCTTAAAATCAACATTTTCTTATTTTCCGCTTCCATCAACATTTCAATCAATTTAGAGTATCTCATGTTGTAATACTTTCCGATTTGAAGTTTCTCTTCCATCAACTGATCAATGCTGATTTGCTTTTGCACCCATCCGTCTGTCTCATTCCCGTTATCATAGGCAATAGAATACAGCAGGATTTCCAAAGGCATCTCTGCCTTTGTGACCGGCACCTTTTCATACCTCTTCTCGTCATTAATCTTCAAAAGATGCAGCGGGGCAAGAAACGGGTATGTGTCCTCATCCATAATGGTCTTTCTGTCAAATTTATCATCGCCAATGTAGGTGTTTTTGAAACAATTAAATTCTTTTTCTATCGCTGCCCTCTTCACGCTCACTCCGTTAACTCCAAGGAACGCATGAAATCCATCGACAAACTCTTCCTTCGCAAACGACTGGTTTTTCAATTCATTGAAAGCCCAATACCACGCCGTAGCTTCTTCTTTGTTTCTCGCAAGGTTCCTATGCATCAAGAGCAACGAGCCCATCCTCTGATAATAGCGATCATACTGGTCAATCAAGTCAAAAAGCACAGTTTTTTTCTTGGTAATGCCTGCCTGCTTCTTTTCTTCCACAGTCAATCCCAGTGCATCTGACCAATACCTTAAGGCTCTAATCATCACTCGTCCAAGTCCGATAGTATCAACTGCTGCCTGCTCATTATTAGGCGAGAAGATAGTTTCGTCCTCTTTGACGGCATCTATGATTTTTGTTCCCCAGCCGCTTCTCAAATAAAAGCTGCCATGTTTATTAACAACCATTTTGATTCTCCTGTCGCTTCGTACACTTCACACATCCTGTTATAAGTGTAGCATTTTGTGTGTCCCAAAAAACGGACTACCAAAGGATTCTGTCATCATTCTGCATCGTGTTCAATTTCTACGATATCTTCCAACTCGCAGTCTAATGCCAAGCATATCTTCCGGAGAACATTGGTAGAGACATCTCCGCCCTTTCCCATCTTTGCTACGGCATTCGTAGATATACCAGCCTTCTCAATCAGATCCTTCTTCATCATTTTCTTATCGATAAGTAACTTCCAGAGTTTATCGTAGTTCATAGTAGCCATACTTTTACACCCATTTATCTCCAAAAACTGAACAAGTGAACAGAATTAACCGCTTTTATGATACTACCTCGTTTTTCAAAAGTCAATAAAATTTTGCGTTTTGAAATTTAGATTGCCAAAAATCATGTGTCAGAGTTCAGAGCTGGCTGTTCCATAGCGTTTTTCGATGTAGCAGTTATGCGAACAGAATTTCCGTATTTTACCTCCATAAACAGCGAATTCCTTTCCACAATTCTGACAGATGACAATGCGCTTCGTTTTTCTCTCCACAAGCTCAGGATGTCCATTCCACCAGGACATCCTACATTTGTCTGAGCAAAATAACCTCTTCTTAGCTCCAGGCTTTTGACTAATAAAAATGCCACAGTTTTTGCACCGTGGCTTTTCAGTCTCTTTGTCCTTTTTTAACGTTGGGATGCGCGTTCGATCACCGGTGAGCCCATTTCTTCTGCAAAAAGTTTTCACCGTATTCGTGTTCAGTCCCAGGGTCTTTGCAATCCGACTACTTCCGAAGCCCTGCTTCCACAATTCCAGAATCTTTTCCTTTTCGGCTTCTTGCATGTATAAGCACCTCTCTTTCATGAAATTCCCAAAGACATCTTATGGGTGCTATATACATCACTCTTTAAGCTCGTGAAGTCAAGTTATAATCCGCATTTTTATCTGAAAGTAGTTCCCCCGTCACACCCTCAAAAAAAGCAGTTCTGTAGTCACGCCAACACCAAAAAGCAGTCCTGTTGTTACACCCACCTCTTTTCCAGTAGTCAGCGCTATTGTCGCAGGACGCAAAAAGGGTTCCGAAGAACCTGCCATTTATGAGGCAGATTCCGCGAAACCCCTTGTTTTAAGCCATTTTCCGCGCTCTATATACGTTTCCTTGACAGAAGAACGACAGTCTCCACATGTGTCGGAGCTACTATGTAAACACAATTTTTCAGCCTCGTCACTCGTATAGGAACACAATTCTGCGTCATTATGTACAGCCGCAGCGTTTTTACGCTTTGGCTTAAAATCCTTTCCATTAAAATTAGAGTGGATACCAGTTTTATACACAAAGGTTATCTTCAAAGGCTCCTCCACTCCCTCATCATTATAACCTCCGATGACTATTTTTTCAACCACGCTTTCAAAAACCACCCTGTCGAAACTCTCCAATATCTCCCCAGAACCTAACACTTTTCTGAACTCCCTTAACCGTGTTCTGGTGTTATCCTGATTCCTGCCCAATTCCATCAACCGCTCCTGTTCCTCTTGGAGCTTCTTCAACTGCTCGGACAGCTCTTGGTTTTTCTTTTCGTAAATATCCCTGTCGATATTATTATCAAGCCTTAAATCAAGCAGCTTTTCCTTACGCCTGTGTAAGTCAGCCATTTCCTTTTCAATCTTAGGCAGACGCTTCAGAGAAGTATCGTCATTAAGGATTCCCTCAACTTTTTGCAGGAACTCATCGACAATCTCCTGCTGGTCTGTGCATAAAAGCTGATAGCTCTTTACAAAGGCTTTTTCAATCACTTCTTCGGGGATTCCCTTACAGTGCGGGCAATGTCTTTTCCCGTTCTTTGTAGCGGTGACGCACTGCCAGATTGTCTTAGTGTATGCGGAGCTGCTGTGCCAGTTCCTCCGTGTCAGAGTGCCGCCGCAAAATCCACATTTTATCATGCAGCTAAACGCATATTTCCTGCTGAACTTGTTCCTTTTCTGCCCCTCTTGATACACGTTGCGGTTTGTGTTCCGCTTCGCCAGTATCTTCTGTGCTTCCTCAAAAATTTCCTCACTGATTATCGGTTCGTGATGGTCACGGATATAAAACTTATCTTCTTCCCCGAAATTCTCCAGCCGCCTTTTTGAAATCGGGTCAACCGTGAATGTCTTTCCTAAAAGCAGGTCGCCTTTGTATTTCTCATTTTTGATAATTCCGATGACTGTGGACTGTACCCATTTTGAACTGCCGTACTTTGTCTTGTATCCCAAGTTTTCCAGTTCATTCCCGATGACCGTGCAGCCTGCGCCCTCAATATACCGATTGAAAATATACCGTACAATTTCAGCTTCTTTTTCATTTACGGATATGCTTTTTGTATCCTTATGGTAGTCATATCCCAGACAGCCTTGAAACCCTACAAGCTCGCCCCTCTGCATCTTCATTTTCAATCCCTTTTTGACATTGGAAGATATATTCTCCACTTCCTGCTGTGCGACGGAGCTGAGTACCACCAACAGCAGCTCGCCGTCCATCGTTAAGGTATTGATATTTTCATCTTCAAAGAAAACGGCAATGCCTTTCTCTTTCAGCATACGGACATATTTCAGTGTGTCCAGTGTGTTTCTGGCAAATCTTGAAATGGATTTTGTAATCACCATATCAATATCCCCATTCATACAGTCGTTAATCATTCTCTGAAAATCCTCACGCTTCGCTACCTGCGTGCCTGTTATGGCTTCGTCAGCGTATATGTCCGCCAGTGTCCATTCGTGTTTCTTCTTAATCAAATCCGTGTAATATGTGACCTGTGACTTATAGCTGTTGAGCTGGTCTTCACTGTCCGTGCTGACACGGCAATAGGCGGCTACCCTTAACACTTCGACCTTTCTGCCACGGATACGGTTTTCACTACGGTTTGCTTTGATTACCTGCACATCGCTCATATGATTTACCTCCAAAATATTTATTGATGAATGTCAAGCCGCAAGGTTCGTAACGACATTGTAATCTCTCATAAGCCGCTTCTTGATGGCTTCGTATTCATCTACCGTAATTAAACTTCTTTTTTTCAGCTTCTGCAAACATGCGAATTGGATGCTGTAATGTACAAAATCCTGCTCTCTATTCTGTTCCATCGCCACACCCCGCTTTCTGCTGCTTCATGGATAAGCTAATGGCAAGAGCCTTGTCAACCCTTGCCATTATGTCCGTGGGCATTGTCCCCATATGCTGTTTTAACCGCTGTTTGTCAATCGTCCTTATCTGCTCAAGCAGGATAATGGAGTCCTTATCAAGCCCTTTGTAATCTTTCACGGCGGTATGTGTCGGCAGTTTCGCTTTTGTCTGCACTCGACTCGTAATGGCAGCGATAATGACTGTCGGGCTGTGCCTGTTTCCTATATTATTGGAAATGATAAGTACGGGTCGTGTGCCGCCCTGCTCTGAACCGACAACGGGATTAAGCTCTGCGTAGTAAATGTCGCCACGCCTGATTGTTCTTTCCATATTCTTTATAACCTCCATCTAAATTTAGGCAGGAATACCCTGCCTATGTAACAGCCAGACACAAGGAAGCATTTGAGGTCGGGAGAGCATAAAACAAACTCTGTTCCAATAGACCGCCCTGCATCTGGCTTTATGATAGAAAGCATTTTCTATTTGTCCCCGACACCCCGAAAATGCTGATGCGTGATAACGCAAGGGAAGTCACCAAACGGTCAGCAGCGAACTGACGCCACGGGAGTTGCACCCCAACTGTCGGTCTGACAGAGCCGCCCCCATTGCCTGCGGCGGACTGGTTACCGCTCGGACTGTGGCTGGACGGGAGTATCATTGTCCTCTTTGTGGGTCTTGGCGGAATCGAGAGCTACCCGATATTTTCAGTCGGTATTTTTCGCTTGCCGTCTTTCGGCGGGTCATGGCGTACCGCTGCACACGCTTACACTTATTACAGCCACAAAGAGAATGTATTTGGTGAATGGGTATTCGGTTGTCAAAGAGCCGTCCCGTTTTTGCCATAAAGGAAAACAGGTGAAAGGATTTTTTAACCCCTTCACCTGTTTGCTCACTCACCAAAGGCTGCGTGTAGTGTAAATTTTAAAAAATCTTAAAAATCTTTTTCAGCTTTTCAACCGCAATATCCACGCTGAATTTAACTGCCCTTTTCGTACAGCCCTCCAACTTCGCAATCTGCTCATAGGTCAGCTCCCCGAAAAAGTACAGCTTCAGCCTGCGCCGCTGCACTTCTGGAAGTTCGGAAACCGCCCTATGTAGCTGCTCGTATTCGATGCTCTCTGAAACAATATCCTCAATCTGTTCTGCCTTATAAAAAGCTCTGTCATTCAGCGTTTCATCGGTCAGCTCGGAGTGTTCAATGTGCCTGCTCACCCTGTTCAGATGGGATATGTCCTCAAGCTCAAATCTGTCAAACGTCTGGTACAGCATTTCGTCAATCTCAATATTCTGCTGCTTTCCACGCCCGTCCTTAAAAGAGAGGTAATAATGTCCCTCGGTTATCGTCAAAGTGTACGGATTATACTTGTCCTTTTTTCGGTTTGGATGCTTTTCAAGCATTGTAATTTCCTCCAATCAATCTGAATTTTTTTGGAAATCCAGATTGACGGGCGGAGAACGGCATCCAATCCCAGAAACCGCCTTACTACTTGTTCTAACAAAAAACGACAAAAGAAAAACCGCAAAGGCTGTCACGCCCTCACGGTTTATAGATATAATTGTTCTTATATGTAGAGATTTGACTTCTACTTCTTGGGTAGAAAGCCCCCTTGCATTGACAAGGATTTTTTTAACAGGCTTTCCACCCATCCCCGATATGATATATGTAAATGAAAATTGCTATTTGCAGGCAATAAAAATCCCTCCAAACTAAAGCAGGTTTGGAAGGACTTTTATTTTTGGCATGGCAAAGCAGCCTACCAAACGCTGTTTTTTTTATTTGGTGGGCTTCCCCTTACCTCTGGCACTATTTACAAAATGTGCTTTTGACCTATATTTTCTTCTCTATATTTATCACTTTCTGCGTCCACTCACGGTAAAACGCTTCTTCATGTGACACCAATAGCACTGTTCCCTCAAATTCCTCCAATGCGGTTTTCAACGATTCTTTCGCAAGCGCATCAAGGTGGTTTGTCGGCTCGTCCATGATAAGGAAATTGCACGGCTTCATCATAAGCAGGCACATTTTAACCTTTGCCTGTTCTCCTCCGCTCAAAGTCCCGATTTCCTGCATAGCGTGTTTGCTTGAGATGCCGCAGCCTGCAAGACGCTTTCTCACGTCTTTTATCGCAAGCGACGGGTAAGCATCGGAAACAATCTGAATGGGCGTTTTTTCTATATCCGCCCATGCCAGCTCCTGCTCAAAATACCCAATCTTTACCTGCTCCGAAAAACGGAAACTCCCGCTTAATGAGGGTATTTGGCTGATAAGCGTTTTTAGCAGGGTGGATTTGCCGATGCCGTTAAATCCCGTCATAACAATTTTTTCTCCCCCTTTTATGGAAAAACTGATGTCTGACAAAACAGGATAGTGGTAGCCAACATCCAGATGCTTTACTTTTAGATGCTCTGTCGTAGTCAGCGGGAGAGCCGCAAACCGAAAATGTGGCTTGATTTCTTTCTGTTCCAAAGCTTCCATCTTATCCATTCGGTCAAGCTGTTTCTGCCTGCCACGAGCCATTTTTGACTTTCTCCCCGCAATATTCCTGCGGATAAATTCTTCCGTCTTTTTGATGGTTTTCTGCTGTGCGGCATACTGTCTAATATAATCCTCACGGAGCAATGCCTTTTTTCTCGTGAACTCTGAATAAGTGCCAAAATATTTTGTAATCTTCCCATTGTCAATGTCGCATATCCTTGTGGATATTTTCTCTAAAAAGCCATAGTCATGCGATACTACCAGAAAAGCGTTTTGCAGACTGGAAAGATATTCGGCAAGCCATGTAACATGCTCCTTATCCAAAAAATTCGTCGGCTCGTCCAAAAGCAAAATATCTGGCTTCTCAAGCAGCAGCTTCGCCAGTATGACCTTTGCCCTCTGCCCGCCGCTCATCTGCTCAATCGGTCTGTCTAACCCGATTGCAGTTAAACCCAGACCTGTTGCCACCTGTTCTATCTTTGTGTCAATCAAATAAAACTCCTTGCGTTCTAATTCTTCCTGATACCTTGCCGCCGTACTTAGCTTCGCCATATCCCCATCCGCAGACTGGCAGTACAGCTCATTCATCCTGTTTTCTATCTCATACAGCCCAGAAAATGCGGATTGCAGAAACTCCCTCATCGCCACGCTTTTTTCAATTTGGGCGTACTGGTCGAGATACCCTATTTTTGTGTTCGGCTGCCATACTATCCTGCCAGAGTCGGGGATAAGCTGCTCCGTGCAAATCTTTATAAACGTGCTTTTCCCTGCCCCGTTCTGACCGACAATCCCGATATGCTCCCCTTTGTTCAATGTAAAATCTGCATTTTTAAACAGATAGTTTTCTCCAAAAGAATGTGTTAATCCCGTAACTTCTAATAAACTCATAATCATTGTCCTCTCTTTTTCCTGTCTGATTTTCCAAAATGGGCAAAAAAATAGCAGAAGTCAGATACTTTTGGTATCATGCCTTCTGCTATATCCGTTCCATCACAAACCGCTTGTAGGAAACAGCCCATATACAACAAAAGGCTACGGACAAAACACTGTCCATAGCCTGCTGAACACAAATTTGTACGGGAAAAGAAACAATATATGAAAAAGATATAAAATCCCTCTCATGTACTGCTGTATTTCCCGATGAAATCCTAACGTGTTATATTACGCTATACTCTGTACAATGTTTCATCGGATTTGATTGTACAGAGCTGATTTTCTTTTTAGGCGGAAGTTCGTTTGTGATGTAAAAGCTCATGAAACTGTTCTCCTTTAAAATTAGTGCAAATAATTTTAGCATGAAAACCAGCAGTTTGTCAAATCCTATTTTTATGAAATTTTCAGTTTTTATCTCTCATAATAGGAAATTGTATATCTTATATAAGAGGTATTGCATAATTTAATTAGATGTTACGCTTGTATAAAAACAGAGCCAACAAACTATGGTTTCCCACACGTTCATCGGCTCTGCATCTATGTGTCTGGCTCTATCCTATATTCTTCTTTAACCGTATTCCCATTGAAAAATACGGCTCACTTAAATATTCTTCTTTGTCAATGCTGTACCCTCTTTTTTATAAAAGGAAACCGCATGATGGTTATTTTTAAACGCCCATATCACAATTTCTTTATACCCTTGTTCCTCCGCCTCTTGCTCGGCAAAATCCATCAGCATTTTCCCAATTCCTTTCCCTTGAAATTGGGAAGCAACATAAATACGCCAGATTTCAAATGCCCCTGCCATATCCGCATCTGCTGTATCTCCAAAAGACAACATTGCCGACACTCGGTTTTCTTCCTCCCACACATACTCTGACAGTCTGCGAGCGACAAAATCTGTCTTTAATTGGCGTGTCCTTGCTGCACATCCATCTGAATTTAGCAGCAGCGGATTGACATATCCAGAATAAACATTTTTCCAGTTCTCATTCACAATGCCACATACCGTATCAAAGTCCTTTTCTCCTAATGGTCGTATCATTTCTTTCTCCTAAATATCGTTTTTTCATTCATTTCCAACCACTGTCACATGCAGATTTTTCACTTCTATCAATCTTTCCTGCCTGCATTTCGGGCAGTAGAGAGGATAATTTATCAGAATAGTATCCTCCCTTATTCTGCTACGGGTTTTGCTCCCGCAGACAGGGCATAATATCCATTCTGTCTGTTTCAATTTCTTGCCTGCCTTTCTTTCAAAAATAATTGTATTGTTTCCGATGCCTGCATATCAGATATGCCGTCAGTATAAGCGTGAAAAGCTCCGCAAGCGGTACTGCAAGCCACACGCCCGTTACCTCTAAAAATCTCGGCAATGCCAAAAGGAACACCATAATAAATCCAAACGTCCGCAGGAAAGATATGGTTGCAGACGCTTTCCCATTGGATAATGCCGTAAATAATGCAGATGAAAAAATATTGCACCCAGAGAACAGAAAGCTGAATGAAAAAATGACAAATCCATTCTTTGTAATCTCAAAAACATTCCTGTTATCCTCGGCAAATACCTTTGCAATGCTTTCTCCGCCAAGCAAAGAAAGCAGAAATACAAATATGGAAATCCCCGCTATAAAGCAGAAACAAATACGGACGGTCTTTTTTAACTGTTTTACATTCCCACTCCCATAGTTATAGCTTACGACGGGGGCTGTTCCCATAGAAAAGCCAATATAAAGCGTTGTTAAGAGGAACTGCGAATAGATGAGTACCGTAATGGCAGCTACGCCGTCCTCGCCTAACAGCTTCATCATTGTTACATTAAACAGAAATGTCGTTATGGCAGTCGAACACTGGCTTACCATTTCCGACGCACCATTGGAACAGCTTTTCAACAGAACAGATGCGTCCATGTTAGGCTTGCAAAAATGCAATTCACTTCTTTTCATCAGAAAAAATATTGTACCGATGATTGACGGTATCATATATCCGATGCCTGTCCCAATAGCAGCCCCTTTGATTCCCATTTGCAGCAAAACAATAAAAACATAATCAAAAACAATGTTGGCAATCCCCGCCAGAACAGCAAGCACTAAGCCTAATGTCGGTTTCCCCGCCGTCACAAACAGATTCTGATACAGCACCTGCATCATGTTAAAGGCGGCGAAAATGAGCTGTACCGTCAGATAATCCCTGCAATATGGGAACAATACTTTACTTGCACCCAAACCCCAGATGATTTCATCCAAAAAGAAAAGACCTGCCGCTGTAATCAGCAGACCGATAACCGCCCCTGCCACGACAATCAAAGTAAAATTGCTTCTGGCTTCCTCTGTGTTTCCATTCCCCATTTTCTTCGCAACAACCGCACTTCCTCCTGTCGCAAGCATCGTCCCCAGACCGACAATCAGATTGATGACGGGGCAGACGATATTGATGGACGACAGGGCATTCGTGTCTACAAACCTTGCTACGAAAATCGTGTCTACAATGGTGTATAATCCCATAAACAGCATCATTACCATGCTTGGGAAAGCAAATCGGATAAGGGATAAGGCGTTAAAGCTCTCTGCTAACGGGGTTTTCTGTGCTTCGGTCATTCTCTGATTCCTCCTTGTTTTTCGGTGGAAGCACGAAACGCTGCGTCGGGTAGCCATATTCCACAAGCAGTTCCCGTTCTGCAAATCCAAGACGGCGGTATTCTTCCCGCCAGCCCGTATCTGCCTTATCGCCTGCACGGTATGTCGTCAAGGTAATCTCTTTCCCGCAAAGCAGTTCCTCCGCCAGCTTATCAAGGAACAGCTTTGTAATGCCAAGATGCCGATACTGCGGATGGACAGCCAGAAAGTCTATGCTGCCTGTGTCTGGCGAAAAACCCATCACGCCAATAGCCATATCGCCATCCCGCAATATTAGAGCCTTTTTATCCGCAATATACTGATGCAGGTTTGCAGCGTAATCTTTCTTATCCAGACATGGGTAGCCGTCAACCGTGAGGCTTACCAGTTCCATCCAGTCATCCGCATCTTCGGGCGTGGCAAATTTTATATTGTCTTTTGTCAAATCCATTTTTACAAGCTCCTCCTTCAGATAGATTTCAAGCTGTAACGGGTAAAAATTTTCCGTTTCCCGAAATTCCGCAGGGGAAGTCTTATACATCGCCTTAAAAATATCTGTAAATGCCTGCTGGCTTTCATACCCGCTCATAAGGGCAATCTCGATAATCGGTTTTGCAGAAAACACCAGAAGTTTTGCCGCTTCTGTAAGCTGCCGCCGTTTTGCGTAGTCATGGATAGTCAAGCCGACGGTCTTTGTAAAAATCCGATGTAAATGGTATTTGGAATAGTGCAGTGCCGATGCCACCATCTCTAAATCCATCTTTTCATGCAGATGTTCTTCGATATAGCGGATAGCCTGTGAAACAATGCGTACTGTCTGACCTTGCATTTTGTAACCTCCTTTCCTCGTCTTCACCCGCATTTTTTAAACATTACGAAATGTCAAAGCTGGGGTTCAATGAGATATTGTAGCACAAGGAGTTTTCTATCTTTTCATCATTCTTGCTATGTTTTAAACCATCCACATTTACAACAATTCTTCTTTCAATGCCCTTATCCATTCTTCGATTGCCTGCACTAATCGAAATTGCTGATGCAGAACCGCCATGCCCGTGGCAGGAATATCGGGGGCATTTTCTTTTAAATCTACGTTCTCCTCAAGATAGAATTTCAGCACATTGATATTACTCTCAATGTTATCCAGACATTCCCTCTGTTGTTCTTTTTCCATACTTTCTAAATTAACAATGACCGCATTAAAATCCAAGAATATGTTAATGGGCTTGCAGGATATTTCGAGCATCAGTTTCTCAAATTCCTCATTTCCTGCATCCGTCAAGGAATATACTGCCTTTTCGGGCATTTTTCCCTCTTTCTCCGTGCGGCTTGTGATAAGCCCCTTTTCTTCCAACTGGATAACCTTTTTATAGATGGATGGTGTGCTGATTTTTACCCACTTTGAAATGTTGCGGTATTCCACCAGTTTCTGAATATCGTATGCACTCAAGGATTCCCGTTTCAACATTCCCAATACAATCAAGTCAATGGTTGCCATTTAAAATCCCTCCTTTTTCTATTGACAACTACTATAAATTATAGTATTATAATTTCCGCAACGCAATTACTATATTTTATAGTAGTATAAACAACACTATTTGTCAAGAGAAAGGAGTTTAAAATGAACAGTCAAAGTAAAAAGATGGAGCTGCTCGGCAGCACATCCATACCAAAAGCACTTTTAGCAATGGGCATCCCAACAATGATTGGCATGTTGGTAAATGCTTTCTACAACCTTGTTGACGCTTACTTTGTCGGCGGGTTAGGGGAGAGCCAGATGGGGGCAATCTCCGTGGTCTATCCGCTCGGACAGGTCGTTGTCGGTCTTGGTCTGCTGTTCGGTAACGGTGCGGCTTCTTACATCTCCCGATTGCTAGGTCGTGGAGATAAGGAAAATGCGGATAAAGTGGCAAGTACCGCTTTATACAGCAGCGTATCCGTAGGAGCGGTCATCATTATCTTTTCTATGGTGTTCCTGCATCCCATACTGAAGCTCTTGGGGGCAACCGACAGCATCCTCCCCTTTGCCGCCACATACGCAGGCATTTACATTGTTTCCTGCATCTTCAATGTATTCAATGTCACGATGAATAACATTGTGACTAGCGAAGGGGCAGCTAAAACAACCATGTGTGCCTTGCTGACGGGTGCGGTACTCAATATCGCCTTAGACCCGCTGTTTATCTATGTGTTTGACTTAGGCGTGGCGGGAGCGGCGATAGCGACCGCAATCTCACAAATCGTTTCAACCTGCGTATATCTGACCTATATTTTTCGGAAAAAAAGCGTATTCCATTTTCGGGTTAAGGACTGCACATATACAAAAGAAACTATGTCTGAAATTTTCAAAATCGGCATCCCGACATTGGTATTCCAGATTTTAACGAGTGTGTCCATTTCCTTAATCAACAATGCCGCTGGCGATTACGGGGACTCTGCCATTGCAGGCATGGGCGTTGTCACCCGCCTTATTTCAATGGGCAGCTTGTCCGTATTCGGGTTCATCAAAGGCTTTCAGCCCATTGCAGGGTACAGTTACGGGGCGAAGAAGTTTGACCGTCTGCGTGAGGCAATCAAGACTTCCATCCTATGGTCTACGGCTTTCTGTGTGATTTTCGGTGTGATACTGGCTCTGTTCCCTACGGCTATCGTTTCCCAGTTCACAAAGGGCGATTCCGAGATGATTCGCATCGGGGCAGCATCTTTGAGGGCAAACGGCATTTCCATTATGCTCTTTGGATTTTATACGGTGTATTCTTCCCTGTTCCTTGCTCTGGGAAAAGGCAGAGAAGGCTTTATCCTCGGAGCTTGCAGGCAGGGGATTTGCTTTATCCCCGTTATCCTGCTTCTTCCGATGGTCTGGGGGATAAATGGAATTATGTATGCCCAGCCGATTGCCGATGTGCTTTCCGCAGCCATAACGGTATTCATGGCGATACCGCTCCACAAAAAGTTGAATGAGATGCAGAGAAAAACTGCTGAAATAAGCACGAAAGACAACGACTAAATTTTTATCTTTCTGACAAACAGAGCCGATGAGCTGTGAGGTTTTCCCACAAGTTCATCGGCTCTGCATCTGTGTGTCTGGCTCTTTGATGACTGTTATTTTTAAATGTTTCGCTTCAATCAATGTTTCCTGCTTGCATTTCGGGCAGTACAATGGATAATTTATCAATACCGTATCTTCCCTAATCCTGTCACGGGTCTTATTAGAACAAATTGGGCAGCGCACCCATTCTTTTGCTATCATCAGAACATTACCTCCCTCTGTGCTTTGCTTTTTTCTTTTCCTGCCGCAGAGCGAATTGCCGCTCTTTCTCTGCTTCTTTCTGTTCTCTGGACTTAACTCTACGTTCCAATTTTCCCTGTTCATGTTGGAGCTTTAAGGCTTGTTGGGCTTTCGTTCCAATGCCCTTGTTTTCCAACTGGCTGTTGATTTCCCTCTGCATACGCTTGGGATTGATTTTTCGTTCTTCGATTTTTTCTGTTTTAACTGGCGGGCTGAATTTTAGCTTATGCCAGTTTTTGAGCAGAAAATCATACACTTCATAATCTTTCGGCTCTGCGCCGAACGTAATCTTACAAACCTCATATTTGTCACCGTCTATACGCTCAAACAATCCAATCCAAAAGGGATTTTCAAACAGAATTGTCAAGCTGCTTTTCATTGCCATACCATCAACTCCCTTTAAACTGGCTTTCAAATTTATCAAGCCATTCTAACAGGGATTGGTATAACAAACGCTGTTGTTCAAAAATCGCTTTCCCACCCAATGGAATATCTGGATAGCTGGCGGCATATTCGTCAATGGATTTTGCTGAAGCCGTAAGATTGTCCCGCAGCTTCTTTATCAAATCTATTGCTTTTTCCCTTTCCATTTTGTTTAAGTTTGTAATGACAACATTGAAGTCAAACAGCAATGGGACTTTCTGGCTTGCGTAAGTTTCCATAAGCTGCCCAAAATACGCCCTCCCTTTATCTGTGATGGAATACACTGCTTTATCAGCAAACTTATCCCCTTTCACAATACTGCTCTCTAAATAGCCCTGCTCATTCATTTGAAGCACTTTCCGATAAATGGATGGGACGCTAATCTTTGTCCATCTTGAAAGATGATGGTATTCCACATCTTTCTGGATGTCGTATGCGCTCTGCGGTTTCTCCATAACAATTCCGAGAATTACCAAATCTATGGATGACATATTCTCACCTCCGTTTTTACTATCATCAATATTACTATTGATAATAGTAAAAGTCAAGAAGAATTTATCTGACTGCCATCCATTTTTGTTATCGCTCTCTGTCGCTAATGATTTCTATACAATTAGGATTTAAGAATTTGTCCGCATATCGAATTGAAATTCTTTTATTTCTCCAAACCTATTATCTAACACATAAAAAACCTTATGTGCTTTAACAGAATATACAAAAGAAGCCCTCGTTGCCCATATTCCCTCCTGCCGAACAGATTCTAAGATTTTGAAAGCATCTGTAACTGAAAAATTATCATTCTGCTTTTCCAGTTGTTCCTTTGCCCTTTCAAACCTGTCATCTCCAGACACAATATATGGTCTGGTCATTTCTGGATTGAGTATGGAATAATTCGTTATCAGAGAATATCTTTTCTGCTCAAAACGGTGTCCAATCCCTGGCTCAATGATTAGCACACGCCCTTTCCTGTCTGAAAACATCGCCTGCATAGTAGCATCTTTGGCATATACAATTTCTTGGTTCTTTACAATGCGGCAGGCATCGTCAAATGACAGTTCTCCTTTGACGTACTGCTCCGTCAAATCAGAAATTGCAACACACCCTGCACCAGCAGAATACCTTCCCTTTTCGTTTCCATTTACATAAAGCAGCGTCCCGACATTCCCGTTCCTGTTTACTCCATGAAAAGAATGGTACTGATTGTCTGGCATTTTTATCCCGATGAAAAATCTGTCTTTTTCTGTGATGACTGTATGCGTCCACACGGAAAGGTCGATGTCAAAGTTAAATCCAACGACGGTATCATTTCCGTTATATACAAACCTTGTACACATATTTACACCCCTTTCAGTTGTTCCATACATCCCGACTGTATCGCCTTTATGTTCCCTGCAATCTTTTCTTCCGACCAGTCCCACCATCTCATTTTAAGCAACTGTTCTATTCTATCATCAGAAAAGCGTCTTTTTATTGGTTTTGCAGGGACGCCGCCCACAATGGTATAGGGCGGCACATCTTTCGTGACAACCGCACGGGTTCCAATCACTGCTCCGTCTCCAACTGTCACGCCTGCTAAAATAACCGCTTCATATCCAATCCATACGTCATTCCCGATGTTTATATCTCCTTTATTATCCCAAGCTTTTGTGACACTCTGTTTCTCAAGCCCCCATTCCTCAAAAAACAATGGAAACGGATAGGTTGATAAGGAAGCCATCGTATGGTTTGCGCTATTGAAAAGGAATTTTGCCCCGCAAGCAATCGAACAGAATTTTCCAATCCTGAGCTTATCGTGATTGATTGGATAATGGTACAGTACATTATTTCTCTCAAATTCCGCAGGGTCACTTACAAAATCGTTATACATCGTATAATCGCCAATCTCAATATTGGGATTCGTGACTACGTTCTTTAAATAAACAGTCTGTGTATCCCCTGTCCTCGGAAATATTTTTTGCAAATCTGCCATCTTGTTATCCTCCTGTCAATACATAATACACCGTAATTTTACCCTTTCGTTGTTACATCCTCAATACATAGAATGATGCAGAAATAATCAGTATAAAAGAGAGCCGCCATTGGTACAGCAGCCCTCTCCAATTATTTCTGATATATTATTTTTCTTATAGCATATATCGAAAGATAATATTTGTCCGCAAGTTTCTCAATAGAAACACCTCTGCGGTATTCTTCAATGATAACTTTATTGCGTCTTTCAAGCTCTTTCCGATAACCAGACAATTCACCCCAAGATTTGTGCTGTTCGCCCTTAACTGGAATATAAATATATCCTGCTTGGACATATTTTTGTAATTCCTCAATCAGTATGTCGGGGAGAATGTCATTTGCATTCACATATTTCATACGCAGGCTTCCTCCTTGATTCTCCTAAAGACCACTTGAAATGTGTATTTTTAGGTTCTAATGTCAAGCAGCAAAGCCAGATATTCTACATCAGCGACTTATATTCCTCCATGCAAATGTCGCTTATTACACTGGCTTTGCATGGAGTAAACCTTTATTTTTTCTTTTTTTATTCCTACACATAATATCCTCCAAATAATACATTATTCATCTAAATTTCGAGCAAAAACAGATAATCCATATCTGCTCTATTATCATTTTTTAACACTACTTTCTGTATTATAGCACTTTTTATTTTTAAACTCAATAATTCAGTTCCATTTATTCTCCTATATAGCATTTGTCATTGCCATCGCAAATAATGAATCTGATATTTATTCGTTTGCCAAAACTATACCCATCTCAATAATAAATTTCTCATTTTACTCATTTCTTGTTCAGAATAATGTAGTTCATTCCATCTGGTTCGTTCCATTATTCTTTCAGAAAAATCATTAAGTAGTTCAATTGATGTTTCATCAAACACGTTTGACCCCTTATATAAATCAATCCATTTATCAATTTTAAATTCTTGTCCAACACTATGTGTTGCTATAAGTAATAATGATGAAAATCGAATTTGGTCATGATCAAACTCTCTTCGGATTGCTAACTGCATTCGTTCTTCTTTTTCATACATATTATTGTAATAATAATACATCCTTTTCCATTGTAGCCTGTTTTGAATAAGCAATCCTTGAAACTCGACAGCTAACATAATTGAATCTATTGTCAATCTTGCCATTTCATAATCTGAGAGATTATTATGACATACTTTTTTTACATCGTCTATAATACCTACAACTGCATGTAAATCACAATATAATTCTTCTAAAGTTGGTTGCTCATCTTTTTCAAAAACCCTTTTTAATTCAACCGGATTTTGGGAGAATGTTGTGTCGACACATGAACACCACCATTCTAAATAATCCACAAAATCCCCGTAGCCATTCTCCGAATTTTCTAATTCATTATAACGAATGTGACCAGCCTCATGGTAGATTGTGAACATATTTGCGAATATCTCAACCCGATTTAAAATATGGTTTTTATTCTCTAAATCGAGTAATGAATCATATTTTTTAAAAATTTCCCCGTTTCGAATATATTCTTCTGCAAAACTCAATGCTAAACTTGGAATATCCTCTTGAAGACTTGCTTGTGACAGAATAATCAAGTTTTTAATAAGCAATTTAACACGTTCTTTATCAAGTTCAAATGGTAATTGATTACTAAAACATAGATAAAATGTAGAATAATAACTAAACATATTGGCAAAATGATAATCAACAATAATATAATGTTTACCATTTGCTTTAACTCTACTAGGGAAAATTCTGGTACTGTATATTTCTTTAATTGAAGTCTTATATCTATTTTCTTGTGCCCGATAAAACTCAACAAATACATCCTTAAACCTTGCATACTGTGGCTCATGCAAAAGATTATATCTTGTAAGATATTTATCAATGTTCACCATCCAAACGTTCCTCTCTCTTTATCCTTTTGATTGTTTCTTGGACATTCTCATAGGAACCTTCAATTTTGAGACCATTGTACTCTATTTTAATACGATTTTTTTCAAACAATCCTTCTATAATAGCCTTTACCGATTTTGAATTAGCTAATGCTATAACTGATGTAACAATAAAAACAATTGTGGCTTCACCCACAAAACTCTCCTCTTCAAGGATTTCATATTCACTCAAATTCTCTTTTAATAGAGTAATCACCTCTTCATCATATTTATCGACAATAAGATATACTTCATCCTTAACATTATCCATCTGTAATACCTCCTATATCAAACACATATTTTCTTTCATAACTTATAACCACTTTATCCTATTTTTCTCTTTTCACATAAGTAATCTCAATATCATAGCCGAGAGCCTCCATTATCTGAAAGACGGTGTTATTCACTACACTTTTTGTAGATGCACAAAATAGTTATATTACGATACATTATATCACACCTGCCAATATCGCTTCAATGAGGAAATTATAACATCCACCTTTTACTTTTAAACTCAATAATTCAGGACTGTTTGCTCTCTAATATAGCATTTGTAGTTCCTATATGTAGAGATTCTATCTCGTTTAATAGGAACTTCTATCTCTGTAAAATGGAACATAATAAAATTCAGAACAGGCGGTGGACATATGGAAATGGAAAAGAACAAGAAAAACAGATACGGATTTGACTTCACTCCGATGGGGCTTGACATCAAAACTTTTCGTGAAGCCCAAAAGATAACACGGGAGAAATTAGCGGAAACGCTTGACATTACGCCACGGCATCTCCAAGCAATCGAGCTGGAAGGGAAACACCCAAGCCTCGGACTTTTGGCATATATCGCAACAATATTCGATATGCCTATCGACCCGTACATATTTCCATAGAAAGAAGATGTTAAAAGTGCCGTGCGGAAACGCTTGGATGTGCTTCTGGATAAATTGAGCGACAGAGATTTGTCCATTCTTGAAGCGACTGCAGCCGCCTTATGTAAGGCAAAAGAGCAGCCAGAGGATTAACCTCTGGTTTTTCTTTCGCCCATCCTGCCATCAATAGGCAGGGCATCCGTAACCGTAGATAGAACTGCTCCCGACTGGATAGCTCTGCTGTTTGCAAGCATCGCCAGAGTTGCCCTCCACGGTGTAGACCGTTCCATTCTCGCATTTCTCCACGATTCCCACATGGTCGATAGAGCCGTCATGCCCCCAATCAAAGAAAATAAGGTCGCCTGTCTGCGGCTCATAGTTCTTATCCTGCCATTGTCCCTTTCCTTTGAACCAGTTTACGCCGTCCGAGCAGAGGGAGAATTTCGGGATGATGCCGCTTTCCAGATAGCCGCACTGGTCGGCACACCACGACACGAAGCAGGCGCACCATTCCACACGCCCATTGAAGCCGTACCAGCTCCAGTAAGGTTCGCCGCCCTCGTTGCCGAGCTGTGTCAAGGCAACCTCCACAATGGCTTGGTTGCCGCCGCTTGTGAACGCCCGACCGTATGGGTAATACCGAAGCACATGGGCGGGGTACTGCGTGTCGCCGTATTTTTCCCAACCAAGCCTATTTGCCTGCATAGCGGAAAATTCCACCGCATTTGCGTAGGAATAGCCGCCGTAGTTGGTCTTTGCCCATGAGATATAGCCGTTGCCGAAGTTGTAGCCCTGCAGGGCGAGCTTGATACGCTCCATGTCAATCGGGCTTTCCACCTCGGCGGACGTGAGTGCGGCTTTCAGTTCCTGCACCCCGCACTCGATGGAATACTCTGGGTCTTTGATGCCGTTCGGCTCATGGGGGTATTTCTTGTTGAAACTCCCCTCCGCTGCCTGCATCGGGTCGCTGCCCTTTCCCCCAGATTCCTGCATCATCACCGCCTTAATCAACTCCACATATTCGGGGATGCCGTACCGCTTGGCATATTTCTGTATCAGCGGCGTGTAGGCTTCCACCTCCGCACTGACGGGGGTATAGGATGTGCTGTCGCTGCCGCCGCCGAACAGGGAAACGGCACACCCAAGCAGGATAACGATTAGGATTATCACAACGGCAATCCAGCCGCCTGCAATAAGGGCGGAAATCAGAGCTTTCGTCCCCGCTATGATTGCCTTGACCGCAGCAACGGTGGCTTTGACTGTCGCTTTCGTTGCTTCGGCTGTCGCCTTTGCGGTGGCTTTTGCCGTCTGTGCCGTTTTCTGGGCGGCTTTGGCAGATGCTTTCGCCGTTTTCTGTGCCGCCTTTGCAGTCTGCTCCGTAGTCTTAATCGCCGTTTTAGAGGTCGCCTTTGCGGTTTTCACGCCTTTTTCTGTCGCCTTGACCGTGCCTTTGGTTTTCTCCGCATTTCTGGCGGTGGTCTTGATTGTCCGTTTCCCCTGCTGTCTGGTCTTTATCAGCGGGTTTTGTGCTGTCTGCGGCATTTCAGTCTTGGCAGGGGAAGAAACAGACGGACGGCTTGCAGTCCCTTGAACATCCTGCAAGCCGCCCCGTCCCATTGTATCCATGCCGCCTTGTGCCGCCTTATTCCGCATGGTTTTCTGCCCTGCGGCTTTCTTTGCCCGCTTCGCCTTAAAATCTGCGATTTTATCCTTTGCCCTGCCGATGTTCTCCCTTGTGGTCTGTACGTTTTTCTGTCCCTGTTTATTGAATTGATGGATGCCCTCGTCCTTGATACGCCCCGAAGCATGGGAGAACTTATCGGCGGCATATTCCGCAGGGGAATCTTCCTCTGCATAATAGCCCTGTTCCGCCTTGTCCTTTGTCTTGGCGTAGGCGGATTTCATGCGTTCCCCTGCGATGGCGGCTTTGTCCAACGTCTTAATCGTGCCTTTGACCGCATCTCTGGTCTTTATATCAGCCATAAAAACCGACCTCCTTTCCCAGAGGGTTTTGCGGTCATGCTAATTTACCTTTTTCGCCATGACTACGAGCCTGCCGTTCTGTGCGGAGTATTCGCAGGTGGAGAGCGTAATCAGTTTATCCCCATATTTGGCGGTCACGCCCGTATCATATAAGGCAAGCTCCTTACACTTCCCGACATAAGCGTCAAATTCCTTTTCATTTTCCGCATTTACAAAATCATAATAGCGGTAGCCCTCCGAGCTGTACGCCACGGTCTTAAACACGGCGATGATTTCATATTCCGCCTGCTCTGTGAGGGTGTCAAACTGGATGGTCTTATGCTTCTCATAAAAGCTCTTGGATTTATAATCTTCCAACGCCCCGAACATCCTGCCGCCTTTGATGTGGTGTCCGTAGATAACCAGATTGTCGCTTGTGAAAATGTCGCAGTCCTCTTGGATATAAGGCACTCCCAAATCGCTGTACTGTTTTTCAAAGTTGTGCTTCAGATAGAAATTCGGGTTATTCTTACTCTGCATGACAGGGTAGTTGACAGTTGTGCCGTCAATGCTAATCCACCCTATCATATCCTCATTCTGCAAATACAGCTCCTTATACTTCGCCAGTATATCCTCACCCTCACTGACTGGCTCATCCTTATCTTTTGGCGGTTCTTCCTCTGGCTCGGCGTTCTCCACGACCTCCGCAATCTCCGCAAAGGCTTCGGTCTGCTCGTCTATCTGCTGGTAATGGCTGTAAATCTTGAAGCCGCAAAAAACCGCCGCTCCCAAAAAGGCGACAGCGGCGGCGATAAAGAGAATCGTTTTGTAGTTTTTGAAATTCATAGGCATATCCTTTCCTTAATATTGCCCTGCTTTTGGCATATAGGGATACCCGCAGGGTGTTTCTTTCCTGTTGCCCTGCTCTGGGCATAAAGATATGCCCGCAGGGTATTTCCTTGTTTTCCGTTACCGTGTATGCTCCATCTGCTTCTTGGGTGTGGGTAAATCCCTGCAATATTCTGGATACCTCGCCTTGATGCCCTCCATGAAATATGGGGCAAACTCGCAGCAGAACAATTCCTCTGGCGTAAAGTCCTGCGGACATTCCCTGTCCGTGTAGCCGTTCCAGAGGTTAAAGGCAAGGTGGCAGACCCTGACCGTTCCGCTTGTCTGCCATCCTGCGTGCATCCCCTCTGGCTTGATGCAGTCCGTCTTAAAATCGAACATGGAATTGATGTTCTGCCTTGTTTCCCCCGCAATCCCCATCACATAGAAAAATGCCCTGTGATAACAGTCGTTGACCTTGCATTTCATCATATTTTCCAGAAAGAAATCACGGTGGGCTGCGTTGCGGAATCTTATTTCTGACATATGCTTACACCTCCCCAAATTTGGTCGTCATCAGCTTATACAGCTCCGTATTGCGTGGAAATTTATTGACAAACGGCACAAGGGAGCTGCCGACTTTCAAAAGTCCCTGCCCCGCACCGACATTCGTGATATAGCTCATCTGAAGGTCGGAAATGTTCAGGAGCTTCGCAAGCTCGATACGGTCTGTGGACGCTTGGTTGAGCATGATGATAAACTCACTGTTGGCAAGCATTGTCCTCGCCGTATGGCTCTGCAAGAGGTCATCCACGTTCTGCGTGATTCCAGTACAGTACGCCCCGTACTTACGCACACGTTTCCAGAGGGTAAAGAGGAAATTCGCACTGTACTCATGCTGGAACAGCAGGTAAATCTCGTCAATGAAGATAAAC
The DNA here is from genome assembly GCA_900543705.1 of uncultured Oscillospiraceae bacterium. Classification (GTDB taxonomy): domain Bacteria; phylum Bacillota; class Clostridia; order Oscillospirales; family Ruminococcaceae; genus Pseudoruminococcus_B. The sequence continues at coordinate 94,255 of UQSL01000001.1, forward strand.
GTGTTCCTGCCTTTCGCCCTGTTCATCGTGATGCGGTTCAAAATGCTGTCAAGGACAACAAGCATCCCAATAGGCTGTAACTGTTTACCCAAATCAAGGATGTCATAGCAGATAAGGCGGCTGTGGGTGTCCACGTTGGTATGCTTGGCAAAGGTGTTGAGAGAGCCGTCTGTGAACAGCTCAATCGCAAGGGCGATTTCCTGTGCTTCTGGCTCGTCCTGCTTCAGCAACTCCTCACGGAAGTCCTGCAAGGTCGGCGGCGTCCCCATATAGTTTCCCTGCTGGTAATAGCGGTACACACCCGCCGTACAGCGGTCAATGATGGATTTCTGCTTTGCCCCAAGGCTTGCACCGCCAATAAGCTGTTCGCACAAAGATAAAATAAACTCTGACTTGAGGATGACGGGGTTTGCACCGTCGCCGTAATCAGAGTTCATGTCCATAGCATTTATATGATTCTCGCTTGTAGCGGAAATGTGAATGACTTCCCCCTGCATCGCTTTCACAAGCGGGGAGTACTCACGTTCGGGGTCTATTACCAAAACATCGGCGTTAGGGTCAGTCAAAATAATATTTACCATTTCCTCTTTCGCCGTAAAGGATTTGCCCGCACCAGACACGCCGAGGATAAAGGAATTTCCGTTCAAAAGGTGGCGGCGGTTGGCGATAATCATATTCTTGGAAATGACATTCTGCCCATAATACACGCCGTCCTTATGGTAGATTTCCTGCACACGGAACGGGATAAACACCGCAAGGCTCTCCGTTGTCAACGTCCTTAACGCATCAATCTTCCTCACGCCGAACGGCAGGGCGGTGTTCAGACCGTCCATCTGCTGGTACTTCAGCACGGCAAACTGGCAGAGATGCTTTCTCGCCGTCGTGAGTAACGCTTCGGTGTCATTGTCAAGCTGCTCTTTGGTGTCCGCCGTATGCACCATCGTAAGCACCGCAAACATCATTCTCTGGTCACGGGTCGTCAAATCATCGAGGAACTCCTTGCTCTCTTTCCTCTGCTGCTCCAAATCGTAGGGGATGACGGCGGAAAAGTTGTTGTTCTGGTTCTGTTTCCTCTGCCAGTTCGTGATGTTGGTTTCCACACCGAGCAGGCGGTTCTCCACCTCCCGCACGGCTTCATCCGTGGGAACGGGGACGACATCGACGGAGAGCATCATGTTACGGTTTAACTCGCAAAGCTCCGCCACCATGCTGTCCTTGATATAGGCGGCATACTCTCTGAGGAATATCACACGACCGTAACGGTTGCCGATGCGGAAATAATCTTTCTCAAATTCAAAGGAGTCTGGGCAGATATAGTCCTTGAAGTCGTGACCTTTCCGCATGGTCTGGGAGAGGTCGAAGCGGAACGCCGTTTCCTCCCCCGTGCGGTAGAAGTCGTGGAAGATACGCAGCTTGTCATTGGCATCCAGTTCCGTACACTTCGAGCCTAAACGGTTGAAATGCCCGATAAGGTCAGCACCCACACGGGCAAAATAATTCCTCGCTTCCTCAATGTTCTTTTTGCAGACGGAGATGGTCACATACTTGTCCTGCACGATGGAATTAGCCCCCGTCGCCTTGTCGAGCAGCATCTTGTTGTACTCCTTACGGTACTTATCCAGACTGTCCTCTGCCATCGGGATAAGGATGGTCTGCTCAAAATCCGCTTTGTTCAAACGGCGGTTGTTGATTGTGATTTTCGTGGTCGCACCGCTGTCGAGGGCATTAAGCAGCTCCGAGTATTCAAGGAACATTGCTTCCTTGTCCTCACGGCTTGCCACGGCATAGTTGATGTCCTCAAACTTAAAGGTCTTTGCGTATTTGTTCTTACCGACAAGGAAAATGCCGTCCTCCCAGATGGTCTTAATGGGGATGATCGCCTGCACCGATTTCGGCACAACAAACTTTTCCTTGTCCTGCTTGAACAGGTTTCTAAGCGTTTTTATCATAGTCTGCCTCCTTACGCTTTTTGGATTTTTTCTTTTTCTCTGGCTTTGCCGCCTGCCGCTTCTGTTTCTTTGGAGCAACGGGCAAGCCTTTCTCACGGGCTTCGATATTGGGCTTCAATGCTTCATAGTAGAGATTGTCGGGCAGGAACATCAGCTTTTTCGGCATCAGAAATTCCGACTTTATCCACGCCCAGACAAACTGCTCGGCGGTCATACCGTTGTACTTGACAAAGCCCATCATCGCAAAGGGCGAAGCGCCTAAGATACACACCCAACTGAGGGTTTCTGTCCCGAAGTGTGGACGGAGTAGGAAAAACAGCCCCGCCGCCACGCCGCAGGCAAGAACAGAAAAAATGAACTGCCGAAGTGACAGTCCAAAAAACATACTTTCCGTGTAGTTACGGATTTCCTTATTTATTTTGACTTCCAAAAGTTACACCTCCTTTATCTTTCCCTATCCTCGTGCTTACGGGCAGAGGGGTGTTTTTGCGTTTCTCTCTGTGGTACGAGATAGAATTGTCCGTCACACTCCCTTGTCTGCGTGGGGAAGCCTATAACCTTTAGTGCTTTTTGTAGGTCAGATACGCTTTCCCTGTCTGGTTTACAGATACCGATTGTACGATACATCTGCAAGTCACCGTACCACTTCTCATTCTGAAAATTGTCTGCCCGAAAGAAAATATCTTCCTTGATTTCCTCAAGGGGCGTTTCAAATATCCTGCGATATTCCACTTCAAAATCGTACAATTCAGCACCTCCTATCGTTCCTTTTCTGATTTTCTTCTGGACGGCTTTTTCTGAGATGGGTAGGGAATAAATTCTTCCTCGCCTGCAATGATGCTGAACTCTGCCCGCAGGAGCAAGTGCGTTTCCTGCTTCTGATACTGTCGAATAAGGTCAACCGCACTTTCTTTTGTGGCGGTGCGTTCCTCTTGTACTCCCTCTTTATAAAAATAAAACCGCTTCATTGCGTCCTCCTTTACAAGCCCATCATTTCACGGACAACACGGTCTGCCATTTTGACCGCACCGACCAAGACGAGCATATTGAATACAAGCTCTCCGATATAACTCCACACCATTGATACCGCCGCCGCATCGGGATTGACAACTGGCGGGGAAGCCGCAAATACAGAGAAAATGATACACGCAAGGACGATAATTGCTCCTTCAAGGCATACAGCGGCATAGCTTTTGATAAAGCTCTTACCCACGCTCTGGCTCGGCTCTCCCGCAAAAGAGGACAGCGGAACGGGAGCGATGGCGGTGTAAAGGTAGAGCTTGAAAAACCGTCCGTACACCGACATAATCATAATGAATGACAGTACCGTAATGAACAGACCGCCGATGAGCGTAACCGCCCATAGGGGGATACTCTCAAAAAATCCGCAGTCCTCAACGGCGGTTACAATCCCCTGCGGCAATACCGTCTGTGACGCAGAGCCGAAGCCTGCTGCGTTCATTATGGTGGAAATCACGCCCTGCACGATCTGAAACAGAGCCATCATCAGCTCCAAGCCATAAGTCACAACGCCTTTGGCAAGGGCAAATCGGATAAAGAGCTTTAATGCGTGTTCGGGTTTCTTGACTTCTGCAAAGCTGCCGCAGGTTTTCATAACGCCCACGACAAAGAACAGCACGAGCAGGGCAAGTCCGATAGCCTGCAACGCACCGTGGATGTTCACGATGACATTCCAGATCGTGCCGCCTTTAAAGTTCTCTGGGGATTGGGTAATAAGCTGCCATATTTCCGACAACTTTTCGTTCCAAGTATTCAGAGCGTTCTCTAAATTCTGTACGACCCAATTATCAGACATTCGACCACCTCCATTCTTAAAATCGGCTTACGGGGCAAACCGCAAAGCGGATCTGCCCCGTAAGCTCTGTCTGGTGTCTTTGGGTTATCTGGTATCAGCCTGTGATAAGGGTCAAAATCTCTTTCGCAAAGGTAATGATGACGCCGCCTGCAAGGGTCAGAAAACCGTTTGCCCTCTGGGACGGGTCGTGGGATTTGAGGGAGAGTCCAATCTGCACCACGCCGAAACCGAGCAAAATCATACCGACCGCACGGATTAAGCCGAAAATAAAATCGGAAAGGTTATTGACTACGGTAATCGGGTCATTGGCGGCAAAGGCGGTCACGGAAGTGCCGAGTACCATTGCGACCGCAAGTACCGCCACGCAGTAGCGACGGAAGCCCTTTTTTACTCTGCCCGTCATCGGCAGCTTTGTGGTTGCTTTCTTCTGGGTGTCCTTTTTGCCTAAAATACGCATAGATAAATCCTCCTTAAATTTGATATAGTTCTTCTAAGTCCTCCTCGGACAGAAGCTCATAGAATGTTTTGACAGGCTTCACGCTCACGGCGTTCTTCAGCAAGGCGTTGTCAAACACAAGGGTTGCGACAGCCTGCGTCGGCTCTCCGTGGAGATAGGGCGGCTGCCCTCCGTCGGCTGTCAGTTTCACATTGGGGTGCTTTAAGATGTCGTACTTAAAGTCCATGACGGGGCGTTCCCCACGCACAAAAAGAAGTGCGTAGCGGTTATCAAGCATACGCACCTCGTCTGGGGTTAAAAGCTCACGCCCCGATATTTGATAGTTGGTCGAGTAGTTTCCGCTGCGACCAGAGCTTTTCCCGTAAGTGTTGGTATCAATGGTTTCCTTGCCTAAAAGCTCCGACACATATTTGTGGGTACTCTGCTCGTTGCCGCCCAGATAGAGAAATTCATCGCAGTTGCCCACGATGCTTTCCCATTGCTTCTCAAACAATGCTTTGAGCTGCGCCAGATTTTGCAGGATAATACTGACCGACACACTTCTGGAGCGCATTACACTCAAAATTTTATCAAAGTCATCGGGCAGCGATACATTGGCGAACTCATCCATAATAAAATGGCAATGGACGGGCAGGCTCCCGCCGTACTTGTGGTCAGCAAGGTAGAAAAGCTGTTGGAATAGCTGCGTGTATAAAATCGACACAAGGAAATTAAAGCTCGTGTCGTTGTCGGGTATCAGAGCAAATAAAGCCACTTTCTTTTCTCCCAGAGAGGGCAGGTCAAGCTCATCGGTGGCGGTCAGAGAAGCAAGGCTCTCCAAGTTGAATTTTTCAAGCCTTGCCGCAAGGGTTATCTGGATACTCTTTAAGGTCTTGGCAGAGCCAGAATGGTAATCCCTGTAATACTTGAGGGCGATATGCTCTGGGTTTACCATTTCCAGACGGTCAAACAGTTCGTCCAGAGGGCTTACATAGCTGTCATCGTCCTCACGGACTTCGCCTGCCCGAAGCAGCTCCATTACCATTGGGAAATTCTGTTCCTCTGGCGGTGCTTCGTATTTCAGATAGAACACCAGAGATAGCAGGAGCATACTCGCCGCCGTATCCCAGAACGGATCTTGCGACTGGCTTCCTTTCGGCGTGGTCGCCTTAAAGAGATTGGTTACAAGCCGCTGCACATCGTTGTCGTTCCGAAGATATACAAAAGGGTTGTAACAATGGCTGCGGTGCATATTGATAAGGTCAAGGACACGCACCTCATAGCCCTTTGTTTCAAGCAGACCGCCGATGTCACGGACGATTTCGCCCTTTGGGTCAAGCACCACGAACGAGGTGTTGCACTGCATCGCATTGGGCTTGCAGAAAAACCTCGTCTTTCCTGCACCAGAGCCGCCGCACACAAGGATATTTAAGTTTCGGCGGTGCTTTTTCCCGTCCAGTCCGATACGGACATTCTGGGTCAGCAGCTTATTGGCTGTCGGGTCTTTATCCCGATATTTCTTGTTAATCGCTCCTGCGTCGCCCCATTTCGCAGAGCCGTGTTCCTCACGCCTGCGGTAGTTCTTCCGTGTGGAGAGATAAACGCCGATACCCATACCGTAAGCAAGCAAAAAAATAAGGACAGTTTTTAGGCTGTCCTCACATACCGTTACAGAAAACGGGCTGTTCATTGCTTTGGGCAGGTTTCGCACAATCTCCACTAAGCCGCCGCTGACAAAAGGAGCTGTCAGCAGGGCAAACCACACGACAGGAGCGATACCGCAGAGCGCAAGGATGAGGCTCGCTTTCTTATCGTTATCGTTCCTCACGGCACTTGCAGGGCATAACCCTTACCTTTCGTGTGGGAGCGTGAGCTACCGTTTCGATCAGCTCGTCAACAGGGTCGGTGGGGCGTTCCTCCTTGACTTGCTGATTCCGCAGAGTGTTTAAGGCGTTCAAAACGATATTTTTGTCATACCTGTCAAGGGCGATGTGGTATCGTTCTTCTTTCATAGGCTGCACCTCCCATTATCTTGCCTGCTCTTTGTTTCTGGCAGGCTTGTTCTTTTCAAGGCTCTTATACATTTCCGTCTGTATCTCGCCCAGAATATCACGCATAGAGCCAAGCTCGCCCTTAAAGTCCTGCGTTTCCATTTCGGCATACTCCTTTGGAAGATTGTCAAAACGAAAACCTCTGGTATCCACGCCGTAACGGGAGCTGACCATATAGGCAACGCAGTAGGCTTTGAACTCGGAGTCACCTCGGCTCTCGTTATGCTTGAAATCAAAGACCGCCGCAGCGACCTCCTTTGACATACTGACGAAAAGCTGTTCCTCATTCAAATCCGTGCGGACAAAGATGGTCTGCTGTTCGCTGTCATAAAAGGCAGGCAGCTCCAGATCATCGACAGGCTGAAAGGGAACGGGGCTTGCGTCGATCATTGCGGACACAAGCTCACGCATGGACTTCGGCTCTGGGGCTTCCTGCCTGCTCTTTGCCGAGGTTTCGGAAATGTCATAGACCGCTTTGGCGTTATAGGATACCGCCTTTGTGCCGTCGTCACGGGTGTATTCCTTGCTCGGCTCAAGGATCGTGATTTTCTGTGCGTCCTTATCCACATAGACACGGTTGGCTTTCCAAGCCCCTTTGTCTTTAAGCTGTGCTGCGTCTGGCTTCTGCGCCGATACCAGAATAGCGTTGTTGACGGAGTAACGGTCAAAACGCCCCTGCACATCAAGATACTGGCGGAAGCTGTCGCCGCCTGCCGCCATTTCCGAACAGGTGGCGTCGATCAGCGCATAGGCTTCTTTTCGCTCCGCCTGCTTCTGGGCTGCCCATTCCGCTTTATCAAACGGTCTGCTGCCGCCGCTGAAAACATCATAAATACTCATTTATCTCGCTCCTTTCGATTTTTTCGGCTTCTTTCGTTTCGGGGGCTGCTTATGCTCGGTCTTGCCGACCTTGCCCTTTGCCCTGTTGGGAGAGTTCTCTTTCTCAAGGGTCGGGGAAGCATCGGCTTCCTGCTCTTTGCGGCTCTCCTTGATTTTCCGCAGCTCCTCTCTGACGGAAGGCTTTTCTTCCTTAGTCATAGTAGCCCCCTCTGCGGACTTGCTTGGCTTCTCGGAGAAAGGCTCGGACAGAGGGGATTTTTCTGTCTTTGCCACCGAGGGGGTTTCCGGGGCATTTTCCTCCTTCTGCATGGGCTTCCCCATAAGGGCGTCGAGCAGCTTGTCTTTCTCTGCCTTTTCCTGCACGCCCATGTCTGGCTCTGGCTGACCTGTTTTTTCGTCCTTCACTTTCTCAACCTCTGTCACGATGGAAGCGGTATCCACCGAAGCAAGGTGGAAGCGTTCCACAATACGGCTGATTTTCGATGCGTCCTCGGCACGGGCAATCACATCGACCTCGGCTTTCGGGTCTTTGTTTTTGCGGTCAGCCAGAACACAATAGAGGACGCCGTATTTTTTGGCTTCCTGCGTAAAGCGTTTCAAGTCCTCATTCTTCACGGTAAAGACTTTCAGCTCCTTGCCAGAACGGAGCATACTGGTAAGCCTTGCCTTTCCTTTGGTTTTCTGTTCCTCTTTGAGAATGGAATACAGAAGCACGGCGATATTCTTCGCACCTGCGCCTGTCAGTTTTGCGGCAACCTCAAATCCCTCTAAGCTCATCCTCACGATCTGTTCCGCCGCATCGCCGCCTGTGTTCATTCTTCATCAGCTCCTTTCGTCTGGTTTCCTGTTCGTCTGCCCGCACCTGCTTTAACTTTTCTTTGAGCGTACCGCTGCGGGCGGCGATACCCTCGCAAAGCCTGACCTCCTTTCTGATTTCGCCAAGCCTTTTTGAAATGTCGGAAATCTGAGCCTTGACCGCTTCTTTTTCTTCGCCGCTTAATTTGCGGGATTGGGAATAAAGTCCCTTACGCTGTTCGGTCAGCTCATTCTTTTCCGTTTCCAAAGAGCCTTGATATGACAAAAGCTGCTCCGCCGTTTCAATGTGGTTGCGGCAGAGCAGCCTTGTTTCTTTTGTGATAGCGTCCATCTTCATAAGGTCGTCCTTGAGAAGATAATGAAGCTTCGCATAATTTGGTTGTTTCCCTTTCGGCAGGATACCGAGCTTGTAGCAGTAATGGAGATACAGCCCACGTAAGCCCCCGATTTTTCTTGCGTCCTTCAGAGAGCCACGGACGCAGTACACCTTGACCTCTTTTGTCGGCTCGGCAAATCGGGCGAACTTCACGGCATAGGAGTTTTCTCGGATACGCTCCAGTATCCTCTCGTTGGTATAATCTTCTCCGAGCTTATAGAGCCGCTTGGGTCTTTGCCATCCTTTCCCGATAATCGTCCAATATTTGCGGTTAGGGTCAAAGCTGCATTTGTATCCCATTTCTGCCATCAGACGGTCAAAGTCTTTGAGCGTGAATGATTTTGAGATGGCTTCATCCACCGCCTGCCGTGCCACGTTATCCCTTGTGGGAAGCCCCTGCTTCTCCGCTTGGTAGAGGGCGTAGGGCTTTTTCCTGCCGCTTGGGTGTTCAATCACGGAAAGGTCGTACTCTCGGCATAGCTCATCAGAACGCTGACGGAGTAGCCGCAGATTCGCATTGTTGTCGTGGTAGTGCTTTCCGTCCACAAAGGAAACGGAGTTGACGACAAAGTGATTGTGCAGGCACTCAGTATTTAGATGGGTGGCGACAACCACTTGAAATCGGTCGCCCCACATTTTCTCGGCAAGTTTGACGCCCACCTCGTGCGCCTGCTCTGGGGTAAGCTCCCCGTGCTTAAAGCTCTGGAAACCGTGATAGCAAACACTCTCGCTTTCATCGTTCCATTGTGCTTTGGCAATCATCATTTCCTCTCTGGCGGTGGCGGTATCGCAGTTTACGCCCGTGACAAAAAACTGCTTCTCGGTCTTGTCGCCGTTGGTGGCGTACTTCATCACATCTCCGAGAGCCTGCAAGTCCGCTTCGGTGTATTTGGGATTGGCGGTCTTGTCTGGATTCTCCGCATAGTCGAGGGGGTGGTCGAGCCTGCCACGCACATCCCATATCTCGCAGACCGCCATTAGTCCGCCTTCCTTTTCGGGAGCAGATATTTTTTGCGGACAGCGATCTGAAACTCGTGCCACCTCCTCGCTTCCTCTTTCAGCATGGGAGCGTCCACAAAATCAAGGGCGTTGGCTTTTGCCGCAAGCTGATTGATACGGTTGCCGATGGCAGACAGCTCACGCATCATCTGATAGAACTCTGGGTCTGGCTTCTCGCAAAGGCGGTAGCCCTTTACCATTTCCCTTAAGAACGCTTCTCTGGAACGACCAGAACGCTCCACAAGGCTTTGGAGCTGTTCGGCTTCCTCGTCATTCAGTCGGAAAAGTATCTGCACATTTCGTTTTCGCATTTTTTACTTCCTCTCTTTCGGAGAGCCTGTTAATCTGTAAAAGGCACATAATGACAACACCGATAAGGCTACCGAGCATTGTGCCGATGAGAAAGAATAAAAACTCACTCATTCTTAAAAGCTCCTTTCTTAGTGGGGGTATTAGGGGGCTGCCCCTAACAAGCGAATTTGAGTTCCATCGCCAGATGGATAATCAAATTCAGTGCTTGGTAAGACTTATTCTTCACAGTCGTCCTCATACATACATTCTCCGCACACGGAACAGTAATAAGGACAATCCGAACAATCATCCATCTCAAGACCGCCGTCCTCGTCCGCATTTTCTTCACAGCCGTCCTCCAAAGACTCGGTAATGTCGGCTTCGCCGCAGACAAAATCGTCATCGGTAAAGTCAATAAGGTCGGTATCAAAAAGGACGATTTCAGTCTTTTTCTTGGCTTCTTCTGGGGTATCGGCATAGACGGAGATAGTTTTTTCATAGTGTCCTCGCAGGGTAACAGCATACTTTTTCATTGGATAAATTCCTCGCTTTCATTCTTAAATTTGATTTGGTTTGTGAGCTTTGGGGCAAATAATTCAGCGGACAATCAACGGGCATCACTCCTTTCACGGCTCGTTTTTTTCTGTTCCATACCTAAATAGGACAACAAAAAATCGTTGATGTCCTTGCCGACAGGCGGCGGTGCGTCAACGATTTCATAATCCTTATTCAGCAGTTCTTTGAGGGCGGCAGTACAGAGCCGACCTGTTTTGTCATTGTCTAAATGCAGAATAATGGTCTTGATATGCGGATTGGCTTTCAAAAATGTGGTCAGGGCAATCGGCACTTTGCTGTCTTTGATTTCTTTCTTTGGCTGATACACGCCCGAAAGAGAGAGCAGATTTTCTTTTCGGTAGTCCTTGCCCTCGCATTTCAGATAGGTGGCATAGGACAGTAAATCAATGGCGGCTTCAAACAAATGCACCGATACGCAAGGCTCTCTTGCCAGAAGTCGGAACGAATACCGCTTGTCGCTGCCCGATGCGTCGCCCTTAAAAGAGCTTCCTAAAGTGCTGCGGCAGGCGGCATACTTGGGTGTTCCGCTTTCATCTTTTCCTACAAAAACAGCGTTGTGGTATTCGGCACTTTCAAATATCGTACCGTCCGCAACGCAGTCCTGTATGAGCTGATAGTCAATGCCACGCCCGAAAAGGTACTGTATCACTCTGTCGCAGTTCTTGTTTTTCTTTGGCAGTAGCAGTTCTTTCGGCTCGTCTTTCGGAACGGCAGGGGGCGGCGGTATCCAATTACCGACCTTGCCCGTGAGCTGTTCCACGGCTTCCACAAAGGAATATTCCTTGACCTTGATAAGATAATCAAGAGCAGAAACACCTCCGAAGCCCCTCGACCACCAATACCATTTGCCGTTGGAAATCTTCAAGCTGTCGTGTTCTGCGGTACAGTAAACATTCCCTGCAACACGCTTTAGATTTCTTGGCTCATAGTGCTGCAAGTAGGTCAGCAAGTCCATTTGCCGTGCCTGCTCAATCACGGCAGGGTCAAGCTGCACATAGCTGTTAGCTTTTCTCATTCAATAAAATCACCTCCAGAAATAGAAAAAGCCGAGGGGCTTTCGTTAAGTGAAAACCTCTCGGCTATGTAAAAACTATATTCATCTAAGCATATCCCAAGTTATTTCTTCCTTGCCAATATAGTAATCTTCCTCCATCGTATCATTATCTGCAAGTCTAATTATTGGATTATCGTGGTCAAACATATATTTAATATCGTGTGTATGATACTCGTATAATCTATTTAACACTTGATTAAGGAGATAAATTGGCTTTTCATTATCAGCCAATTTGTCATTTTCATCAAATAACACCTTTGATAGCGGAACACAATATTCAAAGCAATAGTATTTACTATTATCAAAATATCCTGTACCAATATCCCTACATTTTAAAAATGTAGCTAAAATACCAATAAACTCTGGAACATCATAAAGCTCTCTTGCATAGCTGTTTCGATACAATAAATCTTTTAGCATAAAACCGTTAAAACAATAATCTATTCTTTCAGAATTGTGACCTAACCTCCATCGCAAATATGGAATATGCTCTTGAGAAGTATCTTTAAGAGAAATTTCATTACCTTTGTATATCAAATCTAAATGTCCATCGCAAGTTACAAATTCAACATCATAGTTTTTCAAAAATGCTGTCATTTCGTTCTGCGTTGATAACAAATCAAATAAATTATTTCCAATGCTACTCTCTCCAACAGAATTAAGCCTGCGGCTCAAATGAAAAAATAGTATTTCATCTATGGGAGTCTTAGGTAAATTCGTTACAATAAAGTCATCAAAGACCTTATTCAACTTATCGCCGTCTATAAATTTATCTTGTTGAGCTTCATTTCCTGCATACTCAAACAAGCCATATAAAACATCATCTGTCACACCAAAATACTCACAAATAGATTTTTCCATTAAGTTCTTTGAATGTGTATCTATATACATAATCTCTTGTCACCTCTCATCTAAAACAAATATAGCATAAAATGATAAACCTTTCTATCTCTCGGCTATGTAAAAACGGCATCAGTTTTTCGCCAATGCCGTCCGTAAAATTTAAGTTAATCTCCAATTGTATAAGAAAAATTCTCCTAATACAGCTAATGCCAAATACACAAAAGGTTCTATTTTAGAAAGCAAAATTGCCTTTTCGTTAGTTCTCTTAAAAACTTTCTTGAGTAAATCCCATAAGAAATAACCTACCAATGCACCTAATGTATTCATCAGTAAATCGTCTATATCAGTATTTCTTCGATTAAATAATTGGCACAATTCAATAGCAAAGGAAAAACAGAAGCCAGTCAATAAAACTTTTATTGGATTTCTAAGTTTTTTCCAAATAAGCGGAAGTAAAAAACCTAATGGCATAAACATAATTATGTTAAGTGCATAAGTCATAATTCCCTCTGATTGAAAAGGGATTAAATTTATTTCTTCAAGTCTTATCACCGTATCATAATGTCCTATATCCCAAATACTTCCGATGCCTGCAACTGAAAAGGCAAGATAGATATATAATAAAAGCACATACACCCATATAATATGAGGAACTAAATTCTTCTTTTCTTTTTGTCTGTTTACGAGTGCTATTTGATATATTATACACGGAAGAAAAATACAAATTATTGCATATAGCATTGATAACATATTGATTGCACACCTCCTTGTTCTTTAATTCAAGTGGCTCTTATTATAGCACATATCTATGAAAATTTCCACTCTTTTGAGCGATTTGACAACTGCCAGACAGAAACAGTATCTCTATCTGGTTATGTAAAAGACGACATCAGCTTCACGCCAATGCCGTCTTTTTATTCGGGCAGTCCGTTATAAAATTCCTGCTTTTTTGAGATACCCTACGCTGTCATAGCAGCCACGGAAATAGATGGACTGCATTTCCAAGTCCGTAAGCCTGTTTTTCAGTTCCATTACCTCAATAAGAGCCGCACATTCTTCCTTAGTCAGCTCCGCAGTTTTCTCCATATCAAACACGCCGAACACCTTTGGATATTTTTCATACAATTTCTTGATTTTGACTTGTACGGCACGGTATTCCTCGTTTTCTTTCGGGAGCTTCGCTATGACAGAGCTGAGATACTCATTAAAAATATTGCTGTGGACATCTACAAATGTTTCAAATCTGAACTCGCCAGACACCTTTACCACCTCCGCTGTTTGCTAATCTACACCTATTATAATGCCCAGATTTCCACAATACAAATGTGCAAATGCCGTTACCGTTCCAAATCCTTATTTTTTCTTTCGGACAGTTCGTTACCTTGCTCTGGCTCGATGTCAATGGCAGAAGGGTCCTTTTCGTTCAAATTCAGCTCAATGTTGAGAGCGTTCAACCTGTCGGTTTTCTCTTTCATCTCCTCCTCAAATGCAAAAGGCTTCTTGACTTCGACCTTCGCATTTTCAAGCTGTGTGACGATTTCCTCCTTTCTGGTCTTTGCGGCTGTAAGCATAGCAGGAAGTCTTGACAACTCATTCTCAATTCGGGTCAGATTACCGAAAGCGTCCGAGCCTAACTCAACCTTGTGTCTGCTCTTTCCGCAGAGATTTAAGCAATAGTTTGAATTAACAGGGTCGTAATAAACCTCCAATTTGAAGCCACGGTAACTGCCGATTTCGGTAGGCTTTGACAGCGGATTTTCTTTGCAGAGTGCAAGAAGCATTTGTCCTGCGTCCGCTTTTTCGGTGTAGGTCACGCCCTGCAAGGTCATTGGGCAGAACTTATCCTCGCCCTGTGGCTTGTGCTGTTCAGCAAGTGCGGTATCTGCTTCATAGCCTGTAATGCGTTCCTCATACTCCTTAATCAGCTTTGGGAACTGCTGTAAAATTCTGTCCTCAAGGTCGTAATGTTCGGACAGGTAGCTCTGTTTCAGCACTCGAAGTTTCGATACCTGTATATCCAAATCCATCTTTTCTTTGAAACGCTCGTCGCCTGTTGCAAGCATTTTAACTTCCGCAAAGGATAAAGCAACCTCGTCCACATCTTCGGCAGAACGGACAGGGCTTTTGCTCGTCATTATCTGGCTGATAAATTTCTGCTTGCTCTCCACTAACTGATAGAGATATGCGTCAAAGGTCTGCTCTGTAACATAGCGGTAAACCTCAACCTCTGGGAACATATTGCCCTGCCTTTCAATTCGCCCCTGCCTTTGTTCGAGGTCAGAGGGTCGCCACGGACAATCCAAATTGTGAATAGCGATAAGGCGGTCTTGGACATTTGTGCCTGCTCCCATTTTCGGGGTAGAACCGAGTAGCACACGGACTTCGCCGCTTCGCACCTTTGCGAACAGCTCCTTTTTCTGTGCGTCGGTGGTGGCTTCGTGGATAAAGCGTACCTGTTCGGCAGGAATGCCACGCTCGGTGAGCTTCCCTCGAATATCGTCATAGATGTTAAAGCTGCCGTCATTTTTCGGAGTGGAAAGGTCGCAGAACACAAGCTGTGTTGCTTTCGTGTCGGCGTGTTCCTCCCAGATACGATAGACATTATCCACGCAGGCGTTGACCTTGCTGTCTGGGTCATCGGGCAGCATCGGGTCAATCATTCTCTGGTCGAGGGCAAGTTTCCGCCCGTCATTCGTGATTTTGAGCATATTGTCGATGTTCGGCTCGACAAGCCTTGCACGGACTTTCTCGGCTCGCTTCGCAAGGTTGGCTACCATTTCGGTCTGTATCTCGCTCGGCTTGGTCTTGATGTTGTGGTAATTGACCTTTGGAACGGGGAGCTTTAGCATATCGGCGGTCTGAATATCCGCCACCTCACGGAACATCTGCATAAGCTCTGGGAGATTGTAGAACTTGGCAAACCTCGTCTTGGCTCGGTAGTTCGTACCCTCTGGGGCAAGCTCCAGAGCCGTGACGGTTTCCCCGAAAGTGGAAGCCCAACTGTCAAAATGCTGCAAGCCGTTCTGCATCAGCGTGTCATACTGCAAGTACCTCTGAACGGAATACAGCTCTACCATTGAGTTTGAAACGGGCGTACCCGTTGCGAATATCGTACCTCGATTGCCTGTGATTTCGTCCAGATAGCGGCATTTCATAAAGAGGTCGGAGCTTTTCTGTGCTTCGGTCTGGGCAATGCCGCCTACATTTCTCATCTTGGTATAGAGGTACAAATTCTTATAAAAATGGCTCTCGTCAATGAACAGTCGGTCAACGCCCAATTCCTCAAAGTCAATCACGGTGTCTTTCCGCTTGGTGTCATTGAGCTTGTCGAGCTTCGCTTGGATAGATTTTCGGGTTTTCATTAGCTGTTTGACCGTGAACTGCTCGCCGTGTGATTTCTGAATATCGTCAATGCCACGCTCAATATCGTCGAGCTGTTCTTGAAGCATATTGTACTGCCGTTCAAGGCTCATCGGCACTTTTTCAAACTGACTGTGACCGATGATGACCGCATCGTAATCGCCAGTGGCAATCCTGCCGCAGAATTTTTTTCGGTTGGCGGTTTCAAAATCCTGCTTCCGTGATACTAAAATATTGGCACTCGGATACAACCGCAGATACTCGGACGCCCATTGTCCTACAAGGTGGTTTGGCACAACAAACATAGATTTCTGACAGAGTCCGAGCCGCTTGCTTTCCTGTGCGGCGGCGACCATTTCAAAGGTCTTGCCTGCTCCTACCTTGTGTGCAAGGAGCGTGTTGCCGCCGTAGAGGATATGGGCAATCGCATTGACTTGATGGGGTCTTAGCTGGATTTCTGGGCTGATGCCGCCGAACGTGATATGGCTTCCGTCGTATTCACGGGGTCGGATAGAGTTAAATGTGTCGTTATAGTAGCGTACAAGCCTGTTCCTCCGCTCTGGGTCTTTCCATATCCAGTCCTGAAACACCTGCTTTATCACCTCCTGCTTTGCCTGTGCCGCCGTGGTTTCCTTATGGTTGAATACTGCCTTTTTGTTGCCGTGTTCGTCATACACATAGTCAAAGATACGCACATCACGCAAATTGAGCGTGTCCTCAATAATACGATAGGCGGAAGCCCTCTTTGTACCAAAGGTGCTGTCCGCCTTGACATTTCCGTAATCGGAACTCTTATTCTCAATAAACCAGTCGCCGTTCATCGCTGTGTAGCGTACCTTGATTTTGCCTGCCGCATAGCTTGACGGAGTTAGAAGCTCCATAACAAACTGCTGAATATCCTCCTGCGGTATCCAAGTAGCACCAAGCCGCACGGAGATTTCGCCTGCACTCAAATCCTTTGGAATCACTTTCTTTAGTGCTTCGGCATTGATGATTAGCTCTGGGTCTGTCTTTGCCTCCGTTTCTGCAATCACAAGTTTATTGCGGACATTACCAGACAGATATTCGTCTGCGGTTACATACTTTGCAGGCTCGGAGTGGGGTATCTTAAAGATAACGCCCTGCAAATCACGGATGATTTCTGCCTGTTCCTTACCTGTCAGCTCCGCCATAAACGGCAAATCAACACGGGCTTTCTCCCCGATGGAGATTGCCAGAGCTTCGCTTGCCGTTTCCACGGATGTTACGGCACGGTGGGGTTTGATTGTCCGCTTGGAGAACATATCGGCTTTCCGTTTGAAGTTGCCCTCGTCGTCAAGCACCTCCAAAGAGCATAACAGGAAGTAGCTCTCATCTGAAGCAAAGGCAAGATAATTTCCTCGGCTGTTGATAAGACCGTATTTTGCGGTATAGGCATCGTACAGACGGTTTAAGTTTTCCTGTTCGGTGCGTATGAGTTCCTCTGGATAATCCTCGGTCTGGTAGGATATGAGCTTCCGCACACAATCTCTGATTTCCACCAAGCCTTTGACACGGCTCTCGGCAGTCATTGAGAGATTGGCAGGTGTCATCACATCGTTTTCACGGAAGTACACCTTGCCGTTGACCAGAGTGTAAGAAAAGTTTTTGACACTTGGGTCGGCAGGGATTACCTCCTCCTGCTCGTCAGAGATTTCGTCAATCTCATATTCTGGAATCTCGCCTTGAATGTTCTGTACCGCTTCGTGGAGCAGCTCGGCAAGGGAAATATCCTTTTTCGCTTTGCAGGCTGCGTCCATCTTGCCAAAGCGTGTGCTTTCCATTACCATATCGCCCATAATCATTTCTGGGTGCTGCACAAAATAGCTGTTCATCGTGATGCCGTTCTCATCGGTATCAAGGTGTATCCAGTCTGGCTCTATATCCATTACACGGTCACGCTTCTGCAAAATGAGAATGTCGCTCGTGACCTCTGTGCCTGCGTTTGCCCGAAAAGTATTGTCGGGCAGGCGGACAGCTCCCAAAAGCTCGGCTCTCTGGGCGATATACTTCCGCACCTCTGGACTTGCCTTGTCCATCGTACCCTTAGAGGTAATGAACATCATAACGCCACCGGCACGGACTTTATCCAACGCCTTTGCGAAAAAGTAATCGTGTATGCGGAAATTCTGGGCGTTGTATCGGCTGTCATTTACCCGAAAATCTCCAAACGGCACATTGCCAAGCACCACATCAAAGTGGTCGTCTGGCAGCTTTGTTTTCTCAAAGCCCTCAATGGCGATATTCGCTTTCTGGTAGAGCTGCTTTGCAATCCTGCCTGTCAGAGAGTCGATTTCTACGCCGTGGAGCTTTGATTTTGCCATACTGTCGGGGAGCAGACCGAAGAAATTGCCTGTACCGCAGGACGGCTCCAAGATGTTGCCCTCGGAGAAGCCAAGACGGTCAAGTGCTTCATACATTGCCTTGATAACAATAGGCGGCGTATAAAAGGCGGTCAGCGTGGACTCTTTTGCGGCACGGTATTCCTCTGGGGAAAGGGTCACATACAGCTCCTTAAATTCATTTGCCCAAGCCGCATTGTTTTCATCAAACGCCATAGACAGACCGCCCCAACCCACATAGCCTGCAAGTATTTTTTGTTCTTCGGGTGTGGCAAGGCGGTTTTCGATTTCAAGGTCGTGGAGTAGGTTGACCGCCGCCATATTCGCCTTAAACTTTTCCTTTGCTCCGCCAACGCCCAAAGTGTCCTCGGTAATGCGGTAGTTGCTGCGGTCAGAGGTAACGGCAGGAGCTTTTTCTTTTTCGGGAAGTGGCGAAGCCTGCTCCTGTGCTTTAAGCCATTCACGGACACGGGGCAGTTTCTCCACACGGTTAATCGGGAAGCCTGCTTCGTTCTGGAATGTGATGTCACGCATCGAAACATCGCCGCTGATTTCTCCAACACTTTCAATGACATAATGGCGGGGATTAAACGGGAGTTTCTTTTCGATGGGGGGGGGCTTTTCTGCT
>UQSL01000002.1 GCA_900543705.1 uncultured Oscillospiraceae bacterium
TATATGCGTGTATTTCCTTTTGGACATGACAATACCCCCTGATGTAGTACTTCTAGTTTCCTACATCAGGGGCTTTTGTCCATTGTCCGTTTTTACTGGTCCTGTTCAATTATCACCGGATGAAGAGGGGGTTCTTATTTTTTCCTTAGTGGGGTCTCAACCCTGCACTCGAACGGCCACACTTCGGGCAACCGGCGCATCTCCCTTTGTAATCTCATGTCGCAAGAACCAGTCACCGAGAAACAATGCATTTTTATTGAATCAGTATAGAAGAGGAATTGATAAAAGGACAAAGTTGTCCAAAATCAGTATTCTATTGACAAGATAATACAAATAGTAATATATTTTTGCAATGAAAAGGGGTAATAATAGCAACGCAGGGAAAACAATAACTGTTCAAATGAATCAAAAAAACATAAAAACTTTGTTTAATTATTCTCTTCTCCCTTCCTTGCTATTCCTCCGGAGCTGGTGATACAATGGATAGGTATCGAAATAAAGGGAAAGGGGTATCGGAACAGATGGCTTCCAAAGAAAAGTCCATTGTGAGTATGACGGATATGACACAGGGCAATCCGTACAAACTGATTTTGATGTTTTCCATTCCGTTGCTGGTGGGAAACATTTTTCAGCAACTGTATAATATGGTTGACAGCATCGTAGTCGGAAACTTTGTCGGTGATAAAGCGCTTGCCGCCGTGGGGACAGGCTTTCCGATTATTTTTTTGATGAGCTCGCTGTTTATGGGAATCGGTACCGGGGCCACGGTCATGGTCTCTCAGTTTTACGGGGCAAGGGATTTAAAACGGGTAAATGACACCATTAATACCATCTACACGGCAATGATTATTGGCGTCGTTCCGCTGACCATCCTCGGGGTTCTCTTGAGTGAACCGCTGCTACGCCTGATTCGGGTACCGGACGACGGCACGCTGGAAATGGCAAAGATATATATGATTGTCATTTTGATCGGAATCATCGGGAACTTGGGGTTCAACATCAACTCCGGTATTCTGCAGGGATTGGGAGACAGTCGTACCTCGCTGATCTTTCTGCTGATTGCGGCCATTATCAACACGGTGCTTGACCTTGTGTTTGTCATCGTATTCCACTGGGGCGTTATGGGAGTGGCGCTCGCCACCATTATCGCGCAGGTTTTCTCCTGGGTGTTTGGCGTTTGGTTCATCAACCGGCGCTACTGTGAAATCCATATTAAGCTGCTGGGCTTCCACTTTGACAAAGCCCTGTTCAAGCAGGCAATGAAGCTTGGCGTCCCCTCCGGTATCCAGCAGGCGTTGTTTTCCGTCGGCGTGCTGGTCATGCAAAGCTTGGTCAACAGCTACGGTTCTGCTTTCATGGCGGGGTTCAATGGCGCAAATAAGATTGATACCTTCGCATTCATGCCGATTCAGAGCTTTACCAACGCCGTGACTACTTATGCGGGCCAGAATATCGGTGCAGGGAACCATGAACGCGTAAGAAAGGGACTGCAGGCCGGCATGATCCTCTCGGTTGGGACGAGCATCCTCATGTGCCTGCTTGTGTACCCAACGAGTGCGTTCATGATGCGGATGTTCAGCCAGAACCAGGAGGTCATCAACGCAGGCGTTGCCTATCTACATGAGCTGATGCCGTTTTACGCGCTGCTTGCCATCAGTTTCTGTTTTAACAGTGTAATGCGTGGGGCCGGGGAAATGATTGTCCCGATGATTTCCACCCTGTTTGCATTGTGGCTGGTGCGCGTGCCCACTGCTTACCTGCTCGCCCATTTCTTCGGCGGAGAAATGATGTACTACTCTTATGCCATCGGCTGGGTGGTTGGTATTCTTGTCTCCGGTGGGTACTATGCGACAGGGCGCTGGAAGAATAAAAGCGTAGTCAAGAAGATGGACCTGCAGGAGACGGCGTCACAATCGGATTAAGAGAAAAGTGAGGGAGCCTGTCGCAAACAGGCTCCCCGTTTTTTGGATTGCTTGATTTCTCTAAATAGGGCAGAGTGATATTGTACCCTGCCAGAATAAAAGCAGTGCATGAATTGCTGGATACTGCGTACAAAACCCGCACTCCTCTCCTTGCTATTTCTTCCAGAAAACCGTATAATGGATTTGCATTAAGCAAGGAGAATTTTACACCCAAAACAGGAGGTTTTTGATAGATGGACAGCAGAGTGGAGTCCTTTTTCCAGTCCCTGCCGAAAAAGCGTGTTGCGTTTTTAGGCGTTGGCGTAACCAACACCGGCATCATCAGGCTGTTTGCGAAAAAAGGTGCGCAGGTGACTGCCTGCGATAAGCGTAGTGAGGAACAACTCGGGGAAATAGCAGAGGAGCTCAAAGCCCTTGGCGTAACGCTCAAGCTCGGGCCGGATTATTTAAAAGACATTGATGCAGATATGATTTTCCGCACGCCGGGGATGAAGTTTTTTCTCCCGGAGCTAAACGAATACCGTCGGAAGGGAGTTGCCGTCACCAGCGAAATGGAGGTTTTCTTTGAGCTATGCCCGGCGTACAAAATTGCGGTGACCGGCAGCGACGGCAAGACCACGACGACGACCATTATTTCTGAGTTTTTAAAGGCGGAGGGGAACACAGTCCATCTGGGCGGCAACATTGGCAGGGCGCTGCTTCCGGAGATCGAGAGTATCACCCCAGAGGACTACGCGGTCGTGGAGCTCTCCTCCTTCCAGCTCATCTCGATGCGGCAAAGCCCGGACATCGCGGTGGTGACAAACGTTGCCCCAAACCATCTTGACATGCACAAGGATATGCAGGAGTACATCAACGCAAAGCGCAATATCCTGCTGCATCAAAACGCCTTTTCGAAGACTATCCTGAATGCGGACAACGAGATTACCCGCTCGTTTGAGCAGGATGTCCGCGGGCAGACAATCTGGTTTTCTTATCATCATCCGGTACAGGAGGGTAGCTTCCTTGATGCGGACGGATACCTCTGTATGGCGCACGGAGGAAAAATCACCCGTGTTTTGCACAAATCCGAAATCCGTGTCCCCGGAGAGCACAACGTGGAAAATTACCTGACCGCCATCGCCGCCGTGTGGGGACTGGTATCTCCGGATACGATGAAGCGGGTGGCAACGGAATTCGGCGGGGTCGAACACCGCATTGAATTTGTGCGGGAAATCGGCGGAGCGAAGTGGTACAACGACTCGATTGCATCCAGTCCAACCAGGACGATTGCAGGGCTCAAATCTTTCCCACACCGTGTGATTTTGATTGCCGGCGGCTATGACAAGAAGATTCCCTATGAGCCGCTTGCCCCTTATATCAACGACAAGGTAAAAACTCTGATTCTGATGGGCCCGACCGGCCCGAAGATTGAGGCAGCCGTCAAAGCAGATCCCTCCTTTGTCGAGGGACGGGTGGAGATCCGCCATGTCTCTTCCATGGAGGAGGCGGTACACACGGCCTATGAGCTGTCCGGGAAAGGAGACATCATCACCCTCTCCCCGGCAAGTGCCAGTTTTGATTTGTACTCGAACTTTGAGGTACGGGGGCGGCATTTTAAACAGTTAGTCAAAGAGCTTGCGGAAAAATAAATGAAAGAGGTGCAAACATATGCTCAATACCTTGGAATTACTCGAAGAGCTCACTCAGGCGACCGGGGTTGTCGCGGATGAGGGGAACGCATGGGAGATAGCGGCAAAGCTCGCGGCTCCCTATGGACAGGTGCGGACGGATGCGCTTGGCAATGTCATCGTGACCGTGCGGGAACCCAAAGTGGGAGAGCCTCATCTACTGCTAGACGCACACCTGGATGAAATCGGGATGGCAGTTCGCGAGATTGATGACGAAGGCTTCGTCCATGTGATCCCAAACGGCGGGGTGGACAAGCGCCTGCTGCTCGCGCAGGAGGTCACTGTCCACGGCACAAAGCCCCTCTACGGCATTGTGGCAGCCCTTGCGCCCCATCTGATGACAGAAGAGGACAAAAAGACTGTCCCGGAATTTGACAAAATCACCATTGATCTCGGCATGAATAAGGAAGAAGTCGAACAATACGTCGGACCGGGCGACAAAATCACAGTCAACGGCAAGTTTACCAAACTGCTGGGCAACCGTGCGGCCTCCAAGGCGATGGATGACCGGGCAGGTATCGTCTCCCTTCTCGAAGCGGCACAACTTTTGCAGGGCGAGGAACTTTCCTGTGGCCTGACGCTGCTCTTCTCCACGCAGGAGGAAATCGGAGGCTACGGCGCAAAGGTAGGAACCTTCGGGATTGAGCCGACCCATGCGATTGCTGTGGATGTCAGCTTTGCCAGAACCCCGGATACTCCCAAAAACAAAACCTTTCCGCTTGGCTGCGGTACGCTGATTACCGCAAGCCCTGCAATGTCAAAAAAAGTATTTGAGGAGCTCAAGACTATTGCAAAAGAAGAGAATATTCCCTACATGGTGGAAGTTACAGGCGCGCAGACCGGAACAAATGCAAACAGCATCTTTGATGTGAAGACTGGTGTACTTACCGGAGTGCTTGGAATCCCCCTGCGCTACATGCACACCCCGGTCGAGGTCATCGACCTGCACGATATCGAATGTACCGCAAAGCTTCTGGCTGCCTATGCCAGAAAACTCGGAAAGTGAGGGGGATTATCATGAGCGAATCTAAATTTTTGCAATATCTTGAGGATATGAGCCCATTGTATGGAGTATCCGGAGACGAAGGCCTGATACGGGAATACATTAAGAAACAGCTGTCAGATGCGGCAGATGAGATGTACGAGGATGGGCTTGGCAGCCTGATTGTGTTTAAGAAAGGCCGGCAGACCCCGAAACAGCGCCTGATGATTGATGCGCATATGGACGAAGTCGGCTTCATGGTCAGCGAGGTGACGGATGACGGATACCTCAAATTCCAGGTAGTCGGCAGTATCAACGATAAGGTGATTCTGGGCCGCAGGGTCTATGTCGGGGACAACCAGTTGCCCGGAGTGATCGGTACGAAGCCCATTCATTTGCAGAGCGCGGAGGAGAAAAAGTCTCCGGTACCAGTGGAAGACATGTACATCGATATCGGCGCGGAAAATAAGGCGCAGGCTGAGGAATATGTCACGCTCGGCGATCGTGTGATGTTTGATTCTGAATTTGTAAAATTCGGTGACCACCGCATTAAGGGCAAGGCGTTTGACGACCGCGCAGGAGTTGCTGTGCTGATGGAGCTGGTTCAGACAGATTTAAAATACGACACCTGGTTTTCCTTTTCCGTACAGGAGGAAATTGGAGGTTGGGGAGC
The DNA here is from genome assembly GCA_900543705.1 of uncultured Oscillospiraceae bacterium. Lineage (GTDB taxonomy): Bacteria > Bacillota > Clostridia > Oscillospirales > Ruminococcaceae > Pseudoruminococcus_B. The sequence continues at coordinate 5,248 of UQSL01000002.1, forward strand.
GAAGACCGCCGCGGCGCGAGTCAATCCGGATTTGACCATTGTTGTGGAAACCACCTCCGCCGCGGACTTTCCGTTTATTGAGGGGACAAGGCGCACCTGCAATCAGAAGAAAGGCCCTTCAATTGTGTACGCGGATAAAAAAACGATTTATCCCCGCGCACTGTTCAAACATGTCTTTGAGCTGGCTAGGGAGCAGGGAATCAAGGTGCAGCCCAAGACTTCGGTTGCGGGCTCGACAAACGCGGGTCTCATCCGCATCAACGGGTGCGGGGCCAAGGCTATCGGTGTGTCCATGCCCTGCCGGTATATCCATTCCGCCAGCAACATGCTGTGCACGGAGGATATTGAGGAGACCTATAAGCTGCTCAAAGCTTTGACCGAGGAGCTTCAGGACAAAGAGTGGTAAGGCTGTGCGACGAGGATTCCATCCGACAGGATTTCCTCGCGTGCATTTCGAACACCGCGATGGGCTGCCGGATGGAAACGGATCTGCGGGCTTATGGGGACATCGACCCACAGACCAATGCGTGGACGGTTTATTCCGAAAATCAAGCCGCCTGCGGAGGGATTCTCTTCTCCGCAGGCAGCCTTTTTGTTTGCCTGAACAGGGTAGAAGGCGTGTTTGACTGTGCCCAGTTTTTGCACTTCCTTTTTTCTGGGAGCAGGGTCCACTGCGACGGCAAAACGGCGGAATGGCTCGCTCCTTACGGCTATGCTGAGGCAGAATCCGGCGATATCCTGCTCTTGGACAAGCCTCCGGAGATCCCTGCCGCGCGGCAGACATATCAACAGCCGCAAGAAATCCGGCTGTCCGAGTTGTATGAGCTGCTCTGCGCCTGCTTTGACAGCTTTCGTGAACAGCAGGAGAAGGGCGCTTTTGTCTCGGATGTGTATCTCAAGCGAAAGCAGGGGGCGAGTATCCTGGGTCTTTGTCAACAGGGGAAGCTTTGCGCAACAGCAGGTATTTACGCGGCGGGGGAAACTTCGGCACTGCTCTCCGCCGTGGCTACTCTGCCGGAACACCGGGGACGGGGGCTTGCGGGATACCTTGTAAAAAAGATCTGCCGGGAGCAGGTGCTGCAGGGCAAACGGGTCTTTGTGATGACGGATCATGAGATTCTGACCCGGTTTTATCAGGAACTGGGATTTATCAAATGCGGCCGGTGGGCCGTACTCGAGGAGACGAACGAATGAACACATTATTTCCGCAGATTAGCGAACCGGTTTTCCAGCTTGCCCAAAAAGCGGAGGAGCTGTGCCGGGTACAATTTTCCAAAATTAATGCAAACGAAGAATACAATAGCCAGAAGGTGCTTGCCGCCTTTATCAAAAACGGGGTAAGCGAATCCCATTTTGTCGGCTCAACCGGATACGGCTACGGCGACCGGGGAAGAGAGACACTCGACGCGGTGTTTGCCGATGCCGTTGGGGCAGAAGATGCACTGGTGCGCCACAACTTTGTGTCCGGAACCCATGCGCTGTCTACCGCGCTGTTCGGTGTACTGCGCCCGGGAGACACCCTGCTTGCGATTGCAGGCAGGCCATATGATACGCTTGAAGAGGTCATCGGGCTTGCCGGCGCAAAGGGTACGGGCTCCCTCATCGACTTTGGCGTGAACTATGATCAGGTGGATTTGACGGAAAATGCAGGCTTTGACTATGATAAAATCAAAGAAAAGGCTCCGGATGCAAAGGTCATCTATCTCCAGCGCTCTCGGGGGTACAGCTTAAGAAAATCCCTCTACCTCTCCGATTTGGAGCAAGCAATCCACTTTGTGAAGGAAATTAACCCGCAGGCCATCATTATGGTGGACAACTGCTATGGAGAGTTCGTCGAGACAAAGGAACCGATTCAGATCGGGGCGGACCTCATCGTCGGTTCGCTGATTAAAAACCCAGGCGGCGGAATCGCGCGCACCGGAGGCTACATCGCAGGGCGCAGGGACTTGGTGGAACTGTGCGCAAACCGCTTGACTGCGCCCGGAGTCGGCAAAGAGGTCGGCTGTACGCTGGGGGAGATGCGTGAGCTGTTCCTGGGGCTGTTTTTCTCCCCTCACGTGACGGCACAGGCACTTAAAACCGCTGTCTTTGCCGCTGCCTTTTATGAGTTGGCAGGCTTCAACGTCGCACCCAGGTACTGTGATTACCGCACGGATATCATTCAGTCGCTCTGCCTTGAAACACCGGATCGACTGATTGCTTTTTGCCAGGGGATCCAGAAAGGTTCCCCAGTCGACTCTTTTGTGGCGCCGGAGCCATGGGACATGCCGGGCTATGACAGCCAAGTCATCATGGCGGCGGGTGCGTTTACCGGCGGAGCTTCCATTGAGCTGTCGGCAGATGCGCCGCTCAGGGAGCCCTACGCGGTGTGGATGCAGGGGGGGCTTACCTACTCCACAGCGAAAATCGGGGTGCTCTTTGCCGCGCAGTCCATGCTTGATCAGGGAATGCTCTCCATTTCCTGAGTTATCTCCTTTTCCTCAGAAAAATGTTGGTAGGCACTTTCGTGTCTACCAACTTTTTATACACTTCAAGGGTAAGGGCCCTGCCTGGCTGTCAGGATTTGCATTTTATCGTAAAGTAAAAAGTACTGCCCTTGCCAAGTTCGCTTTCGACCCCATATTTGGCGTGGTGCATTTCCAGGATGCCCTTGACAATTGACAAGCCGAGTCCGGTGCCGACTGCCGAGCGCTTATGGGTCTTATCCACCTTGTAGTAGCGTTCCCAGATGTACGGGATCTCCTCCTTGGCGATGCCCTTTCCGGTATCGGCGATGGAGATGGTGACAAGGCCGTCCCGTACCGTCTGCTGAATCGTGACTCGCTTATCCTCCCCGGTGTAGTTAATGGCGTTGTTGATGAGATTGTAGATGACCTGGGACATCTTCATCTCATCCGCCTCGATGAACACATCGTCATCATAAAGAAAATCGATATGGTACCCGTCGTTTTCGACAAGCTTTGCATACCGCATCAGGATGGTATTGATGCTCTCCGTCAAGTTGAACTCCTCCGTTTTAATGCTGTCGCTGCCCGCCTGGATTTTGGATAAGTCAAGCATATCATTGACAAGCGCGGTCAGACGGGTTGTTTCATCAATGATAACCTGCACGTTTTCCGATGTATTTTCTCCGGGCAAATCCCGCATAATCTCAGAATACGCAGTGATCATGGTCAGAGGCGTCCGCAAATCGTGGGAGACGTTAGCAATCAGCTCCTTGCGCAGCTTTTCCACGGTGGAGAGCTCCTTGGCTGCGTAGTTTAGCGTTGCGGCGAGCTCGGACACCTCCCGGTATCCACTCTCCTCAAAGTACACCTGATAGTTGCCGTGTGCGAGCTCCTTTGCCGATTTGTTGATTTTAACAATGGGTTTGGAGATGTTTCGGGAGATAAGTATGGCGAGCAGAACGCAGGACAACACCATAATGATGGAGATGCAGATGAGCTGGGTGCGCAGTGTCTCCACGGTCGCGTCAACTGGGGAAATCATCGAGCCGATGAGGAGCAGAGCTTCACTGCCGTCATTCAAGGTAATGTTGCCAGTAAAGAGGATGAATTGGTTCCTTGCGTCCTCCGGCTTCATCATCGGTCCGACGCCCTTTTGCTGAGGGTTTGCTTGCCCCTCTCCCTTTCCCCATTTTTTGTGGTTGTAGATTTGCAGGAGAGACCCGCCGTTTTGCTTCGTCTGCTCCCGTAAGTCGGAAATTTCTTCCTCATTCAGCTTTTTTAGGTTTTTTCCGGGCCCTTCCGCAATTACATACCGGTCGGCATTGTTCGAATCGATAACCCGGATAAAGATATCCTTTTTATTGGCGATACTGTCGAGCTTATCGGCGGCATCTTCCTCCTGGAGGTATTTCTCCACCGTCTGCGCTGTGGCTTTGATGGTGTTTGTCTTGATAGCACGATAAAAATCATCAAGCAGCGCAATCTGGAATGTCCAGAGTAGGACAAGCGTAATCAAGATAAAAATGGCCAGGTAGCCAAAGACCTTCCATTTTATCCCGATTTTATTCATCAGACGGGTCTGATTTCCTTTATGCTTCAAACCGATATCCCACCCCTCGCAGTGTCACAATATGGGAACGGTAGCGTCCAAGCCGGGAACGTAGCAATTTGATATGGGTATCGAGTGTGCGGTCGTCTCCGTAAAAGTCATACCCCCATACGTCGTGGATGAGCTTTTCCCTCGTCAGGGCGATCCCTTTGTTTTTTACCATGAAAAACAGCAGTTCATACTCTTTCGGGGACATATCGACCTTTTCTCCGTCCACTGTGACAATGCGGCTGGTAAAATCCACACTCAGCCCGTCGATGCTGAATATCTCGTGCTTTTGTGACGGAATATTCCGGTGCCGGGAGATGATGACTTTCACGCGCATCATCAGTTCCTTGGGAGAAAAGGGCTTGACGACGTAGTCGTCCACCCCGATTTCAAAGCCGTGAATACGGTCATATTCTTCTCCGCGTGCGGAGAGCATGAGGACAGGGATGTCCTTAAATTTGCGGATTTCCCGGCAAGTAGTAAACCCGTCGAGTTCCGGCATCATGACGTCGAGGATGATGATATCAAAGTCCTGTTGTTTGCACAGCTCGACGGCCTGCATGCCGTCTTCCGCCTCAGTGACGCGATACCCCTCAAATTCCGCATATTTCCGGATGACCGCCCGGATTTTTGCCTCGTCATCGACCACCAGGATATGATGCATAATCCGCTCCCCCTTTCTTCTCTCATTCTATCAAGTTATAATATCATGGATTTGTGATGATGGGGTGAATAATTAGCATGGAAGAAGAATTATTCTGCACGTTTTTTCCAGCCGGGACAGCGGAAAACCGCCGTCTCGATACAATCGGAAACGGCGGTTTTTGATAGCTTTATTTAGAGTACTTTTGCAAGGAAATCCTTGAGGCGGGGGTTCTGAGGATTTCCAAAGAATTCCTGAGGAGGGGCTTCCTCCATAATCTGTCCCTCGTCCATAAAAAGGACGCGGGTAGCGACTTCTCTTGCAAACGCCATTTCATGGGTGACGACAACCATCGTCATCCCCTCCTCAGCGAGTTCCTTCATCAATTCGAGCACCTCGCCGACCATTTCCGGGTCAAGGGCAGAGGTGGGCTCATCAAAGAGCATGACATCCGGGTTCATCGCGAGCGCCCGGACAATGGCGATTCTCTGTTTCTGCCCGCCAGACAGACTGTTCGGGTAAGCAGAGGCCTTATCCGCAAGACCGATACGGGTGAGCAGGCGCATCGCGTTGTCATCTGCATCCTTTTGGTTCATAACCCCAAGTTTAACCGGGGCAAGGGTAATGTTCTGTTTTACCGACAGATGGGGAAAAAGGTTGAATTGCTGGAACACCATCCCCATCTTGCGGCGTATCTTGTTGATATCACAGCCTTTGGACATCAGGTCGGTTCCTTCAAAGATGACCTGGCCTTCGGTCGGGTGCTCCAGGAGATTGAGGCAGCGCAGAAACGTCGATTTACCGGAGCCGGACGGGCCGACAATGACGACCTTCTCGCCTTTTTCAATGTGCTGGTCAATTCCCTTGAGAATCAGTTTGTCGTGGTATGCCTTTTTCAGGTTCTTAGTGACGATCACTTGCGGAAAGCCTCCTCTCGATGGCCCGTTGAATCGCTGTCATGCCAATGACCAAAATCAGGTAAATAATTGCTGCGAGAAACAGCGGGGTCGGTTCAAAGATTCTGCCCTTGATGCCGTCCGCTGCTTTGGTTAAGTCGCGCACGGCGATCATGCCGGCGACGGAGGTTTCCTTAAGCAGAGCAATAAACTCGTTGAACAGAGCTGGCAGAATGTTTTTAAACGCCTGCGGCAGGATGATCATGCGCATGGTCTGGGTATTGTTCAGCCCCAGGGAGCGGCCTGCCTCAGACTGCCCCTTGTCAATGGACATAATGCCGGAGCGGATGATTTCCGCCACATACGCACCGGAGTTAATTCCAAAGCCTACAACAGCGACAAGCAAGCCGTCGGTCAGCGAGGTGAACACGGCAGTATATAAAATCAGCAGCTGCACGACAACCGGCGTTCCACGGATGACAGTCAGGTACAAATCGCAGAGCTTGTCGAATATCCAAAGCTTTTTGTTGTCCATCGCATAATACTTGATTACCGCGATGATAAGGCCGATGAGCACGCCGATGACCGTCGCACTCAGGGCAATCAGCAGGGTGTTGCCGAGACCCTCCAAATACATTTTCCAGCGGTTGTCCGCAAGGACGGCGTTGTAAATGGACTCCCAGATACCCTGAAAGAAACCTTCCATAGAATCCTCTCTTTCCTGTCATGTATGGTTCCCTAAAACAACGTTATCAGCAGGCACTGTAAGCACCTGCTGATAACCGGCCTTCCTGAGACTGAAATCCTGGTGGGATTTATTCCACTTTCATATGGTTTTTCACATATTCGTCGATTTTGCCCTCCTTCATCAGTCTCTCAAGAGTCTGATTGAAAGCGTCAACCAAATCGGTGTTGCCCTTTTTGCAGGCAATTGCATATTCCTCGTCGGTCAGTTTGTCTTCGAGGACTTCGAGCTCGCCATTGCTCTTGTCGGCGATGGCTTTTGCCGGGAGCTCGTCGATGATGACCGCGTCGCATTTGCCGCTTTTCAGCGCGCTGCCCGCTTCAACCGCACTTTTGAAACGGAGAACTTCTTTCGCATTGATTTCATCGGTTGCATAGAAGTCGCCGGAGGTGGACTCTTGAACCGCGATGACAAGTCCGTCAAGGTTATCCGCTGTCACGCCGCTGCCTTTTTTAATAATGACATGCTGAGCGGATTTGACATATTTTGTCGTGAAATCGACCTGCTTGGAGCGGTCGGGGTCAACGGTCATGCCCGCTGCGGCAAAATCACCTTTTCCGGCGTTGACAGCGTCAATAAGAAGGTCAAAGTTCATGTCCACGACTTCGAGTTCTACGCCGAGGTCATTTGCGAATTCCTGGGCGATGTCGACATCTGCACCGATTACTTTTCCGTCTTCAATGTATTCAAACGGAGCAAAGGTGGCTTCTGTCAGCATGACGAGCTTGCCTTTTTCCTTGATGGCGTCAATGGTCGGCGTTGCAGAGGCAGAACTAACGGAAGCTGGTGACGAGCCAGTCGAACTGCCTGCCGCAGAAGCGCTGCTGTTTGAATTCCCGCCGCAACCGGTAAGTGCCAATGCCATGGTCATTACAGCCGCAAGCAATCCTGCTAATTTTTTCATACATTCGTTCCCCTTTAATCATGTGTTTTTTTCATAAACATATTATACACAACTAAAAATAGAAATCAAGGGAAAATGCAAAAATATTCACCAACTTCTCATTTTTATACATTAAAGGCGAATTTGAGCAGCATTTCCTTCTCTTTTTGTCTATCCTGCGGAGAAAATGCCAGGAAATGATTCCTGATACAAACTGTCTGGAAAAGGGAAAAGAGGTATCATAGATAAAAAGTCGAAACAACACTCTGGAAATGTAGGAAAGGGCTGAATATTTTTAGAAATTTAAGAAAAGATATTGACATTCTTCTGTGAGTGACGTATTATGATATTAACATATGAACACTTATTCATATGAATGAACAATGTGAGGAGCGAGAGGATGAAACAAACAGAGAACAACCTCATCTGTGAAGTCACCGACCCGCATGTATCAATCATACAGGAAGTAGCAAAGGAAATGGTGGGGGACGACAGAGCCATGGATTTGGCAGATCTGTTCAAGATGTTTTCGGATTCCACCAGATTGAAAATTCTCTATGCGCTGTCCATCCACGAGATGTGCGTGTGTGACCTGGCAGAGCTTTTGAAGATGGGCCAATCTGCGGTTTCCCATCAGCTTCGGCTGCTGAGGACCTCCAAGCTCGTCAAAACACGCCGGGAAAAGAAGTCCGTATTCTATTCTTTGGATGACAGCCATGTGGAGGATATTATCAAGATTGGCTATGAACATGTAACGGAGGAAATCGACCATGAATAGGTATCGTTTTATCTTAAAAGGTTTGACCTGCTCCAACTGTGCAATGAAGATTGAAGAAAAGATGGGTTCTTACCCGTTTGTAGAAAGCTCAGTGATGAACTTTATTGCGCAGGAACTGACCATTACCCTCAAAGACGAATCCAAGGCGGGGGAGCTGCTTGATATCGTCAAAAAAACGGTGGATAAAATTGAGGACGGCATCACAGTCGTCCAGGGGGAAGACTCTTTCACAATGCCTGGGCCGAAAAGCGAAGTATTTCTGAAGCACCGCTTTCATCTGGAGGGTCTGACCTGCTCCCACTGTGCAATGAAGATTGAGGAAAAGATGGGTTCTTACCCGTTTGTAGAAAGCTCAGTGATGAACTTTATAACGCAGGAGCTGACCATCACCTTAAAGGATACTTCCAAGACCGCAGAACTTCTCGATATCGTTCAGAACACCGTGGACAAAATCGAGGATGGTATCACGGTTACGGAAATCCAGGATGGTGCGGCGGCACCAGGGCCTGCACAGGCGGCGTCCTGTGGCTGCGCTGCCCATGCGCCTGGCCATGGGGATCCTCACCATGATCAGGGCGACTGCGGGCATGTCCATCAATATGGGGATCTGTGCTCCTGCGAACATCACCACTCCTATGAATGTGAGGAGCAGAGCTGCTCGTGTGGGCATGATCACGGCGGGGAACACTCCCTCAGCCATGAACAAAAGAGCAAGGGTGCCGGTGCCAAAGATGAGCACGGTCATGAGCATCCGAAAAAGAGCTATACCGAAATCGGCCTGCTGATTATTTCCGCCGTTTTGATGATTGTGGGCATGTTCTTTGATCAGCAGTGGGTACGGCTGCTTATCTATGGAGCGTCCGCCCTGCTCGCCGGCTATAAAATTTACTGGACTGGGTTTAAGAGCATTATCCGGTTGCGTTTTGACGAAAACCTGCTTGTGCTTATCGCTGTAGTTGCAGCCTTTTGTGTCGGAGAATACGCGGAAGCAGCCCTTGTTTCCCTGTTGTTCCGTGCCGGTATGTATCTCGAAGATATTGCAGTCAACCGCTCGAGAAAAGAGATTGAGAGCGTGACGAAAATCCGTCCGGATGACGCAAACCTGATTCTGGAAGACGGTTCCCAGCAGAAAGTGGATGCCCGTGCGCTACAAATCGGCGACAGAATTGCAATCCGTCCGGGTGAAAAAGTCCCTGTCGACTGTGTGGTCTATGAAGGGCGATCATCAGTGGATACCTCCGTTGTAACCGGAGAAAGCCTCCCGGTTGATATTGAGGCGGGCAGCAAACTGCTTTCCGGAATGGTAAACCTCGGCGGGCTTGTGCTGTGTACGGTAGAAAATGTGTTTGAAAAATCCACGGCTTCCCGTATCATCCAACTGGTTCAGGAATCCGCTGCCCAAAAGGGCAATACCGAGCGGTTCATTTCCCGGTTTGCAAAAGTTTATACCCCGATTATTATCCTCTCGGCAATTGTTGTAGCGCTGCTTCCTCCGCTGCTGTTAAACCAGCCGTTTGAAACTTGGATCATGCGCTCCCTCGTCTTCCTAGTTGCCTCCTGTCCGTGCGCGCTGGTTATCTCAGTGCCACTTTCCTTTTTTGCTGGAATCGGTTCTGCTTCCAAAAACGGTGTGCTCGTCAAAGGCGGCAAGTTTATGGAAACCCTTTCCCATGCGAAAAATGTGGTGTTCGACAAGACCGGCACATTGACCACCGGAAAGCTGAAAGTCAGTGAAATTGTTCCGGAGCAGGGTCATACAAAGGAAGAAGTCCTTCACATTGCCGCGGTTGCAGAATCCTATTCCAACCACCCGATTGCACAGTCGATTGTCGCGCAGGCCGGAGACCTCTCCGGCGCCTCTTCGGAAAACTATGAAGAGATAGCGGGCATGGGGATTCGAGTCACGATAGACGGCAAAGAAGTGCTTTGCGGTGCAAAACGCCTGATGGATAAATTCGCGATTGCCGCAAAAGAGACAGATGCAAATATTTTTGTGGCAGTGGACAAAAAGCTCATCGGAACCATTACCGTTTCCGATCAGCTCCGTGACGATTCCTCCTCTGCGATATCCGCACTCAGAGGTCTCGGCGTGGAACGGACGGTTATGCTTACCGGCGACAACGAAAAGACGGCGGAGAAAATTGCGGCCGAATGCGGCGTGGATGAGCATTACTCCTCCCTGATGCCCGCCGACAAGGTGGAGCACCTGAAAGAAATCAAGGCGCGGGGCGGCGCCACCCTCTTTGTAGGCGACGGTATCAACGATGCGCCGGTCCTCGCCATCGCAGATGCGGGTGTGGCCATGGGACTTGGAACGGACGCTGCAATTGAAGCGGCGGACGTCGTGCTGATGTCCGACAGGCCGTCTGCATTGGTCCGTGCAATTGAGATTGCAAAGCATGCGATGCGCATTGTCAAATTCAACATTGCCTTTGCTTTGATAGTCAAAATTGGCGTATTGGCGCTTGGCATCTTAGGTTTGGCCAACATGTGGATGGCGGTTTTCGCAGATGTCGGTGTCTCGATTATCGCGGTCATTAACTCCACCAGAATCCTGTTCGACCACAAAAAGTAATTCAAGTAACAGACAGGGCTTTGAAGCAAGCTGCTTTGGAGCCCTGTTATTTTACGGTAAGGATACAATAACGAAAGATCACCCTGCTTGTACGGTGAAGGTGACGGGTGGCGCCGGTGACGAGTACATCCCCTTTTACCAGGCCCAGCCTTTCGCCGGGAGAGCGAAAGGTCTTGCGTACATTGTGAAATTAAGGGAAGTACTCTGCGAAGACCATGTTCAGAAAACAAATACTCACAGCGCACAAAACATATGCGCTGTGAGTATTTGCATAAGGAAAGGAAATCAGATAAGTTTGAGGTGATCCCGCAGCCTTGTACAGAGGAAAGCCGCCAGGATAATTTTGAGTGCATCGACCGGTAAAAATGGAACAACACAGAGCAGTAAAGCAGAGACAATATTTGCTTTTGTAATCACCATGTACCATATAGTACCAAGGGCATAGCAGGCGGCAAGCCCGACGACCATTGCGAGGACATAAATAAAAAAGCCCTTTTTAGGCAGTTTCTCGACGAGCAGGCCGACAAGCCAGGCTCCAACAATGAAGCCGAATATGTAACCGCCCGTCGGTCCAAAGAGATTTTGGAGCCCCCCGGAAAACTGAGCGAAGACCGGAACGCCGATAGCCCCAATCAGAACGTAGACCAGCTGGCTGATGGCACCGGCTTTTGCACCAAGCATTCCGCCCGCAAGAAAAACAGCAAGAGTGGCGAGATTAAAGGGTACCTGTGTGATAGGTAGTACCAGCGCTATTTGGGAGCAAACCGCAGTAAGCGCCGCAAACAATGCGCACAGGACTAAGGTTTTCGTTTTGACTTTCATAAACATCCTCCAATTGTAAACTTGATATCAAAGTATTGGTTTACGATTATTATAGTAGGGTTTACAATCGGTGTCAATAGATTTACAACAAAAAGGAGGGCCTGATTTTCAGGTCCTCCTTATGAAAGAATATTTCAATTTATGAAATTGAAAAGGAATAAGCGGGCTTTTCAGAGACAACCGTGTATTACGGGAAGCGTTATCAAATGGCGTATTTCGTTGTTGACCCCGTTCTCAGCGCATGGCCATGCTCATACTAGTTTTTTTCATAAGCTCTCTGGAAAATGGCGGAAAGTCTCCGTTTCAGATAGAATGGGTTCTATGGAAATCAACCAGTTCAAGCAAAGAATTGATAGAAAATTCACAAATAAGATCTTGTGTAGGGAATCCCCCTTTGCTATAATAATTAAAAACGGGAGATCTTTCCGTTTTTGGGAAAAATAACAGGACCGGACACGGCCCACCAGACAACACACGGCCTCAGAAGACAAAAAGGAGAGTGGATTGAATATGGCGAACATAATTGCAAGCCCAACCAGATACATCCAGGGAAAAGGGGAGATGGAACATCTCTGCCAGCATGCTTCCCAGATTGGTAAACGGCTCTTTATCCTTGTGACGGACTCCGGGAAAAAAAGAGTGGAAAATGCGATTGCCCGCAGCGCCAAGGTGGAAGGCGCCACCGTGATTTACGAGTATTTTAACGGGGAGTGTTCGATGAACGAGGTAAACCGTATCTTAGCTGTCTTTGAAAAGAGCAGCTGTGACGCGATTGTCGGCATCGGCGGCGGCAAAATCCATGACACTGCAAAAGCAGTCGCTTATTATGCGCACTGCCCGGTCGTCATTGTCCCAACGATCGCCTCCACGGACGCGCCGTGCAGCGCGCTTTCCGTGCTGTATACCGACGAAGGCGTATTCGATCATTACCTGTTCCTGCCGTCGAGTCCGAACATTGTACTTGTCGACACCGACATCGTAAGCAAGGCGCCTGCTCGCCTGCTCGTTTCCGGCATGGGAGATGCGCTTGCGACCTACTTCGAGGCGCTTGCCTGCCAAAAATCCGATGCGACCAACTGCGTCGGCGGCAAAACGACGATGGCTGCCATGCAGCTCGCCCGGCTCTGCTTTGAGACCCTGATGGAAAACGGGCTTCAGGCAAAAGTCGCAGTGGAAAACAAGGTCTGTACCAAGGCTGTGGAGAAGATTATCGAGGCGAATACCTACCTGAGCGGCATCGGTTTTGAGAGCGGCGGCCTTGCCGGTGCGCATGCCATCCACAACGGCCTGACCGTTATGGAGGAGACCCACAGCAAATACCATGGCGAGAAAGTCGCATTTGGCACTCTCGTCCAGCTGGTACTAGAGGATGCCGACCGGGAGCTACTTGAGCAAATGATCGGATTTTGCATGGAAGTCGGCCTTCCTACGACCCTTGCCGACCTTGGCATCAAACACGCAGACGAGGAGCGCCTGATGAAGGTGGCAGAGCTTGCCTGCGCGGACACCGATACTTTGCACAACATGCCGTTTGAAGTGAATCCCCAGATGGTTTACGCGGCAATTGTCGGCGCAGATGCGCTCGGCAGATACTACACCTGCTAGTCGGATACCGGTAAAAAAGCCCGTCCCGGATACATGCCGGGACGGGCTTTTTGCTATGATGGATGCCGTCAGGCAAGAGGGTTCTCCTGCAAGAGTGAAAGCGCGCTGTCCACAGTTTTGCACAGATAACGCATCGCTTCAACCGGGTAGTCTCCTGCAGCGGTCTCCCCGGTGAGCATCACGGCGGAAGCCCCGCTCATCACGGCGTAAAAGATATCGCTGACCTCCGCCCTGGTGGGAACGGCAGAGTGTATCATCGAATGAAGCATCTGGGTGACGACCATAAACGGCTTTCCGGTTCGTTTACAAAGTGTGGATACCTGATATTGGACCGCAGGGAGTTCCCACAGCGGCATATCATTGCCGAGGTCGCCGCGCGCGATGACGATGTGGTCGGCATACTCAAGCAGCTCGGGCAGCACCTCCACGCCCCGTCGGTTTTCGAGCTTTGCAAAGATGCGGATATCCGGCGCACAGGCTTCCTCGAGTGCTTTTCGCAGGGTGATCAGATCCTCCTTGGAGCGCACGAAGGGGAGCATGACACCGGTCACGCCCGCCTGCTTTGCAAGGGAGAGGTTCTTACGGTCGCTCTCCGTCAATGTAGGCGGGTTTAGGTTCGCTCCCGGCAGGGCAATGCTCTTGCCGGATTTGAGGGTGCCTCCGCGCTGTACGATGCACTGCGCACTGCCGCTGTCAACCCTCTGCACGGTAAGCAGCAGAGCCCCGTCGTCGAGCAGGACTTCCTGCCCGAGCCTTATCGCGGGGAAGATCGAGTTCGGCACCGGGATGCCGCCTTCGCCCAGAATAACCCGCTCCCCCTCCTCCAGAGGCAGGGGATGGAGCAGAGAGCCGACGCGGAGCTCCGGGCCTTTCAAGTCGATGAGCAGATCAGGTGAAAGGTCGCATACCGATGCGGCCTGTCTCAGGTTTTCGAGCCAGTCCGCGCAGGTATCCAGGTCGCTATGGGAGAGATTGAGTCGTACACCGGTCATGCCCTCCTGAAACAGGGCGGCAAGCGTCTCCCTGCTCTGGCAGGAGGGGCCAAGCGTACCATATCGTTCGATGGTGGGAAGCAATCAAATCAACCTTTCTATAGAAAATTGGGAGCCGTCTCTCTCTGTCGGAGGGAGCCGCAGGCGGGCTGTGGGAATCGGTATCATAACCGCTTTGTGAATACTCTGACTGGATTCCCGCAGTGTTCGACTTGCATCAATTCTATCATAAACGCGAAGCGCGGGTGATAGAATTGGCCATCGCCGTAGGCGGGCCATAAACATAAAGCATAATAGCTGCTTTGCAGCAATTCTATCATAAACGCGAAGCGCGGGTGATAGAATTGGCCATCGCCGCAGGCGGGCCATAAACATAAAGCATAATAGCTGCTTTGCAGCTATTATATCATGCCGGGCGGGATTCGGGCAATCCATGGAAGGATTCTGGTGGGTTTCAATACTGTTTTGTCCTGAAATTGCATATAGTTTTCCTATGAGGAATTTGATACCGTAGGAGGGCAATCCAAATGAAACAGAAAAAAAGATGGCTGGCGGCTCTGCTTGCTGTCAGCCTGAGTATCACCATGATAACGCCGGTTTCGGCTGGGGGAATTGAAGGCGAGGTACCGGAGGAGGCTCAGGAAACTGCCGCGCCGGCCGATGCTTCAGCGCTGGAGATTCCGGCGCAGTCGTATATCCTGCTCGAATCCAAAACGGGAACGGTTATCACCGAAAAGGATGCGGATGTGCAAATGCCGCCCGCATCCATCACTAAGATTATGACCCTGCTGCTTGTCATGGAGGCGGTAGACAGCGGGAAAATCTCGATGGAGGACACTGTGACCGCAAGCGAGCACGCCAGCAGCATGGGCGGCAGCCAGATCTGGCTTAAAGAGGGCGAGCAGATGGCGTTTACCGATGTGCTCAAGGCCGCAGTGGTAGCGAGCGCCAACGATGCTTCAGTTGCGCTTGCAGAGCATGTGGCGGGCAGTGAGGAAAGCTTTGTCACCATGATGAATGAGCGCGCCGCCCAGCTCGGAATGACGAATACCGTATTTAAAAACGCGACCGGCCTGGATGCGGACGGCCATGTTTCGAGCGCAAGGGATATCTCCATCATGGCGCGGGAGCTGTTAAAGCATCCCCGCATCCTGGACTACACGACCATTTGGATGGATTCTCTGCGCGGTGGCGAAACCGAGCTTGTCAACACCAACAAACTCATCCGCTTCTACGAAGGCGCCACGGGATTGAAGACCGGCACGACCAATGGAGCGGGATACTGCCTGTGCGCTACGGCAGAGAGAAACGGGGAAACTCTCATTGCTGTCGTCATGGGAAGCACCACGACAGCGGACCGTTTTTCGGCTGCCAGAAAACTACTCGATTACGGATTTGCCAACTACACCGTATTTGACCCGTCCTCCCTGGAGCTTGTAATGGAACCGGTTCCGGTGCGTCACGGAGTCGTTGGGGAAGTGGAATGCGAGGCTGGGGAGATGCAGCCCATCCTGCTGCAAAAGGGGCAGGAAAAGGATATTACAACCCGTATTAATCTCCCGGAGGATGTCATGGCTCCCGTCGAAGAGGGGCAAAACCTTGGCACAGTGGAAGTCCTGCACGGGGAGGAGAAGATCGGAGAATACCCGATTCGTGCGAAATCTGCAATCGAAAAAATGACCTTCTCCCATGCGTTCTTCAAGCTGCTCGAGCAGGTATCGGCCATGAATGTGGAAAAACTGTAAATACTTTGTGCATAACGAATAAAAACATTAAAAAAATAATCTGGCTACTTGAAAAAAATGCTGTTTTGGGGTAAAATTGTAACACAAAGAAATATGAAAAAGTAAGGGTGGTTGTCATGGCAGTCAAGTTTAATGACGGATATTTAAAAGACTTCGTTTTCCCTGAGGAATACACCGGCCTGCAAAGCGCGGTTACGGCGGCGCACCACACCCTGCATGAAAAAACAGGTCTTGGCAATGACTTTTTGGGATGGGTGGAGCTCCCCACCTGTTATGACAAAGAGGAATTTGCCCGCATCAAGGCAGCGGCGGAAAAAATCAAAGCAGATTCCGACGTGCTCGTGGTCATCGGCATCGGCGGTTCTTACTTGGGAGCGCGCGCGGTTATCGAAATGCTTGGTTCCTCGATGTACAACTCCCTGGCAAAGGATACCCCGCAAATCTATTTTGTGGGAAACAATATCAGCCCGACCTATTTGAGTGAAATCCTCTCCCTGTGCGAAGGAAAGGAACTGTCGGTCAACGTCATCTCCAAATCCGGGACGACAACGGAGCCGGCACTTGCCTTTCGCATTTTCCGCGAACTGCTGGAAAAGAAGTATGGAGAGGAAGAGGCGGCTAAACGCATTTACTGCACGACCGATGCGCACAAGGGCACCCTTAAGGAGCTTGCGGATGCCAAGGGCTATGAGACCTTTGTCGTCCCAGACGACGTGGGCGGACGCTATTCTGTTTTGACCGCAGTCGGCCTGCTTCCCATCGCAGTCAGCGGTGCTGACGTCGACGCGCTGATGGCGGGTGCGAAAGATGCGCAGGACAGCCTGTGCGAGACGGACCTTGACAAAAATGACTGTTATAAATACGCGGCGACCCGCATGGCGCTCTACAGCAAGGGTAAGCAAGTGGATTTGTTCGTCAGCTACGACCCGAGTTTTGGTATGATGTCGGAGTGGCTCAAGCAGCTCTACGGCGAGAGCGAAGGGAAAAACGGCAAGGGCCTGTTTCCAGCTTCCGCCACCTTCTCGACCGACCTGCATTCCCTCGGCCAGTTCATCCAGCAGGGCAATAACATCCTGATGGAGACGGTCATCGACATCAAACATCCCAAACAGGACATTTTCATCAAGGAAGAGCCGTCCAACTTCGATGGGCTCAACTTCCTGTCAAATCAGAACATGTCTGTCGTCAACCGCAGGGCGTTTGAGGGAACCATCCTTGCGCACACCGAAGGCGGCGTTCCAAACATCGTACTCGAAGTCGAAACGATGGACGCGCACGAGCTTGGCTACCTCATCTATTTCTTTGAAAAGGCCTGTGCCATCTCCGGCTACCTGCTTGGAGTTAACCCGTTTGACCAGCCCGGCGTCGAAAGCTACAAACGCAACATGTTCGCGCTGCTCGGCAAGCCGGGATATGAATCGGAAAAAGCGGCGCTCGAAGCGAAGCTACTCTCCTGATTGAGTAAATCACACTTAAAGAAAAGCGGGAGAGAGAGGCATGGATTATTGCGTCGAAAAGCGATGACGGTTATAATGATCGACGTCTTCGCCCGCAAAAGCATCCGTTTGGCCTGCTGACAAAGGCGCTTGACCAGCTGCAAAAATCGGGCAGGCGACTGTTCATGACGGGGACTTTGTCTTTGATGACATTGACGGGATGCTCAACATTTCGAAGGATATTGCACCGCAGGTAATTGAAAAGTCGCTGGTGATGGCGGCAAGGGAAAAATTCATGCGCCGCTCCATTAAGCAGGGAATGTCCACTACCACGGCATGGACAAATATACGGTTTTATAAATCCGGGAATAGGAAAGTGTACGATGTGCGTTATGCACTTTGTATAAGTAACAGCAAATAAGGAGGACTTATCATGATAACTCTCATTGTAGGAAACAAAGGCTCTGGTAAAACTAAAAAGCTCCTCGATCTCATCAATACGGCGGTCAATACCTCCAAGGGAAGCATCGTCTGTATTGAAAAGGAAATGAAGCTCACCTATGAAATCGACCATTCCGTCCGCCTGTGCGATGCTGATGAATACGGTATCAGCGGCTACGATGCATTCTACGGTTTTGTAACCGGCCTGCTTGCGGGCAACTATGATATTACAGAAATCTTTGTCGACGGCATCCTCAGAATCGGCGGCAGAAATTATGACGATCTCGGCGCTTTCTTTGAGAGAGTCAATGAAATCGCAGAGAAAAACGATACGAAACTGACTTTCACGGTTTCCGCAGATGAATCCGATCTGCCGGAATCTGTTAAGAAGTTCCTATAAGGGTAGGCCCTCTGTACTCTGATACACAAACACCGGACAGGAAAGGTTCTTGTCCGGTGTTTTTTTGCCTATTACAGATAATTACCGGTTATCTCATGTTCAACACCACTGGCAATGCCCCGCCAGCTTTGTGTTTGAATTCAGTTTTTATGAGACCCGAAGGAGAACTATTCTGGAAAAAACGGTTCGGGTTCTAATGAAGTCGAAAAAAGCGCAGGCCAAGGGATACTTGCAATGCCGGGCAGAGGGTGCTAGAATAAAAAACAATAGCAGAGTAGATTTGTGTGCGTTAAGTGCTGTCCGAACGGGGAGTTGTCGGATGGACGAAAAGATTATCTTGCGGTACACATTTCGCATCCCGCTGCTACATATTCATGGAGCGCTCCTCCCTAGTATGTGGCATACTTTGCGTACTAAGGAGGAATCAGACTATGTCAAACCTGTTCGAATCCATCCGCTCGTCTTCCCGCGAATTAAAAAAGGTCCGGGTGCTCGCGGGTGCAGCGATGCTGCTCGCATTAAGCGTCATTATCGACACCTTCACCATCCGCATCAGTGATGCGCTTCGTATCGACTTTTCGTTTTTGCCGTTAGCGCTGACCGGCTATCTCTATGGGCCGGTCGTGGGTGCGATTTCCGGGGTCGCCGGGGATTTCATCAAGTATTTTTTGTTTTCGTATGGAGAACCGTTTTTCCCGGGCTTTACCTTAAATGCTCTGCTTTCCGGTTTTTTGTACGGGTTTATCCTCTATCGGCACCGCGTGACCGTCGGCCGCACCCTATGTGCAAAGATCTGTGCGGCACTGCTGATCAACATCATTCTCACCCCGCTTTGGCTGAGTATCATGTATGGAAAAGCTTTCTGGTTTTATTTGACCATGCGAATCGGGTCAAACCTCATTAAGCTTCCGATCGACACGGTCATGCTCCTGTTTTTGCTCAAGCTGGTGGAGCGGATCAAGGTGCGGATGAAAGCAGTATAAGCTTCGCACGGATGAAACAAAAAACAGGGCCTTCGGAACTCCCCCCGAAGGCCCTTTCTTATGACAGGAAAGGGATCACAAAACATGAAGCCTCTGCTCGTCGCCATTAACGCCAAGTACATCCATACAAATCTCGCGGTGCGCTACCTTTCCCTGCGTGCAGGGGAGGAAGGGTTCCCCTGTGAGTTTGCGGAATACACCATTAACCAGCCGTTTGATGAGATACTGAGCGGCATCTATTTTCATCGGCCGAAGATTGTGACGTTTTCCTGTTACCTGTGGAATATTGAGCTGGTAAAGCAGCTTACCACAGAGCTTGCAAAGCTTCTGCCCGGCGTGCGTATCTGGCTGGGCGGGCCGGAGGTAAGCTACCACAGCAATGAGATCTTGGAGAGCCTGCCTGCCTGCGAGCTCATCATGCGCGGGGAGGGGGAAAACACCTTTCCTGCCCTGTTGCGCGCGGTACAGGAGAAGAGCGCATTTTCAGAGATTCCGGGCGTCACCTGGCGAGACGGAAAGGGAGAAATCCGGGAGAATATGCCCGCCGTTCCTTTTGATTTGAGCAGGCTTCCCTTTGCGTATGAGGATTTAAATGAGCTTGAACATAAGATTGTGTACTTTGAATCCTCTCGCGGGTGCCCATACTCCTGCACCTACTGCCTTTCTTCTGTGGAGCGGGGCGTGCGGTTTGTCCCGGCGGAGCAGGCCTGTGATTACCTTCAGCGGTTTCTTGATGCCGGGGTGCGGCAGGTAAAGTTTGTCGACCGTACCTTCAACTGCAACCGGGAGCATGCGGATACGATTTTATGTTACCTGCTTGAGCACGACAATGGGAAAACGAATTTCCACTTTGAAATCTCCGCCGACATCCTGGCGGATTCTACGATTGCTCTTGTCAACCAGGCGAGGAAGGGGCTATTCCAGTTTGAAATCGGAGTGCAATCTACTAATCCAAAGACCATCAAAGCCATCCGGCGCGCGTGCGATAATGAAAAACTATTTGAAAAGGTGAAACGCCTGCGGGCTTCACACAATGCCCATGTCCATCTGGATTTAATTGCAGGGCTTCCCTTTGAGGACTATGAATCGTTCGGACGCTCCTATGACGAGGTGTTTGCAAAGCATCCGGATATGTTGCAGCTTGGATTTCTCAAGGTGTTGAAGGGTTCCTCGATGGAGGCGGAGAGCAGGCAGTACGGAATCGTCAATCAGGACCGCGCCCCATATGAGGTGCTGTACACGGATTTTATCAGTTATGCGCACCTGCGCAAGCTCAAGCGCATTGACGTTCTCAACGACATGTATCTGAACAGCGGACGATTCCAGGCGTCCTTACAGGTTGTGCTCGAAAAGTATGCCTCTCCCTTCCGCTTCTTTGAAGAGCTGAGCGAGTATTATGAAACGGAAGGTCTGTTTGCGCGCAACGTGGGGAAATATGAAGCCTATACCGCGCTTTATGAGTTTTACCGCCAGCGCTTCGGGGATTCTGTGGCGCTGAAATGGTGTATGAGGCACGACATCTTTGCAAGGGAGAACGCGAAGACTCTGCCGGAGCTTTTAAATGGATCATCTCTCCATCCGCAGTACAAAGAGCGCTTCGACGCCTTTTACGAGGAGGAAAAATATATCCGGGCATATCTGCCTGAATATCTCGGGGAGCATCCAAAACGGATCCAACGTCTAACCCATCTGGAAGCGTACCCGTTTGATGTACGCACTGGAAAGAAGCGTCCAGTCGTCCTGCTCTACGCTTACGCGGGGAAGGATATCGCCGGTAACGCTGTGGTTTTGGAGGTCACGCGGCATTTTGAACCTGTCCTGCCGGAACATACTGCCGAAAAAACTGGTAAATAAAAGGGGAGAGGAGTGATTTTCACACCTCTCCCCTTTTGGTACCTTTCATCCTCTCTTCATCTGTTCGTCACATTAGAGCTGTATCCTGAGACTAAAGAGAAACAAAACTGTCTTTCAAGTTCGAGTAAAAGATGACAAAATGGAAAGGATGACAGGGGATGTATGCACAGCAGGATAAGGCAAGGAATTGCCGCCTGCTTATTACCTATCAGGATGGCGTCAACGAGAGCTGCATTCTGGGCGTAGTTGGAAGCAGGAACGCCAAATACACAGTCAAGTCCAAGAATTCTACTGCTGGGATGGTAAGACTTGTCCTTGAGACAGGCTCTGTCGGCATACAAATGGATGTCATTCGCTACCTTTCCTGTATGGACGGTGTGCAGCAGGTACTCCTGACTCAGGGCGGAAGCGGCGAAGAAGCAACCTGAAAGTGATTTGCGTGGGATACAACGATTCCATTCGTGCCATAATTCAGGAAGTATTTGGTGGGCCGGTTGTGTAGTCTAATGATTGTCTTCGAATATGTCAAGGAAATGGCGCAGTGAAAGAATACACAGACGAGAGGCCACGGCGCCCCTGAGCAGGGGACTCCGCGGCCTCTCGCCGTATAGGTAGGATTTGTATTGGGCTTTTTTTAACTCAGACTTTCATACAGGGAAGCGTAATCCCTTGCAGAGCGCTCCCAGCTGAAATCACAGGTGAGTGCGTGCTTGACAAGCTTCTTCCAGAGCTCCGGGTTACCATGGTAAAGGCCTGTCGCACGGCGGATAGCACCGAGCATATCATGCGCGTTGTAGGTTTTGAAGGTAAAGCCGTTTCCGTTTCCGGAGGGATCCCCATAGTCGAGGATGCTATCGGAAAGGCCGCCGGTTTCCCGTACGATAGGAACCGTACCGTAGCGCAGCGAAACCATCTGGGCCAGGCCGCAAGGCTCGGACTGAGAGGGCATCAGGAAGAAATCAGAACCGGCATAAATTTTCTTTGCTGTATCCGGAATAAAGCCGATGATCGCAGCCACACGGCCGGGGTATTTCGCGGCCATTTCGGTGAAGAAAGACTCGAATTGGCGTTCCCCGGAGCCGAGAATAATAAATTTGTTGCCGTCCTGAATCATTTCATCAAACACAAATTTAACAAGATCGAGGCCCTTGTGGGCAGCCAGACGGGTGACCATGCCGATGAGCGGGGAGTCATCCGCATCGAGTCCCACCATCTTGCACAGTTCGTCCTTATTTACCTTTTTCCCTGTAAGACTGCGGGTGGTAAAAGTCTTATAAATGCCTTCCGGGTTTTTGGAGCTGTACAGCTCGGTGTCGATACCGTTTAAGATACCCGAGAGCTTAAAGCTGCGCGCTTTAAGCAGGGGATCCAATCCATGGGAGAACCACGGGTCGAGAATTTCCCTCGCGTAAGTCGGGCTGACGGTCGTGACCTTATCCGAGGATTCGATGGCTGCCTTCATAAAGTTGAGACAGCCGTCATGATCAAGCAGGTTTTTCGTCTCCGCAGGCAGGCCAAGCACGTCGCCGAGAATGTCATACCCGTAGCGGCCCTGGTAGGCGATGTTGTGGATGGTAAAGACGGTACGGATGTTTCGATACAGGTCATATTTGCGGTAATAGACATTTAAGTAGACTGGTACGAGCGCCGTCTGCCAGTCGTTGCAGTGGATAATATCGGGTTTGAACTCATCGCTGATGTGTGGAAGCATATCCACGATAGCTTTGGAGAAGAAAGAGAATCGCTCCGCGTCGTCGAAGAACCCGTAGATTCCGTTGCGTCCGAAGTAATACTCATTGTCCAGCAGATAGTAGGTGACTCCGTTAATCTCTGCGGTAAACAGTCCGCAGTACTGCGTCCTCCAGGAGAGGTCTACAAAATAATGGGTAACATAGGTGAGTTTTTCGCGCATTTCCTGCTTGATGTCCCCATAAAGCGGCAAAACTATGCGGCAGTCATGCCCAAGTTTGTTCACTGCACGAGGAAGGGAGCCCGCCACGTCGGCGAGTCCGCCAGATGCGATAAAGGGAAGCGCTTCACTGGCTGCATACAATATCTTCAAGAAAAATTACCTCCTGTCCTTTTGCTGTGGATGTGGCCGAAAACGTCCGGCGGAGAAACTCCCCGGCAAAGAGCACGCCGCCCTTTGCCGGAAAGGCAGTTTCCTTAAACTTTGACGTTTTTCGAAATGTAGATGGGGTAGTTTGGCGAGCCGGAGAGTTCTCTCGTTTCGCTGACGATGACATCCTTATCCGTAATAACGCAGTTGAGGGAGGAATCCTTGCGGATAATCGTTCCCTGCATGATGATAGAATTTTTCACCTTAACGCCTTTTTCAATGTAGACGTTGCGGAATAGGATACTGTTTTCCACTTCTCCGTCAATAACACAGCCATCGGCTACCAGGGAATTGGTGACTGAGGAGTTCAGCCCGTATTTTGCCGGGACCTCATCTCTGACCTTAGTATAGATGGGACGGGTCTTTAAAAACAGGCGGCTGCGGTTTTCCGCATTTAGGAGCTCCATGTTGGAGTCATAGTAGGTCTGTAGGCTGTCAACACGCACCGAGTAGCCCTCGAGTTTATAGCCGAAGATCCGATACATGTTGCAGCGCTTTTGGAGGATTTCCTCTTTAAAGCTATAAAGGTTACGGCTCGAAGCCTCAGAAATAATCCGTAGCAAAAGGATACGGCTGATGACAAAGATGTTGCACAGTACGTTTGCCTTTCCAAGATAAGACGGATGAATAAAGACATCTGTCATGCGGCTGCTGTTCTCATCCGTAGTGATAATAATCTTGTTGCGGGAAGTCTCAGGGGAGATCTCCTGCACCTTATAGGCCACAGTGATATCCGCGTTTTTCTCTTTGTGGAATTCTAGCAGTTCGTTGTAGTCAATGTTTGCGACGAGGTCACAGTCGGTCATCACTACATAATCCTCTGTGGAGTGCTGAATAAAACCTGCGATATTGGCCAGCGCTTCGAGCTTGCCGCGGTAGATGCCGGCACCCGCGTTACCGAACGGCGGAAGGATTTTCAGGCCCATGCGCTTGCGGGCAAGATCCCATTCACGGCCGGAGGAGATGTGATCCATCAGAGACTGGTAATTGCTCTTGGTGACGACGCCGACGTCATAAATGCCGGAGTTGACCATATTCGAAAGGGCAAAATCCACCAGGCGGTACCTGCCGCCATAGGGGATGGAGCCCATTGTACGTTTCGCTGTCAGTTCGTTGATTGTCTCATCGTGCATGTTGGAAAAAATGATTCCGAGTGTATTGGTGTTAGCCATTGCCTTATCCCCCTTTACATAACATCCTGATCAATCATCTGTTTGGGCGCGACAACCGCTCCAGGAGCAACCGTCACATCTGATCCGATGACGGCGATTCCCCACTCGTCCTTGTCGGCGACGTCTTCCGGGCGTTTGCCGACGACTGCTTTTTTTCCGACGGTGACGTTTTCTGCGACGATAGCGTACTCAACAACGGCCCCCGCCTTGATTACGGTGCCAGGCATCAGGATGCTGTCCCGGACAATCGCGCCCGGTTCCACTGTGACGCCTGCGAAGAGAACGGAGAAATCGACGGTGCCGTAGACTTCGCAGCCCTCGGTAATCATCGAGTTTTGCACAACGGCTTCCCTGCTTATGTAATGCGGGGGCATAACCGGGTTGCGGGAGTAGATTTTCCAGTTCGGATCATACAGCTCAAGCGGGACATTCGGATTAAGGAGGTCCATGTTCGCCTCCCATAAACTGTCGATGGTGCCGACGTCCTTCCAGTATCCGTCGAACCGGTAGGCAAACATCCGCTCGTCGTTGGCGAGCATCTTCGGGATGATATTCTTACCGAAATCTTTGGAGGACTGCGGGTCGTTTTCATCCTCAATCAAATAGCTCTTGAGCTTCGACCAATTGAAGATGTAAATACCCATGGATGCGAGGTTACTCTTGGGCTGCGCGGGTTTTTCTTCGAACTCGTAGATTTTGCCATCCTCATCCGCATTCATAATACCGAAGCGGGAGGCCTCCTCCATCGGGACTTCGAGTACAGCGATGGTGCAGTCCGCGTTGTTCTTTTTATGCTCCTCGAGCATTTCCGAGTAATCCATCTTGTAAATATGGTCACCGGAGAGCACGAGGACATATTCCGGATTGTACCGGTCGATGAAGTTAAGATTTTGATAGATGGCGTTTGCGGTGCCCTTATACCAATCGGACCCGGTGGATTTCTGGTAAGGGGGAAGGACATGGACGCCGCCGTTCATGCGGTCCAAATCCCAGGGTTGGCCGCTTCCGATGTATTCATTGAGTTCAAGCGGCTGATACTGGGTGAGCACGCCGACCGTGTCGATGCCGGAATTGATGCAGTTGGACAGGGGAAAGTCTATGATGCGGTACTTGCCTCCATAGGGGACAGCTGGTTTTGCGATGTTGTGGGTCAACACATACAGGCGGCTTCCCTGTCCGCCAGCCAACAACATGGCAATACATTCTTTTTTGTAAAACATACAAATCCTCCCTTTGCGCGAAAGGCGCTTAGATACTATGAGTCATCTTCCCATCGGGAATTTTAGTTATTTCCCTACCGGGGAAGTTTTGGTTGCTTTTTTTGGCGCCCCGCGTTTAGCAGGCGTTTTGTCCGGCGCAGATTCTGTGGCACCCGCCGCTTCTGTCTTTGGAGCACCCTCCATGTCCTGCGCCTTTTTCGCAGAGGCCCTTTTCGCCGGAGACCTTTTGACCGGCACAGACTGCTTTTCTTCCGCCGCCTTTTCCTGTTTGACGGTGGCCTTCCGGACGCGCGGGGCCTTAGGTGCTTTGAAGTAGACGACCGCCATCGGTGGGACTGTTACCGAGATGGACTGCTCAAATCCATGCATCGGGATATCGTTTGATGCAACAGTGCCGTTTTCAACGCCGCTGCCCATAAACTCCGCGCTGTCGCTGTTGAACACCTCGGTATAATTACCCGGATAGGGAACGCCGAAGCAATAGTTTTCCCGTTTGACCGGGGCGAAGTTGCACAGGGCGATAATTTCATTGCCATGCTTATCCATCCGGCGGAAGATGATGATATTCTGGGTGTAATCGTCGTTGGAAATCCACGAGAAGCCATCCCAGGAATCGTCGACTTCCCACAGGGGAGCATTGGCAAGATAGAAGTGATTGAGTTTGGCTACATAATCCTTGAACGCCTTATGGGACGGGTAGGAGAGAAGAAGCCAGTCGAGCTCTTTTTTGTAATCCCACTCGATAAATTG
Organism: uncultured Oscillospiraceae bacterium; assembly: GCA_900543705.1. Taxonomy (GTDB): domain Bacteria; phylum Bacillota; class Clostridia; order Oscillospirales; family Ruminococcaceae; genus Pseudoruminococcus_B. The sequence continues at coordinate 31,351 of UQSL01000002.1, forward strand.
CGCAAACTCCTGTCCCATGAACAAAAGCTTTTTGCCGGGATGGGCCATCATGTAAGCGAGGAAGGCCCTTGCTCCCGCGAATTTCTGGTCGTATTCTCCCGGCATTTTGGAGATAAGGGAGCACTTGCCGTGCACGACCTCATCGTGGGAGATGGGGAGTACGAAGTTTTCGCTGAAAGCGTAGAAAAAGGAGAACGTCAACTTGTCATGGTTGTATTTGCGGTAGAGCGGGTCGAGCGACATATAGCTGAGCATGTCGTTCATCCAACCCATATTCCACTTGAGGTTGAAGCCGAGCCCTCCGGTGTAAGTGGGCTTGGTGACGAGTGGCCACGCAGTGGATTCCTCTGCAATCATCAGGATGCTCGAGTCAAAGGCGAAAACCGCCTCATTTAGCTTTTTGAGGAAAGCGACGGCTTCGAGGTTTTCCTTACCGCCATTGGCGTTGGCAATCCACTCGCCGTCCTTGCGTCCATAGTCGAGGTAGAGCATCGAGGCGACCGCATCGACACGAAGCCCATCGATATGGTACTTTTCAAACCAGTACACGGCGTTGGAGATGAGGAAGCTCTGTACCTCGTTGCGGCCATAGTCAAACACGCAGGTACCCCATTCCTTATGCTCGCCCTTTCTTGGATCCTGGTACTCGTAGGTGGGCTCGCCGTCAAACTGGAACAGCCCCTGTGCGTCCCTTGGAAAATGGGCGGGAACCCAGTCCATAATGACGCCGATGTTCGCTTTGTGGCACTTGTTGACAAAGGACATAAAATCCTGCGGGGTGCCGTAGCGGGAGGTCGGAGCGAAATATCCGGTAATCTGGTAGCCCCACGAGCCGTCGAACGGGTACTCACTGATTGGCATCAGCTCAATGTGGGTGTAGCCCATTTCCTTGACATAGGGGATGAGCTCATCCGCAAGCTTGTTGTAGTCGTAGTAATTGCCATCCTGGTATTTTTTCCAGGAACCCGCATGGATTTCATAGATGTTGAGAGGCCGGTGGTACACCGGCTTTTTCCTGCGGCTGTCCATCCAGCGTTTGTCCGCCCACTTGAACTCCCCGAGTTCTATGTAGCGTGATGCCGTGCCGGGTCTTGTCTCCATGTGAAACGCATATGGATCGGATTTCATCACAATCGAACCCTTAGCAGTTTCAATGCCGTATTTGTAGATGTCAAACGGCTTGATCTTGGACGTAAAGCACTCCCAAACACCAGCATCGCTGATTCTTTTCATTGGGTTTTTACTGCGGTCCCAGGCATTGAAATCACCCACCAGGGATACGCTCTTTGCATGAGGAGCCCAGACACGGAATACCGCTCCTTCGGTGCGTCCGCGTTTGGCAGGGTGAGAACCTAGATATTCGTAAGATTTATAGTTTGTACCCTCATGAAAGAGGTAAAGAGGAAGATTTTTACGTTCAGTCTGATTTTTCATGATTGGTCCCCCCTTAAGTTTACTATAATTTTACTACTTTTATGTACCGAGTTCAAGCAAAAATTGTGTAATTATTTTAAAAGAATTTCTTGTATGAAATTAGTTTTGTACAAGGTAAATAATCAACCTGGAAAAATGTGCAATATCACAAAAGCAGTATCTTTTCCCGGAGTACAAATCAAACCAATTAGGAAGTATAACACGTCCAATTTGTCGAATTTTCCTGAATTTAGAAAACAGTGCGTCAAAAAAAACATGTAAGATTTGTGGATTTTGCGAGGCTTTTTTTCTTGGTTAAGAGCACCACGGCGAGTATTCTGTGATAAAGGCCGCCTATCACAGGCTTCTCGCTTACGCAATGACGCATGGGATGCCTCTGGGACCGGTGTTCTATGAAGAAATTCCACTTGACTAGCTGGCGGCAACCGGATACGATCACGATATCGCCAAGATATTTATCCGGGTGCTTGGCGGAGAATAGGGGGATTATCCTCTAAATATGGCGAATTATGGAGAAAGCGTTGTTAAGTTAGTGCTTTTCAATCGGAGGGAAATGTGGTAAATTAAAAGAAAGAGTTTTTATGGGAGGGAAGCGAGATGAATCCGGATGTGTTCACCGAAGGTACAGCGCCGGGTGCACTGACCAACGAATACGAAATAAAAATTCTGATTTGTTATCTGCTCAAAAATGTTACTGCGCCGCTTTCCGCCTATCAGATGAACGAGGTGTTTCAGGAATACTCGATTGTCAATTACTTTGAGTTTGCAAGCGCCTTGGCGGATTTGCGTTCCACCGGGCATGTGACTGCTTCCACTGCGACTGACGGCTCGGAAGTATACACGATCACGGACCTTGGGATACGCACGGCGGACACACTCGAACGGTCCTTGCCCCGCTCGGTACGGGACAAGGCGGTCAGCGGTGCGCTTGCCCTGCTCGCGAAAGAACGTCTGAACCGGGAAAACACGGTTTTAATTGAGCAGACGGAAGATGGATATCTCGTTACCTGTACGGTCTCCGATGTCGGATCCGATTTAATGCAGCTAAAACTTTTTGTTCCTGACGAGCTGCAGGCGCAGGCAGTCAAGCGGGAATTTTCTAGGCATCCGCAGAGCGTATACACACGAATTCTTGCCGTGCTCACCCAGCAAGAGGATTAATTTTTTCTGGTTTCGGCATAAATCAGCCGGAACTTTAACAGCAGATTCCGCGCCGGCAAAGCCCAGGCGGGGAGAAATGAGGACCTGAATGTTCAAACACAAATTGATTTTATTCCCTGCAATACTTGTCATTGCCCTGCTGGCATCCTCCTGTTCCGGGCCGGGCGCAGAAAGCTCCTCTTCAGCCGATTCCAGGGAGGAAAGCATTCCGACCGTCCAGAGCAGCGGAACTTCACCGGCTCCAAGCTCAGATCCAACTTCCTCACAAGAGGAGAACCCCATATATACAAAGCAGGTCAGCATCAGCAACGATTTCCCGGAGCTGGTACTCAAGCTGTTCGCACAAAAGGATGAGGCCGGGCTTTACCATGCGACGGCGTTGCAGATCTATCACGCCTCTATCTCAAACCTTCCGATGCAGACCATCGAGCTTACAGGCTGCGAGAGCAATACGCCGGATTTTTTGCTCATCGTGGAGGACATGAACTTTGACGGAATCAAAGATATCCGTCTGGTAAGCTCGAGTGGGGCGCAAAACACCTACTATAACTGCTATGTGTGGGATATTGACTCCGCATCCTTCCATAAAGATGAGTTGCTCAGTGCCCTGCCGTCCCTGCAGGTAAACACTTCCACCAAAACCATCCACTTCTTCGAACATGGTTCCGCTACTGATTACCGTGAGGGAGACCTGCGGTATTTGGATGGGGATCTGACGATGATTCGGGAAGTAACACAGACTTTCGACGCTGCTACGAACCTTTTTACTGTTACAACAAGGGAATTTGAGGATGGCTCGCTGAGGATAACCGACCAAAAAACCCTGACGGCGGAGGAGCTTGAAGCACAGGAAACGGTATCCTCCAAATAGGAAAACAGAAGCAGAAAAAAGGCGGCGGGATATATCCCGTCGCCTTTTCTATCACCTCAGCAGTCCTGCGGCTGATTGCTTGCGTGCGTCCGATTGAAGTTTCCTTCGGGTTTTGCTGGGCTGCCTGTTGGTGAATGACTACAGTATTCATCTTGATAGACGAGCAGCTTATATGCGTCTATCTTCGAGATGGTTAGGGGATAGCCAAACTCCGCCGGCGATAATCACGGCGGGCTGTTTGGCTATCCTCTTGCATAGGTTTCGTTGAGCTTTCGGTAAAACCCGGTATCGATGTGGGCGAGAGCTTCCTTGGTGACACGAAACTCCCAGTTGTGGTCCGCCTTGCCGGGGATATTCATACGTGTATCCGTGCCGAAGCCGCACAAATCCTGCACCGGTACAAAGGCGAGCAGGGCTCCGCTTTGCCACAGGGTTGTGATGACAGCGCGGATGACCTCGCTGTTCGGGCCGCCCTCGCCCCAATTGTCCCCGAAATACCGGCAGTAGCGCAGCATGCGGAGCTTTTCCTCCATCGGCGTCGCCCACAGCCAGCCGAGCAGGGTGTCGTTGTCGTGCGTGCCGGTATAGGCAACGACGTGCTCGGAGTACCGGTGCGGGGTGTGCATGTTTTCATACCCGGAGAAACCAAACTGCATCACCCGCATGCCGGGGAAATTCGCGTCCTTCAAAAACTGTGCAAGCCCTTCGCTGTATTCTCCCAAATCCTCAGCAATTATGTTTGGGGCGTCGAAATGCATGCGGATTTTATCAATCAGCTTCATACCGGGACCGTCCTGCCAGTGGCCGGCCTTTGCGGTTTTTGCCTCTGCGGGTATCGCCCAATACTGATAGAGCCCACGGAAGTGGTCGATACGCACTGCGTCGTAGAGCTTGAGGTTTTTCTCAATCCGGCGCAGCCACCACTTGTACCCCTCGCACTCCATGGCTTTCCAATCATAGAGAGGGTTACCCCAGAGCTGGCCTTCTTCGGCAAAGTAATCGGGAGGGACGCCCGCGACCTGATTGGGGATACCTTTCTCGTCGGTGAGGAAAAGCTCCCTGTTGCCCCAGAAGTCCGCACTGTCGTGCAGCACGTAAATCGGCATGTCCCCGAACAGGGAGATACCGCGTTCGTTTGCGTAATGTTTGACGGCTGCCCACTGTGTGTGGGCAAGGTATTGCTCAAAGATATAGTATTCCATCTGCTCCGTTGCAGGCTTTCTTGTCCATTCCCAGAAAGCGGTTCCGCCATTTGCCTCTTTGGAAGCCATAAAGGCCGCGTAATCGTCGAGCCATGCGGCTTCCTGTTTGGCAAATTGTGCAAGCTTTTCCTTTTTGGTAAAACGGGAGAACGCCTTTTTTATCCAACGCGGTTTGTTTTCCCTTACCCAGTCATAGTCGACGGCATAGGGTTTTCCCTCATAGCGCGCTTCGCATACTTCCTGTTCGGTCAGTAGGCCGTCTTCGACAAGGGAAGGCAAGTCGATGTAGTACGGGTTGATGGCGAATGCGCTCATGCTCGAATAGGGGGAGTTGCCATAGCCGACCGGGCAAAGCGGCAGGATCTGCCACCATTTCATTTTCATAGAGACGAGCTGATCGAGAAACTCCCTGCACTCTTTGCCAAAGCCCCCTATCGCGTATTCGGAGGGCAGGGAGGAGATATTGCAGAATACCCCGGAACCTCTGTTTATCATCTTGTATACCCCTTTCTGACTGTCAGATGTGGAAAATACCAGTGGCTGCGCCGAACATGATGTGTACCGGCGAAAATTTATCGCTCATGTAGTGGTCCATGGTTTGGTAGAGAAAATCCGTGTGCTTGTCTTGCGCCGTGCATTTGCAGATTTGCAGAGTCATGACCACTGTTGTCCCTTTCCCCGGCTTGCTTCTCACTGTGACCGTGCCGCCGTGTGCGGAAATGGTGTACCTTGTCAAGGTAAGACCGAGCCCGAGTGAGTGGAACATCTCGTGCTTGGAATCCTTTGAATAATATGGTTCAAAGATATGGCTTAAAACTTCCTGCTCAATACCGTTCCCATCATCAAGTATATGGATGACCGCAAGTTCCCCGGCTTTTTTCAAACTGATAAGGATATTTTTGCCCCCATATTCGCAGGCGTTGAGCAGCACATTTAATACCGCGTAAGAGAGCTTGTCGCGGTCAAAGCAGGTGTAAATCTCCTCTTCCTGCCTCTCAAAACGTACCATAACACCCAGGGACATGGCAAAGACAGAGGCCGCGTCGCACAGTTCCTTGAGAAAGGAAGAAAGGCTTGTGTACTCTTTGTTCATGCGGTTAATCCCAGCCTTGTAGCGGGATAGCTCCGAAATCTGGACGGTGGAGCGCAGGATTTTATAGCTGTTTTGGCTGATCGCATTGAGATATTTAAGCCCCGTCTTGTCGCCCTGCTCCCGCATGTGTCTGGCGAGGGGGATAAGCACTGTGTAGATGGAGCTGATGGGGGAGCGGAACTGACTGACAAATGCGGAAAGATTTTTTTCTTCTTCGTAAGCGTTTTTGACAGCTAAAGGGTCTTCTGCAAAAAAAATACGCATGACAGCCCCAAAATAGCTGCTGTCCGCAGTAAAAAGCGGGGCAATTTCAACTTTAGCGAAGAGAAAACTCAGTTCCCCGCGGTCAAACAAGAATTCCCGGCCGGATTCGAGGCCCTTTTTCATCTGTGTTAAATCAAGGTCGTCAAGCATCATCCGTGCACCGTCGTACTGAGTCAGGATAGAGTTGTGATGTTTGGCGGCGTCATTCGCCCAGAGGATTTCAAACCCGGAACCCATCAGCAGGGTGGGGGTTTGTGATTTTTCATACAACTGCCGGACACTAGTCAGTATCCCGTCTTGTGGTGTTTCCAATTTCTTTCACTTCCCTCGATCCCCGCATGACGTGTCCATGCGGCAATTAATCCGAAAATCCGGAGGAGCTTTTCCTGATTCTATCTTTTTTTGGATTGAAGTTCCCTTATAGTATACCATATTTTCATAGAATACAACCTATCTTTTATGCAAAAGCAATACAATTTTCCTCAAGTAAATGGTATCCTCACCCTTCCAAATCCAATATTTCAGGAAGGGCAGGAAGGGAATCTTTTATTTTTTTATGGATAATGCTAATTTTCAAAAAATGGTTAAAAAAAAGACATTGTCCCTTGTAGTTTTCCGGATTTTAGTATAAAATAAAGATAAGAAAATCTTTGGGAGGTTTTTAAAATGGCAATTAAAATTGGTATCAATGGTTTTGGCCGTATCGGCAGACTTGTCTTCCGCGCTGGCCTTGACAATCCTGAAATCGAATTTGTGGGCATCAACGATCCGTTCATGACCCCGGATTACTGCGCTTACATGCTCCGTTATGACACGGTTCATGGCCAGTACAAAGGCGATATCGCCTACACCGACGACGCTATCGTTGTGGGCGGCAAAGAAATCAAATTCTTCGCAGAAAAAGATCCTGCCAATATTCCTTGGGCTTCTGTAAACGCTGAGTATGTTGTGGAATCCACCGGCGTGTTCACCACCACCGAGGCTGCTTCCGCTCACATCAAAGCCGGCGCGAAGAAAGTCGTCATCTCCGCTCCTGCAAAGGATAAAGAGACCCCGACCTTCGTTATGGGCGTAAATCAGGACAAGTACACGAAGGATATGACCGTTGTATCCAACGCTTCTTGCACCACCAACTGCCTGGCTCCACTGGTCAAGGTTGTCCATGAGAAATTCGGCATCAAAGAAGGCCTCATGACCACTGTTCACTCCACCACCGGTACACAGAAGACCGTTGACGGTCCTTCCAAGAAAGACTGGAGAGGCGGACGTGCTGCAGCCGGCAACATCATTCCTTCAACCACCGGCGCTGCAAAGGCTTGCGCTCTTGTTATTCCGGAAATGAAGGGGAAACTCACCGGTATGTCCATGCGTGTTCCGACTCTGGACGTTTCCGTTGTTGACCTGACTGTCAGCCTCGAGAAAGCTACTACCTATGAAGAAATCTGCAAAGCCATGAAAGAGGCTTCTGAGGGCGAACTCAAAGGCATCCTTGGGTACACTGCGGATATGGTCGTTTCTTCCGACTTTATCGGCGACGCTCATACCTCTATCTTCGATGAGAAGGCTGGTATCATGCTCAACGACCACTTTGTAAAACTTGTTTCCTGGTATGACAATGAGTGGGGTTATTCCAACAAAGTCCTCTCCCTCATTGAGCACATGAACGAGGTTGACCACAAGTAATTTATCCACTGATAAATGTAATTAAGTATCTACATCCCCGGCAGGATTATTCTGCCGGGGATACTTTTTTGTTAGGAGGTAGAAAAAACAATTTTTTTGCAATTTAAATTGTCTATTGGGAATACTATATTCCTATTTGGCACGAAGTGTTGTATAATAAAAGAACAATCAGGCCGCGGGAATTACAAAATGGATACAAGCAGGATCCGGAGGGCAGTTTTCCTGAATGGATTATGGATAGTACGGCCGGGCATCTGATATTGGAAAGGGGAAAAACAAAATGAATGGAAAAGATGAGTGGGCGCAAGTTGAAGTGGAAATGGACGAAGCACTCGAACGGCATTTGTCCGAAGTGGCGCAGAAACTTGGATGTAGTGTGGATGAGCTTGTCACACGCTGTTTGGAAAAATACCTGAAAGAAAAAGGTTTTCAAAATCCATAATATTAGATTGACAGGGGAAACATTTTCCCATATAATAATCCCTGGTAAGGGAGTAGTTGGCATCATGGGTGCAGTAAAGTCAACATACTGATTTCAATCTGGCTTTGCTTGAAATAACGAGACTTATCTGCGAAGGTTCTTTCGCAGATAAGTCTTTTTTTATGCAAGAAAAGGAAAAAGGAGTAAAATTATGGGATTGACAGAGCTGTTTTTAATCGCGGTAGGGCTTTCCATGGACGCCTTTGCGGTATCCATCTGCAAGGGGCTTTCGATGCGGCAGATGAGCTGGAAAAAGGCGGCTATTATCGGGCTGTATTTCGGGGGCTTCCAGGCAGGAATGCCGCTAATTGGGTACTTTCTGGGCGTGCAGTTCCAGGGAGGCATTCAGGCGATTGACCACTGGATTGCCTTTGTTCTGCTGGGCCTTATCGGTGCAAATATGATTCGGGAATCGCTGAGTAGGGAAGAGGAAAAAACGGATGATTCGGTTAGTTTTAAGAGTATGTCCGTGCTTGCGGTGGCGACCAGCATTGATGCGCTTGCCATCGGCGTGACCTTTGCCTTTTTACAGGTAAGTATTGTCCCGGCGGTCATCTTTATCGGGGTTGTCACTTTTGCGCTGTCCTTTGTGGGTGTCAAGATTGGCAATGTGTTTGGAACCAAGTATAAATCCAGAGCAGAGTTTGCCGGTGGGGCAATACTCATCCTGATGGGATTGAAGATTTTACTCGAACACTTGGGCGTCATCAGCTTTTGATTTTAGTTACAGTATACTGGATGGATAGAAGTATCCTGCGACGCCATGCGTTAACTATCCTTGAGCGGTGTCTTAAGGACAGAGGAATCCCCTTTTTCAAGGCCAAAACCTGGACAACGGATTACCGGGAGACGAGGGAAGAAATCTGTTTACGCGGAACACGCGTCGGCCGAAGCCATGGTCACAGCAGGGGAAGACCGTGTGGTTCGCAGGAATGGAGACATTGTTCCTCCCTGCGGCAGATGCCGGGAATTTATCTGCCAGCTGCACAAAGACAATCTTCTTTGCGAGGTGTCACTCGCGGACAAGATCCTCACCCTAGACGACCTATTTCCTGAGCGGTGGGTGTAAAAATTGGATTTCTCTGAGAAGACGTGTTTGAGATACAGAATTGAAAGCTTAGGAAAAGCGCCGGGAATTTTTCCCGGCGCTTTTTGACTGGAATCTTTTGTTACTGGTTTAGCAGAATGGTACGTTGTACTTCGCTGAGCGGTGCGAGTTCGAGTTCGACCGGGGTGTAGCCTTCCCGGATGATGTTTGCCTCAAGCTTAGTGCCTCCCTGTTCAATGACGGAGCGAATGCCCTCGAGGAAGATATAATCCCCGACCGGGATATTTCCTTTGACGAGAATCGGGAGGATTCCCTTATTCACAAGTATATCACATTCCTCCGGGGTAAAGGAGGCGGCAAGGTTGGCAAGCGTACCGTTGGCAGATTCAAACAGTGCGTCCTCCTCGCTGATAGAGGCGTCCGCCGGGGTGAGGACGGCGGCTCCCATCTGAGTATGGCGCGCACGCAGATTCGGGTGCTTGGTACGAATGGCTGTAATCACATCGTGCAGTTCCTGGTGCCCTACGAGAGGGCAAGCGTCCAGCTGGCTTGTCTCCTCCGATACGCGTAAAGTCTGCGCAAGGTCGATGTATTCTGTCGATTTGTTTTCAATCAAGGAGAAATCATCCGTGACGACCTTGAACGCGATGTTATCCGTCGTGCTTCTGCGGTGATAGACAAGCAGGTCTTTGTACTTGTATTCCATATGGCAGTCCTCCTTAAAAATACGAACCGATGAATGCGTTTCCTTCTTTTCCTTATACTCCTTTGTGGGCCAAAAGTCAACACGTGCGGGATGTATCCCGGAGGGGAGTGTAATACAAGGTGGGGAATCATCCTACCCTGAGCAAAATTATTTATTCACCTATTAGCAAGGTAGACATCCCTACCTTATTTGCTCCTATAGGAAACCCATTCGAATCCCCGGCGGACAAGTTTTTCGTCCGGGCCGTCCCGCAGGCGGTCGTCCCTCCCACATGCAGTCGATGAGATACCCGCCACTGTTGACGACGCGATAGGATTTCCTCCACAGTGCCGTCGACGACTACAAGGTGATGCACACCCCGTTTTTTCACTTCATCCCGCATGAAACCCTGTAGGCGGTCGACCGGCTCGCTCGCGAAGACACGTTTGTCCGTTTTTGACACGGTAAAGGCGAGGCGAGCTATATATTTGTTATTCTCTGTATGATAATATTAGTATTTGGAATTGGTATTACAATGGCTTTTACAAATATAAACGCTTAAATTTCATGCTTACCACAGCAGATAGGTATTGTTACATCATCAGTGCTGTTTCGTTGTCGCTTGTGTTGGTTTGATACGAACCATTGTGTGGAAAAACTTCCCCTATATTGTCCCACTAAGATGCAGAGCCGATAATTATAACCAATTTGCTGTATTTTCTCTCAAGGCATAGTATCATGTTTTACGTTCAGCCATATTGAAACCGGGTATCTATTTAATAACAGTCAGACAAAACGAGTCTGGATGCAAATTGCGTTCAGACTCGTTTTGATTCTTATGCTTTCGCGCTTGCGTCTATAGCGGGGTATCGATATGAAAGACAGATTCGGATGTTTTTCGAACCGAGATTTCCAACAGTTATCCTAGAAAAAAGGTGGGAACATGGAGAAATCCATGTGCATATAATATAAACATATGAATGCATTTTTTGATTAGGAGGAAAATATGTGCACTGATAATTATGTAGTAAACTCCTTGGAACTGCATCTATTCTTTGGACGCATCATGAAAGAACATTCCCTTTTTCTAATGGCAGGGTTTACTCCCGCCAATGTCTCCTTTTCTAAACAAGCAGAGTTTTATAAAAGGGAATTTGAGAAAGTGCTCTGTCGGGCCATAGCACTCAGTGACGGCGTTATAAGTCAGGATGTACTGTGTTCAGGCGAACTGATTACGGAATTTACTGCTTTGGCCGAAAAACAAACAGAACATTTTACTGGAATCCCAATCAACAGGGGGATAACCAACCGGGAATCACAGTTACGCAATGATAGCTGCCAATGTAATGATAACTCGGAAAAACAATGCCAAGTACAACGTCTGAATCGGACAGCGCTCAAACTTTTGGATGGATTAATTCAGTTTAAGGAAACTATTTTAAAAAATGTCCTGTGCTGTGAAATGTTTACGATGAACTATCCTTTACTGATAGAACATATCCTCAGGGAAGCAAAGCTTTATCGAAAATATCTACAGACGCTTGAAAAGACGGGGAATTTAACCTGCGAGTCTATGAAGGAAATCGAAAGCTTTTGGAATCAGATTATGATGGAGCATGCCATGTTTATACGCGGACTTTTAGATCCGTGTGAAACTGAATTGTTCAATTCGGCAGACGAATTCGCCAAAGAATATTCAAAATTATTAAGCGCCTGCCAAAATGCACAAAACCAGACGTTGACATCCGATTCTTTACAGGAAACCATAAGGTTTAGAGATTTCAAAATGGCAGGGACACAGGGAATCGCGCAATGTAAAATTCGTTCGGTTATTTTGCCTCTTCTGGCGGATCATGTGCTGCGTGAGGCCAATCATTATATCCGTTTATTGAAATCATAATTTATAACCCTTTTTCCTGCACGCCTCATAATTTCGGCATTTCTACACTTTTGTGAAAATTATGAGGTACCACCTGGGTATCTAATCTTTCCCAGTCAGACAGGCTGAGTCTGGACGAAAATTGCGTTCGGACTCAGTTTTTTAAAATGGTTTGTTAAGCCACTCTTTTCTTCCAAGATGACACCTCAATCTTACCGCGAGGTTTCTTTTTATTCAATTGGCATTATCTGAATTACAGAATAATCTATTTTTCCATGCTGTTATGAACTTACTACTAACAAGAGATACGGGAATAGAAATTAAAACATTTGTTTGAATATAAGGAGCATTCGATTTTTTTTTACATTTTTTAAAACCATGAAGACTCGCGAAAATTCCAATTGCAATAATAGCACAGATGATAAGCGTAACTATTGTAATTTCAGTTCCGTAATCATTGATTTTTCCAGTAGTAATTGCAGGAATCACTCTAAATTGAATATATGATACTAAAGCTACTAGTCCTATATCAATACATATCATGTAATAGCCTGTTTGCTTACTCACTTTTTCCTTATCATATTTATCCTTTTCTTCTGGCTTTTTCATGTTAAAACCAGATACTAATTGGCTTCCTTTGCCAGTCAATAAAATAATCGTTATGATAATAAAAATAGCCAATATCCCCCACATAACATACATAAAAAACATATAAATAACGCTCCTTTCATTTATTTGTAATTTTTAACTCGCTTTTGTTCGGTTAGAAATCAGTGTCAGCATTCTTTCCCTTTATTCCTCTTGATTACCCATCACAGAAAATAAAAAGCCCTGTCAAGAACTTAGCCACGAAGTGGTGCGAAGCATTCTTGATCAGGGCTTTTTACTTTCCGTATCTTCTGTGAGATCAAATCCCTTTGTCGTTGGAACTTTTGATAAAATCTCTCTGTCCTCGTCAACGTGTGTATTCGCGTGCTTCTGTGGGAATGACAAACTGTGCGCGCTCCCCGATTTTCACGGTCCAGGCATGATTTCCCTTTGAATACTTCATGCAAACCCTTCTTTCATAAAATACGAACTGGTCGAAAAGCTTTGTTATCCGCCATAGGGCATGTCCCTGCGCACCGGAGAGAAAGACCACGGCCCCTGTGAAAGGCCATGGTTCCATACTGAGAAGACTTTAGGAGATGCGGATTCCGACCCCGTTTACCTCAACGCCTGAGTCCGCGCGGATGAGGATGTAGCGTACCCCATCGATGATCCTTGTCTCGATGAGATCACTGTGCTCGGGGTCCACTTTAATCTGTACATCCGGGGTGCTCACCTCGAATTGCCGCTGGTCGACAAGGTTTTGGGGCCTCAGATCAGAGTCCGGGCCAAACGCTGCATCGTATTTTTCCTCAAACGCGGCGACATGCGGCTCGGACACACCGCAGGCGGACAGCACATGTTTTACCGTGTTTTTTCCAATGGTAAGCGGTTCCTCCTCTTTGTTTGCCTTGTGCTCCTCAATCAGCTCGCACAGCTGTTCATGGACAGTCTGCACCACCTCATAGCTGCACTCGTCGTCGAGCGTGTCTCCGAGCACCGAGGCAAAGGTCTCTTTCTGCTGGGCAGCGGGCATCGGGATTTTACTGTGAAATACTCCGTCGACGAACTGAGAGTGGTTTTCTTTGATATCTCTGGTGTAATACAGCGTGCCATAAATGTTGGCACTGCGGTCGTCAAATGCCGGGAATAAAAAGCCCAGCTCCGGTGGGGCGACAACCAAATCCGCTTCCAGGCTGTGGAACAGGCAGTCGGAGAAGTAGTAGCTGAGCGCGGGTTTGGTCTGTCTGACGGGGCAGACGCCGCACACAAAATAGGAAAACACCTCAGAGGAGGCATCCTCCAGTTTCTCCCCATCCCTAGAGCGGTAGGGTACGTCGTAGGTGTCGCACGCGAGCAGGATAAGATAGCTGCCCTCGAGGTCTGTACTTTGAATGACACGTTCAAAAAACGCCTGTACCGCGTTTTCGTCGTGAAGGGAGGAATCCCGCAGGGCCATCAGCAGTTTGTGCTCCTCGCCTTCCACGACTTGCTTTGTCTCAAACGAGATATCGATGAGATTTTTCCCGAGCGTCCCGGATAATGTCTTTTTGAGCACAGCCAGAAGCTTGTCCGTTTCCTCTTGGGATGTCAAGGCGAGGGATTGGTTAAACTGGGAAATGATCTCCCGCTTTTCATTGACGTAGCATCCGCGGACATGGGAGATGTTATTCTTTTCTGGGCGAAAACGCCGTCTTAACTCTGCAATTTCTTTTTCATTCATGTGGCTATTGTACCTCCATAGGGTTTCTCGGTGAATGCGGGGACAGGGGGAGCGGAGAAGCCTGTCCAAAAATGGAAAGACCTACCCCTACCGGCTTTGTTATGGATTCCGGGATTCCCGCCGTCCCCTGGTGCCTTTCATTATTCCATGAACGCAAAGCGTGAATGGGATAATTGGCCATCGCCGTAAGGCGGGCCATGAAAATAAAAATAATAGTTGCTTTCGCAACGATTATACCACATGGCGTCGGGCAGTTCCAGACGATTCTTGGAGATACACTGGGAGGAACTCCATAATGGCCTGTGATGCCATCCAGGAAATGTTCCTGAAACATAATCTTCGCCCTATGCACGAAGCAAAACGAACGCGGCAGATAGCCGGAAACTGACCGCTTCATGCAAGGGCGACATATGCATTTTCTGAAATCACAGTAGGGTCAGGGGCTTTTTTACGCCTGCATCTGCGGTGAGCTCGGCAAGTTTCTGCACATCCGTGATACCACAGTCTTCCAAAAGAGCTGTGAGCGTAAAGAGAAAATCCCGCGCCTTGTCCTCCTTCATCCCCATTGCCTTCGCCAGCTGAAGAAACCGGATCTCTCCCGGATATTTCCTGACTAGATGTGTATAGTAAGCCTTTACCACCAGCAGGGAACCCAAATTCAACGGCAGATGATCAGCGTACCTGAATACAGCGCGTCCAAATGCATTCAAACAGGAGTTTTTGTCAAGGTTCAGTGATAAAACAGCGCCATAAGCTACCTGTTCCAACGCCTGAGTATCAGACGGCTCCCGGACAGCGCGGGGAAGGGAATGAGATATACGAGGGAGCAAAGGCCATCAGGGAGTATGTGGAAAACGGCGGGCGCATGCTCACAATGGGCCATTCTTGTGACTACGCCATCAAGACGCTGAATATCGGAGTCAAAAACGTTGTAAAGGATCTCCCCTTGTCAGAATTTAACACGCATGGTTCCACGCTCCATGTCAAGGTGGATCCCAAGCATCCGGTCGGTTATGGTATGCCGGAAAAGGCGCTCATCCTGCACTGGAACGGCCCGGTCTTTGAGATTTCCGACAAAGTAAACTCCGAGAAATATCATACGGTTGTCCGTTTTGAGAAGGAAAAGCTGCTCAAGAGCGGCCTGCTCGTCGGCAAGAAGATGATTGTGGGCAAGGCGGCGATGATGATCACGCAGGTCGGTAAGGGTGAGGTCTACCTCTATGGCTTTGGTCCTCAGCAGAGAATGCAGACCCATGGAACTTTCAAATTACTCTTCAATTCTATTTACAAATAGTAGATTTTATCGAAATAAGTCCAAATTGTGTAGAACCTCCCTCTCCTGTATTTTACAGGGGAGGGGGTTATGCCATGACATCTGGACGTCAGGGACTGCGTTTGGAATTCTCTCAATCACTCGTTATCTTCAGGCGCAGCTTTTAGAATGGAATCTGATGTCCCATGTCCAAAAAGAGTTCTCCTGGAACTTTTATAAACGGAAAATAACATCCCCGGAAAACGGCATGCCGTTTTCCGGGGATGTTGCTGCTTGAAAACTGAATGGATTCAATTTGCGTCAAGGGAATTTTCTTTAAGATCTTCTGAGGAGAACGCCGGAAGATGAGAAAGCCAGCATAGGATATCTTCATAGACTTCCCCGAAGTTTGTTTCGTTGAGCAGCTCGTGACGGGCTCCCTTGTAAAGCTTGAGGTGGATGTCCCGCACCCCGGCGCTTACCAGAGTCTGGTACACGTAAGACACGCCCTTGCCATAATCACCGACAGGATCCATGTCTCCAGAAATCAAAAGAGTGGGGAGCGCCTTGGGATAGGAGGCAAACCATTCCGGGTCACTGCACCGCAGAAGCAGGGTGAATAAATCATGGAATGCTGACGCGGTAAACGTGAAATTGCAGTAGGGATCTGCAAGGTAAGCATCCACCACGTCTTCATCCCTGGTCAGCCAGTCGAATTTGGTTCGACGTTTGTATTTTTTGTTATAGCTGCCAAAAGCAAGCTGGGATAGCAGAGAACTGCGATAGAATTCCCCCCGCCGCCGGCACTCAAAGGCCGCGAGCTTTTTACCGACACGCGCGCCGGGATTTGGGCCAGAGGTTCCACAGAAGATGACAGCATCTAATTCCTGTCCATATTTTGTCACATAGTTGCGTGCAATAAATGAACCCATGCTATGCCCAAACAGGACGAGCGGCATACCGGGAAACTTGATTTTCATCATGTTGGTCAGGGTGTGCAGGTCATCGATTAAGAATTTATCTCCTCCGCGTTTGGCAAAATAGCCGAGATGCTCCGGGTCAGATGCGGATGCTCCGTGCCCCAGGTGGTTATTCGCGCAGACGAAAAAGCCCTGCTGCGTCAGAGTTTGTGCAAACGCAGAGTAGCGGTCGATATACTCGCACATTCCATGGGAAATCTGGATAATTCCCTTTGCGGCGCCGTCGGGCTGCCAGATTTTAGCCACAATGGTATCTGTGCCGTTGGTACTTGGATAGAAGATGTCACAGGTACGCATGCTTCGGTTAACCTCCTCTTACCCCCGTGCGGAAATGCCGGGATATGTATGGATATTTTGGATTTGGTTATTGGGAGACACAGTGTAAAAATAAATTTCCGGAAAAGCTTTCCACAGGTGTGCCAATGGAGCGCTATTGTCCTTCGGCGCACCGGTAATTACATGTTCCGCATGGTATTCCCGGATGCAGTCGGCCATCGTGGAAAAGGGATGCTCTGCATTTAAAATATTCATAGCGGCGTTATAATCCATGGACACGGTATACAGGTGCTGCAGCGCGACGCGGTTGAGCGATTCTATGTTCGTAGATACGATATTTACCACAAATAAATCGGTACCGGAAAGATCTGCAACTTTGCGACCGACCCGAATGAGCCGGTCGCAGGTGATTTGGTCGGTGACAAAAACAAGGGTGGACTTGTTCTGTATCGGCGAATCAAGTTTCATGTGGATGTACAACTCCTGTTTGACAACGGATTCCTCCTGTCAAAAAATTCCGCTGTTTGATGACTCTATTATACAGGAGAGATATTAATAAATCATGAAACACCTGTAAGATTCCCTGCAGCACTTATTTCCAGCCTTTACGGTTTAGGAATTCTTAAGGAAATTTACGTTTTTTTAGAGTCTGAAGATCTTGTAAATTTGCATGAATACCGTATGATGGATATGTAAAGAATCACAGGGAGATTATCTCCCTGTGACTGCGCCGCAATAAGGGAACAGAGGTTACCATTCCTGTTTGAAGTAGTCCTGTAATTCACTTTTGGCAAGGGGGATCTCTTGCTGGGAAAAGCTTGATGCAGAACCAATCAAAAGGACGACAGAGTCCTCTGTGAGATAATAGGGCTGTCTAGGATTCGGATAATAATCTAAATCCGGTAATTGCTGATTGATAAGTTTTACTATGGCCTGCTGATAGTTGCTGTCTGCTTCAAACAGGTCATTGAAGGCAAGGGGTTTTGCATCTGAAAGGCGGATGGTATGCCCCTGTTTTAAACTGGCTTGAGTCCCTGCTGCGGAAAAATCCGTCTGCAAAACAATACTCAGGGTGGTTTCATCTGCGTAGGAGACTTGGTAGCTCTGGATGGCATTGGCGGTATCCGCCCCGCTTTTTGCGCAAAAGACCTGTGCCTGAACCAATGCTTTTTTGGAATCCTCTAAAAATTCTACGTTGCGCTTGGCCTGTTCCGTTTCATCCGAGAGTCCGGACAATCGAGGGATTTTCGAAGTCAGGGTTACGGATTTGGCGGTATGATCCTGCCGTATCTCCATCAAATGGTAAGAGGGAGAGGCGGCGGAAATCGGAAGGCTCAATGCCAAAGCAATCAGGGTAGCTGCCAAGAATCCGCGTTTTTGTTTCAATCGGGTTTTCACCCTCTCTCATCAATTTCACTTGCGGCACAGAGTATAGCATTCCCCATTTGCCGCAAAATAAAGATACTGTTCATCTGGAAGGAGCGCCGTCAAATGGAAAATCAGGGAAAAATAAACTGGAAGAAAGCCGGCAAATTCATGGCGCTGCTGCTTGCGGTAGGGGCAGTTGCCATTCTCACCGTCTGGCTGTTTCCCTATGTGCTTTCTTTAAAGGATGAAGCGGTGCGCGCACAGTTTGAAGCTGCAATTTCCTCTTTGGGTGTCTGGGGATTTTTTGTCATGCTGTTCATTCAGATTTTACAGGTGGTCATTGCCATCATTCCAGGAGAACCGGTGGAGATTATATCCGGAGTGCTCTATGGCGGGATTGGCGGGCTGTGCCTGTGCTTGCTCGGCATCCTGATTGGAACGGCGGCCATCTATTTTGCCGTCAAAAAATTCGGTACGCGTCTGGTGAGAAAATTTGTCTCCGAGGAGCAGATGAGCCGCTTTCACTTCCTTTCGGATGCAAAGCGGCTCGAGATGGTGACGTTTTTGCTCTTTTTTATTCCGGGTACACCCAAAGACGTGCTGACATATCTGGTTCCGCTGACAAAGATAAAACCGTTGCGTTTTTTCCTGATTGCCACCTTGGCCAGAATCCCCTCGATTATCACTTCCAGTTATATTGGAGAAAACCTGAGTACTGGAAATCTATGGGGAACAGTGATCATTTTTGCAATTTCCGGTGTATTGGGGATTAGCGGGATTTTAATCAACCACTTTTTCCTCGATAAAATGAACCGGAGAAAAGAACAAGAAGAATCCCGTTAGCTGGTATAGTCTTCAATCAAGCGGTTGAGTTCCTTCATATCCTGTGCGAACACGCCGGTCTGCAGGGCTTTCTGATCGAACTCCGGCAGGGTGGAAACATAGACATCAAAGACGATGTCCGGCTGATCCTTGTTCGTCTCAAAAACTGCGATTTTCCCGTGGTAATCCTTAAGCATGTAAGAGGGATAGCTGGTTGTCTGGCTCTGTCCGGCTTCTGCCGCTGCAGGCGGCTGTAACGGGATGTAGATAACGGCTAAGAGCAGAGTACAGGCCATGACCACGGTCAAGGATGCCTGTAAAATTCGATTGGTTTTACGTTTCATATGATTGTCCTCCATGAAACTAAAAGGTTCCGTGCTGAGGTGATGGAAAAACACTATTTCAGTAGTAGTATGGTCGGGGAAAAGCGGGAGTATACAAAAATTTTTCCTGCATCCTGCCTGAACTCCTTGCGAGGTTTCGCCCCGTAGCAGCCCTTCCTGCTCCCAACACTTACAAACAGCAACCGGCTGGTTATGTTAACCGGACGTTTGTTTTGTCAGTATGGAAGGGGTGATCAGGAAAGTTTGTACGCTGTTTCCCCTGATTTCGTTTGATCGATTCCCTTTTTGGCGGACACTAAAAGTGTAACTGTCGTTTGGAGGCGGAACCCCAATAAAAAATATACCGGGAAAGAGTCCCTTCTCCCTGCACAGCAATGTATAAAATATTTCGGCAAGCCGTTTTTATTTTCTCGAAAAGGCCGGATTTTTCTCTTCCCATTTTGCATTCTAAAAAAATATTCACACATTTTGTCCGTCTTATGCTATAATAACCGCAGAGCGGTTATTAATCTTAATTTTATGGCCCGCCTACGGCGAAGGCCAATTCTAGCATTCGTGCCTTGCATTCATGCTAGAATAACCGCAGAGCGGTTATTAATCTTAATTTTACGGCCCGCCTGTAGCGAAGGCTTACTATAGCATTCTATGCGATAAATGGGCTACAGAGTGTCAATTCTAATGTTAATGCACAATGCAAAATGGAACAAACCGCTGAATGTCTGAAAAAGGTAGGAAACGGCTGCAAAGCTTTTAACCCGGTTTACAATAAGGACCGGATGGCGTCAAAGAGGAGTTTTCACTTTCCTTGTTACGTCGCAAAAGCAAAATCAGCCTGTTTTTATTTTACGGGACAGGCAGTCTGCTTATCCTGTAAGGCGACTCAAAGGAGGCCATGACCTGATGAAAACAATCACGCCTGAAACGAGAGAAAAATTGGAACGAGCAGCGCACATTACCCGCAAAACATGTTCCTATATCGGAATGGGCGTCATGACAATTTTTCTGATTTGTATCATTACAGGATGTATTGTCGGCACAGCAATGGGAATTTATGTGATGAAATTCGTAAACCCGGATGATACGATCAACCTGAGGGATCGGGAACTCAATTATACCTCCGTGCTATATGTCAAAAATGAAGCAGGGGAGGATGTTGAGCTCCAGCGCCTGCACGGGACGGAAAACCGCATCTGGGTGGATTTGGAGAAGGTACCTCAGAATCTTCAGGATGCGTTTATCGCTGTTGAGGATGAGCGCTTTGAAACCCATCACGGTGTGGACTGGAAGCGTACCATTGCTGCAACTGCAAACCTGTTCCTTGGCTTTTATGACACTCAGCAGGGTGGTTCCACCATT
Source organism: uncultured Oscillospiraceae bacterium (assembly GCA_900543705.1). GTDB lineage: Bacteria > Bacillota > Clostridia > Oscillospirales > Ruminococcaceae > Pseudoruminococcus_B. The sequence goes on from UQSL01000002.1 coordinate 51,861, forward strand.
ACTCAGCAGCTGGTCAAGAATGTGACCGGGGAAGATGATGTGCGTGTCGAACGCAAGGTGCAGGAAATTTTTAAAGCGCTGAAATTGGAACAGGAGTACACCAAGCAGGATATCATGGAAGCATACCTCAATGAAATCCATCTCGGCAATAATACAAACGGCGTACAGGCAGCGGCAAACCTATACTTTGGTAAGGATGTCAGTGATCTGTCGCTTGCCGAATGCGCGAGTATTGCGGCAATTACGCAATACCCAGTTATGTACAACCCGTTTAGATACCCGGAGAACAACAAAAAGCGGCAGGAGTATGTCCTGCAAAAAATGTATGAAATCGGCAAGATTACCAAAGAGGAATACGACCAGGCTATGGCCGAAAAGCTAGAGTTCAGTATGGAAGGCAATACCGTTTCTAACGGCGGAGAAATCAACAGCTGGTTTGTCGACCTAGTTATTGACGATGTGATCAACGACCTGATGGAACAAAAAGGGTATACGGAGGACTACGCGACAAACCTCCTCTACAGCGGAGGCTATAAAATCTACACCACTGAAGTGCCTTCCGTGCAGGCGGCGCTTGAGGATGTGTATACTGCATCGGATACCTTTTACAAAAAGCCGGGGGATGTCCAGCCGGAATCCGCAATGGTGGTCATGGATTACAATGGAGCGATTGTCGGCATTGTCGGGCGTCGAGGGGAAAAGACGGAAAACCGTATTTTTAACCTTGCAAGCGATGCACACCGGCAGCCGGGTTCCTCCATCAAACCGATTGCTTCTTACGGCCCGGCGATTGAAAACAACCTGATCAACTGGTCTACCATATTTAATGACAGCCCGGTGCGCAAGATTGACGGCCAGGACTGGCCGGTTAACTACTATACCGGATACTATGGAAACATGACGGTTGTACGGGCGCTCGAGCTGTCCACCAACCCGGTCGCGGTCCGTGTCAATGAGCTGTTCGGCACCAAAAATTCGTACAATTTTCTCAAGGATAAACTGCATTTTAGCGTGGACGGGGAACCGGACAACGGCGTCATTGATGGCAGCCTCATGGAGGAAAAGGATATCAATTCTCCGGGTGCTATGGCCCTCGGTGGTTTAACAAATGGTGTGACGCTTGTAGAGATGGCGGCGGCTTATCAGACCTTCGGAAATGGCGGCTACTACAACAAGGCGCACTCCTACACTAAGGTGGTGGACAACGAGGGCAACACCGTGCTTGAAAATGTCCAGAGCCCGGAGCGGGTTTTTTCTGAAGAAACTGCTTCGATTATGAACCTTTTGCTGCAGGACAATGCCCAGAAAGGTACTGGGCGCCAGAGCACATTTGGTTCTTGGCAGCTCGCCGGCAAAACCGGTACCACTTCGGACAACTGGGATCACTGGTACTGCGGCCTGTCTCCATATTATGTGGCAGTGACCTGGTATGGCTATGAGATTCCGCAGGAGGTCACCTATACCGATACCGGTATCCATCCAGCTATGAGGCCTTGGAGGCTGGCAATGCAGAAAATCCATGCAAATCTTGAGCAAAAGGAATTTACGATTAGCCCGAACATTGTAGCGGAAAAATATTGTACGGAAACCGGTCTGCTTGCATCGGACAACTGTCCGAGTACGTTGACCGGGTACTATAAAAAAGATGCGCTTCCCGGAACCTGTACCGCACACAGCGGCGGTGTACGGAAGGATACTTCCTTGCAGACGGATACTTCTTCTTCCCAGAGTTCCTCTACCGTATCCCAGGCTATGGAGCATTCGGATTCCTCAACCAGCACTTCGACGGATTCCTCCGCTGTTTCCAGTACGACTTCGAGTGGTACTTCCAATACGACTTTGGAAGAAATCTCCAGCCCTGCGGCATAAAATCTCCCTGTACGTGGGAGAAGATGACACACAGTGAAAAACACCCGGCACGCCAGATTCAGCGTACCGGGTGTTGCTGACATGGGGCGCACCCATTGCTGCTAGGACAACGCACGGATGGAGAGCTTTTTCGCCACGCCCGACAAAGAGATGATCTGCCGCATGCCGTATTCCCGCATGAAACGCCAGCGGACGCCGTATCAGATTTTCTCTGGATCGAAACCTACCATTACCGCCTGCGCCGCAATACGGCAAAAAGAGGGCAATCTTCCATCGATGCTCGAACGTTCCGGCTTCCACGTTCATCCCGCTGCCGGCGGATCCTCTTTTCATGGGTGTACGGTTTTCTTGACTATTTCAGTATAGAAGAATGTAATCTCCAATCACATGGCCAAATCCTTGCGATTTGACAAGAAATAAGCTGCTACCGACAGGCAGCAGCTTTCACGTCATATTTTATCATTAAATTTATATCCAATCCCCCATATTGTTTGTATGTATTCCGGAGCATCCGGATTTGGCTCTATTTTCTTTCGCAGTTTTCGGATAAAGGACATAATATTGTTGTCATCCAGTAGATAATCGCTTTCCCAGACGGCCTGATAAATCTGTTCCTTTGTGAACACCTCGCCACGGTTACGGGCTAGAAAATACAGAATATCAAATTCCTTTGGCGTAAGCATGATTTCCATATTATCACGGATAACCTTGCGGGATTTGGGATAGATGGCAAGTGTTCCACAGAGGATTGTGCCGGTTGCAGGAACAGGAGATTCAGCACCAAGCTCCAACATAAGAGAGCTTGCCTTTCCACTCATTAAATCCCCAATACCTTCCAGCAGGTCCTTCGCTCCTGCTGTATCCGGTGCAGAGGTATGGAGCTTCTCATACAGCCATTTTGCAAGGGAGGAATCCAGATTGACAAAACCAATATTTTTTTTCATAATAGATTCCCCCTTTCTCAGAATAGCTCATGATATTTTTTCACATACCAGCCTTTCGCTATTGTAACCAACAGTAAGTAAAATACTACCACAGCTATTAGGAAGCCAAAATAGGTTGGCGGCAATGCTATCAGTCCAATTAAGCCTCCAATCGGTGTAAGTGTCAGAACGGTAAAAATTAAAATTCCCAACGTTGTGACAAACATAACTGGAAAGGACGGCTTGCTCTGGAACAGCGGCACTTTTCTAGTACGGAGCAGATGCAAAATCAACACCTGCGTCCACATAGATTCCAGGAACCACCCGGTCTGGAACATGGCAATGAACTTTGCCTGTTCACCTGTCCCGGCAAGAGAAGCAAAACTCCCACCGCAGATAGAAGGACAAAGGACAAAAAACAGAAAGACAAAAGTCAAAATGTCAAAGATGGAGCTGATTGGCCCGAAGAACCGCATAAAACGTCCCAGCGTTCGGCCAGACCATTCCAGCGGCCGCGAGCAGGTATCCTCGTCCACGTTATCCCACGGAAGGACAAGGCACAGTGTATCATAGAGCAGATTCAGTAAAAGCAGCTGAACCGATGTGATTGGTAAAAATGGCAGAAACACACTGGCAATAACAATGGCAAAAATATTTCCAAAATTTGAGGACGCCGTAATTCTGATGTATTTGGACATATTGGAAAAAGCTTTGCGCCCTTCCAGAATACCTTCTTCCAGTACATTCAAATCTTTTTTCAGTAGAATTACATCTGCATTCTCCTTGACAGCTTCCGCCGCTGTATCGACTGAGATTCCCACATCTGCTTCTACAATAGCGGGGAGGTCGTTCATTCCATCCCCTAAAAAGCCGACAGTATGACCGTTGTCCTTCAGTGTTTTCAGAATCCGTACCTTTTGTTTAGGAGAAAGCTCTGCAAAAACAGTGGCTCGCTCGATTCGAATTGGTGCTTCATTGTCAATCAGGTTTTCCAGCTCTGCTCCAGTCAGAATCTCTGTTGTATCAATCCCCAGCCGGCGACAGATTGAAGCAGCAACGCTTTTCTGATCCCCGGTTAACACTTTTACCCCAACATGGAGCGATTGCAATTTTCCGATGGCACTTGCAGCGCTTTTCTTTGGGGCATCGAAGAATGCCAGATAACCCAATAGAATAAAATCCTGCTCATCATCAACACTTAAACTTTCCTGTTTCAGCTTTTTATAGGCGATTGCCAAAACCTTCATGCCGTCCTCAAACATTTCGTCCACAACGGCGTGAACAATGGAGAGTCCATCAGCCTCTATTGCACTACACTTGCCGTGATATTCAATATGGCTACAGCGTCTGCACACTTCGTCAATGCTACCCTTGATAATAAGCAGATTTTCCCCGCCGTCTTTCACAAGTACACTGGCAAATTTCCGTTCGTAGTCAAAGGGCAACTCATCCAGCTTAGGATGCTCTTTCGCAAACATTTCAAAATGCTCACTTCGCCCTGGCATTTCTCTACATTTTAGGATTCCGGTATCCAGATGGTTTTTGACTCCTGTATGATAGAGACTGTTCAGATAGGCAAAATCCAGGACTTTTTCACTTTCGTTTCCGAGAATATCCATATAATATTCCAGAAGAACAGTATCACCTGTCAAGGTGCCGGTTTTATCCACACACAGAATATCCATGCTGCCAAAGCCCTGCATCGCATTGATATTCTTTACCACAGTTTGCTTTTGGCTCATGGTAGTACTGCCTTTTACAAGGCAGGCGTTAATGACCATTGGCAGCATTTCCGGGGTCAGGCCAACGGCAACGGACAATGAAAACAGGAAAGCCAAGAACCAGTCTCCCTTGGTAAGACCACAGGCAATAAAAATAATGGGAACAAGAATCGCCATAAAACGAATCAGCACCCATGCAATGGAGTTTGCACCCTGATCGAATCCATTTTTATGGTTCCTTTCTGTTTCAACAAATCCACCATAAACGGTATCATGGCCGACTGCCAGCACCACCCCTTCGGCTGTACCGCCAATCACGGTAGAACCCATGAAGGCAATATTACTATATTCCGCGTACGAATATGACTGCTTCGCTGAGATAAATTCCGCATTTTTTTCCAGAACAGCACTTTCCCCGGTTATGACCGATTGAGAAACAAAGAGGTCAGTTGTAGCAGTCAGGCGAATATCTGCCGGAACACAGTCTCCGGCAAACAGTCGAACCGTATCGCCGACTACAAGCTCGGAAGAAGGAATGCCGAACCATTTGCCGTTTCGATGTACTGACACATTAGAATTAACCAGTCTTGTCAAATGTTCAGAAATATGCTTGGAACGCATTTCCTGTATGAACCGCACAATACCGCTAATGAGCAACATACATAAAATGATCATTACGGTAGTACCATTGCGACTGAAATTGGAAGCAAGCAGAACATCTGTTACAAAAGAAATACTTGCCAGCACAAATAAGATAATGGTAAACGGATTGATAAAAGCCCTCCGCAGACGTAAGAAGATGGTATCTGTCGTGCGACCGATTAAAATATTACTACCGTATCGTTCACGGCTTTTTTGAACCTGTTCTTCGTTATATCCATTCCCGGAAATTTGAAAGTCCTGATACAGCGCATCGGCTTGTGTATGGGCATAGTGATGAACCCGTTCGTGAATGGAATCGCCACCTTTCATCCTTCTCGCCTCCAAACAGTTTTCTATATCATACCACAGAAAGGAACAGGTTGCTTCATTGAAATCTTGCTTTTTTCTTGATTAAGATTGCAAGCAATGGAAAGGAATAACCTTTCCGCTTGTTGGGGCGTTCCCCATGCCCCCGGCTGGGCGGCGTAGCTGAAATGAACCCAAAAAGTTGGATTAAGCAGCAAATCCAGACCTGTTCTCCGTAAAGCCGATGCCGCAGGCGGTCTAACTTCCGGTGGTTCTGCCGCCGGATCGATAGATGGATCAATATGATTCTTATTAGTATGGATTGTGTCCGTTTTTCGGAAGTCAAGACTTCCGCCTTCCGGGTGAAGTTCTTGACATAGAGTTTTGTGGGGCGATCCTGACCCTGCTTCTAGTGTTCGATCGCCCACCTTGTCCAGCTCGGGAAAGAGCGCCACGGCTTGTGGCCGCAGCACATCCTTCATCGCTTCCTCCAGGGTGAAGGTAATAAATACCCGGTTCTGCTCGTCCAGCCAGCCCTTGCGTGCGGAAAGCCCATGCGGTCTAACATCAGACCGTTCAAGATTTTGGCGTCTGCTTTGTCTAACGGAAACCGGGATCGGTGAACAACATCTTGGGAATCCGGTAAAAGGTATCATGTTTTTACCCACTTTCCCGGGACGGCTGCCCGGAATAGGCGCGTTCAACTTCTTTTGATCCTTTTTTGTAAATAAATCATTGGCCCTTGCAAAAAGGTAGGAATTTCCCACGGTATTTGCCTACAGAAATTCGGCACGAGGGATGGTTTCACTCTTTTCTTTTTGTTTCTTTTCGCAGCGGAACGAAAGACCTGCTGTCAGCGGCCTAGGTAAGAGGAATTACAGGATCTTATCCTCATCGGATTCCATACAGGAACGGTAGATGGCCAGCACATCCTCCTTATTCAAAGGGACATATGCGTTGGAAAGCCGGTCATTTGCGGCCTTTTCTGCCATCTCCTCTAGATGCTCCCCGGTCACACCAAGTTCCGAGAGGGTGCCCGGCAGGCCAAGCGAAAGGAAGAAATCCCGGGTCATGGCGATGGCGGTCTCCGCAAGTTCCACATCCGGCAGGTCAGGATCGATGTCAAGGACATTCCTGCCATAGTCGGCGAATTTTCCGACGGTATCTGGGCTGATGATGTATTCCATCCAGGCCGGAGTCAACACAGCGAGCCCTGCACCATGGGTGATGTCATGGTAAGCGCTTAAGGGGTGCTCCATCGGGTGGCAGCTCCAGTTGCCGCCTTTGCCGGAACCAAGCAGGCCGTTTAATGCCAGGGAAGAGGCCCACATCAGGTTGGCACGCGCTTCATAGTTGTCCGGTTCTTCCACCGCAATGGGGCCGTACTCAAAGCAGGTCTTGAGCAGTCCCTCTGCCATGTGATCCTGCACTGCTGCGTGTTCTATGTAGCTGAAATATCCCTCAAAGATATGGCTCATAATGTCCGCGACACCGCTTGCCGTCTGGAAAGCGGGTACGGTATAGGTAAATGTTGGATCAAGTACCGAGCAGACCGGGCGCAGCAGCTCGGATTTGATAGCCTTTTTGTCCTTTGTCTGCGGGTTGGAGATAACCCCGTTGCCGTTCATCTCCGAGCCAGTGGCGGCAATCGTGAGAACCGTATAGAGTGGAAGCGTCTGTTTCACCTTCCCGTTGTCGAGCACCAGATCCCAGGGATCTCCGTCGTAGAAGACGCCCGCACACACGGCCTTGCAGCAGTCGATGACGCTTCCGCCTCCGACTGCAAGCACTGCGTCCACGTGATGGGTGCAGCACAACCGGATGCCTTCGCATACCGAACTGAGCTTTGGGTTCGGCTCAATGCCGGACAGCTCGATATAGGAAATGCCCTGTTTGTGGAGCAGTTCGGTTACCTGCACATAAATACCGTTTGTCTTTACGGAGTTCCCGCCATATGCCAAGAGCACGGTTTTAACACGATCCGGAAAATACTCGGTTAGCCTGGAAAGGGCTCCTGCTCCAAACAAAATCCGGGTGGGTGCATAAAAGTTGAAATTTTCCATCTGGGCGCCTCCATTTTTCATTCTTCTTCCATTTAACCGCAAATACAGGGCGGATTCAATAGAAAATTTGTGAATATGCTGCAAGATACGAATCCTGATTTGCCTCAGAGCGGGTTTTGTAGTAAAATAAAAAAATTATATAGAACATTTGGGGGAGAAAAAAATTGGGACAGCCTGTGTACAGACAATTATATGAAACATTAAAACAGGATATCCTGGAGGAAAAATATAAAATTGGGGAAATGCTTCCGCCGGAAGGGCAGCTTGAACAGCTTTTTTCGGTCAGCCGGATTACGATTCGGCGCGCGGTTTCCATGCTTGCACAGGAAGGCTTTGTCGAGGTCAAACAGGGTAGGGGGACAATGGTGCTCGATTTCAAGGCAAAGCAGGATTTAAAGCAGGTGACCTCCGTAACGGAGACACTACGTAAAAAGGGGTATACGGTTAGCGTCGGAAGCATGTATATTGACTTTATGGAGGCACCGCAGTATGTCGCTCAGGCGCTGATGCTTGACAAGGACAAACGAGTCGCACGGGTCCAGCGCATCCAAAACGCAAACGGCTCGCCGATTGCCATCATGGTAAACTATATCCCGGCGACAATTGTGCCGGGCTTTGAGGAATATACCAACCAGTTTTGTGGGCTCTATCAGTTTCTGGAAGAACGGTACCACCTTGTGATTGAAGAGGTGCACGATAAAATCTTTGCAAAAAATGCGGATTTCACTGAGGCTCAGATGCTGGGCGTGCCGGTCGGGGAGGCGCTGCTCTGCTTTTATCGCACTTGTTACCAGAGTGGCAGGCCTGTCTGTTTTGACGACGCCAAGCTCATTGGGAAAAAATATGAGGTGGAAAACCGTGTAAGCGGCAGGATGCGGGTATACTAATCGGACCAAGAGTCAGGAGGAAAGCAATGGAGGACAGAAGTTTTTTATGTGAACTTGCCGCACATCTGGATTTCAGCTGTGTTCAGGCGCAAAACACCAAGGCTGATATCGACGAGATGATTGACGCGGCGAAGGCCTATCGCCCTGCGGCAGTCTTCACTCTGCCCTGCTATACCCCTTATCTTGCAGCGCGCCTGAAAGGATCAGCTGCAAAAACCGTCCGGCTCGGTGGAGTAGTGGGCTTTCCCTCTGGCGCTCAGAGTATGGAAGCGAAATGCTTTGAGGCAAAGGAACTGCTGGCCCTAGGCTGCCGAGAGCTTGACATGGTCATGGCCATCGGAAAGCTTAAAGACGGAGACGCCGATTATGTCCGGGAGGATATCCGCAGGATTGTAGAACTTGCTGGGACTGTTCCGGTCAAGGTCATTGTGGAAGCAGGCTATCTGACCGATGAAGAGCTTACCCTTGCTTGCCGGACGGCGGTACAGGCGAACGCGGGCTTTGTTAAGACAGGAACGGGTTGGTCGGGCATCCCCTCCACGGTCGAGATGGTGCAAAAGATGAAGCAGGCGGTGGGTAACGCCGCCAAAGTCAAAGCCGCAGGCGGCGTGCGCACGCTTGACACCGTTTTGCGGATGTATGAAGCGGGCTGTGAGCGGTTTGGCATCGGCACAAAATCCGCTGTCCGGATTTTGAAAGAAGCGGAGAAATATTAAAAAAGTAAATATTGGGTCTTTATCAGGAGTGCCGCCAGAAAAGGAGAAATGGAACATGCTTGACCGGATGATTCTCATTATGCGCTGTGACCATGCCGATGAGAGAGTTTCCTCTCCCGCAGGGGTATTTTATCCGATATTATCAGCCCGGAGAGGAAGATGACTGGGCTGCAATGGAATGGAAAATCGGGGATTTTTCCAGCCCCGTCTCAGCGAAAACGTATTTTCTGGATAAGTACGGCTCTGAGCAGGAGAACCTGGAAAGGCGGTGGTATGGGGAATCCCCGGTGTACCTACACATACAGCCTTGGAGCTACCGAGCAGTCGGCCTATATAGCTCCTATGGGTTTCGCCTGGCAAAACAGGATAGTTTTGCAGGATAGGAATACCAGTTGAGCAGGCCGTCCTCCTTAAGAGTACATTCCAATAGACGCTTTCCAAAAGCTTTTGTCAATGCGGAATCGTGACTGTTTTTCGGGAATTTTACTGTATCGATTTTTGCAGTTCCTCCTGGCAGGTATCATCGTAAGACCAGGAGGGTAAAATTTATAAGAACAAATGTTTGCAATTCTACACGGTTTGTGGTATGATAGAGAAAACAGAGGAAACGAGGGTAAAAGATGCTGCGGACTTTGGAAAAACTTCAGATATTGTCAGATGCGGCAAAGTATGATGTCTCCTGTTCCTCCAGCGGGAACCGGCGCGGAGGAGCAGCAGGCAAGCTCGGCAGTGCGCTTCCCGCAGGCTGCTGTCACACCTGGACAGAGGACGGTCGCTGCGTTTCCCTGCTCAAGGTGCTGATGAGCAACGCGTGCAGCTACGACTGCGTTTACTGCGTCAACCGCTGTTCGAACGACGTACCGCGCGCGGCGTTTTCCCCTAGGGAGCTTGCAGATCTGACCATCGAGTTTTATCGCCGCAACTACATCGAGGGGCTGTTTCTCAGTTCCGCAGTGGTCAAAAGTCCGGACTATACCATGGAGCGGATGATTCAGGTGCTGAAAATCCTGCGGCTCGAATACGGTTTTCGTGGGTATATCCATGCGAAAATCATCCCGTCGAGCGCGCCGGAGCTGCTGGAGGAAATCGGCTGCCTGGCAGACCGAATCAGCGTGAACATGGAGTTTGCGACGCCCCGCTCCCTCGCCCTGCTGGCAGGGGACAAAACCCATCAAGAGATTTTGAAGCCCATCTCCTATATCCGGCAGCGCAGTGTGCAGAGCGGGCGGGAGCTCGTCCGCTACCGGCACGCAAAGGCGTTCGCTCCTGCAGGACAGACGACGCAGGTGATTATCGGCGCAACGCCGGAGCGCGATGAGCTGCTACTGCGCATGAGCGAGGGGATGTACAAAAAGTTTGGGTTAAAGCGGGTGTATTACTCCGCCTATATCCCGATTATCGCCGATTCCAAGCTTCCCGCGGTCACGACGATGCCCCCTCTTCGGCGGGAACACCGGCTGTATCAGGCAGACTGGCTGCTGCGCTTTTACGGATTTGAAAGCCACGAAATCCTGGACGAGGGACACCCGGACCTCGACTTGGAGGTAGACCCGAAAATCAGCTATGCGCTGCGCCATCCGGAGCTTTATCCAGTAGAGATAAACCGGGCGGATTACCAGATGCTCCTGCGGGTCCCGGGCATCGGGGTGACAAGTGCAAAACGCATTGTGGAGGCGAGGCGGTACGCCTCCCTGGATGAGCTTGCGCTCAGGAGAATCGGGATCGTGTTCAAACGTGCGAAGTACTTTATCACAGTCAAGGGAAAGTTTTTTGGGGAGTGTACGCCGGACAATCCCTACCTGCGGGAGGTTTTGCGAGACCGGGAGAATTTCTCCCAAATATCACTGTACGACATGCCCATGTTCTCCGGATTTTCCCAAAAAAGTCCGGAGTCGGTCCGGGCGCTGTTGCGATAGGAGGATACCGATGCTGTACCTGATTTATGACGGGAGCTTTCCGGGCTTCCTGACTGCGGTTTTTGAGGCGTTTGCCAGAAAAACAGAGGAACTTGATTTTGTGGCGGAACAAAACCGCATTCCAACTTTTTATGACGAACATATGGTCTCATATGACCGGAAAAAGGCGGGAAGGGTCTATCGGGCGATAACGGAAAAACTGTGCGTTTCATGCTATGACCGGATATTCCACGCATGGTTGTCCCATCAGGAAGGGATCGAGCGGGATATTTTATTGTTTTTAAAGATGTCCTTGGAACGGGGCAAAGATCTGTGGACCATGCTCTCCGATCCGGTCATTGCAAGGGTGAATGCCGCCGCGCGGGCTGTCGAGCGGGAAGCGGAGCTCTACCTCGGGATCCTGCGGTTTCGCAGGGCGGGGGAAGTTTACGTGGCGGATATCGAATCCAAGAGAGAGATTTTGCCGGTGCTTGCCCCGCACTTTTCCGAACGCTTTACCGACCAACCGTTTTTGATTCGGGACAGAAATTTCCATCAGGCGTTTTTCTGCGCAAATGGGAAAACCGGCTATCTCCCGATGGAGGAATTTATAGAATTAGAAGAAATATCGGACAAGGACGAATACGAGGCCATGTGGAAAGCATATTATCGGAGTACAGCCATTAATGAGCGGAAAAACCGCAAGGTCATGCTCAGCCACATGCCAAAATACACTTGGAAGTATTTGGTTGAACGAGAGGACATGGAAAGGAGCCGTGCAAGATGAGACAGATGTTTTTGGTAAAGGGTACAAGAGAGATGAAGGTTGCCGTCGCCGGGATGGGAGGCGGTATCTCGGTACAGCGTCTGCCTGTGGAGGAAGACCGCCTGACCCATGCCAGAAGGGAATTTTACCGGATTTTTTCCTCCCAGTCCCGTCCAGCATGATCGGTCTTCCATCCGGAGGGATTCAAAGGTTTCTTACCGGCAGCCCACCCGTCGTTGCAGAACAGCCGAAACAATTTATTCAGGACAATTTACCCGGAAAACTCAGGCAGCACCCCAATTCGACCGGAAGGTCATGATCAGTTCGAAAAAGCAGAGAAACAGTATACTGTTTCTCTGCTTTTTAAAAAAATAAAGGCGATTTTAGAAAGAAACGCTAGGAAAACAAATGATTTTCGGCAAAATAGTCCAAAAAAGAAGGCAAAACATTATAAACAATTTTGATTCAAAAGGATTGATTCTCAATTGATTATAAGTTATAATACTTAATATAAGATGTTAATTAATTCACAAACTAATTGATGCAAAGGAGAAAAGCACATGAAAGGTTACGCAATGCTCAAAATCGGCGAATCCGGCTGGATTGAGAAAGACAGACCCGAGTGCGGGCCGCTCGATGCCATCTGTAAACCATTGGCAGTGGCTATCTGTACTTCCGATGTCCATACCCTCTGGGAGGGCGCAATCGGTGAACGCCACAACATGATCCTTGGCCACGAATGCTGTGCAGAGGTCGTTGAGGTCGGTTCCCTGGTCAAGGATTTCAAGCCGGGCGACCGCGTCCTGGTTCCTGCAATCACCCCGGACTGGAATTCTCTTGAGGCTCAGGCTGGTTATTCCATGCATTCCGGCGGTATGCTCGCAGGCTGGAAATTCTCCAACTTCAAAGACGGCGTATTCTCTGAATACTTCCATGTCAACGACGCGGACGGCAACCTGGCGCTTCTGCCCTCCAATATCTCCCCGGTTGACGCCTGCATGCTCTCCGACATGGTACCGACCGGCTTCCACGGCGTTGAGCTCGCGGATGTTCAGTTCGGCGACACGGTCCTTGTCATCGGTATCGGCCCTGTCGGCCTGATGTCCGTTGCCGGTGCAAACCTCCGCGGCGCTTCCCGCATCATCGCAGTCGGCACCCGTCCGGTCTGTGTGGAAGCTGCAAAAGGCTACGGAGCAACCGACTTCATCAGCTACAAAGACGGTTCCATTGAGGACCAGGTTCTTGCGATGACTGACGGCAAGGGCGTTGACAAAGTCATCGTCGCAGGCGGCGGATGCGAGACTTTTGAGTCCGCGGTCAAATGCCTCAAGCCAGGCGGAAAGATCGGAAACGTCAACTATCTCGGCAGCGGCACCTATGTCACCATCCCGCGTGTGGAATGGGGTGTCGGCATGGGCCACAAGCAGATCAACGGCGGCCTGATGCCGGGCGGACGTCTGCGTATGGAAAAACTCGGCGCACTCGTTTCTGCCGGTAAGCTCGATGTCCATCCGCTTGCAAGCCATGTCTTTGACGGCTGGGAGCATCTCGAGGAAGCCCTATTCATGATGCGCGACAAACCGTCTGATCTGATCAAACCGGTTGTCAAAATCTCCGACTAAGTAAGGAAACCGTGATATCATGAAGATTTTAGTGATCTCCGGGTTTTTAGGCGCCGGCAAGACGACCTTTATAAAGGAGCTTGCAAAACGCACTCACCGAGATTTTGCCGTGATGGAAAACGAATACGGCGAAGTCGGCATTGACGGGCAACTGCTTTCAGAGGACGGGCAGGAGCCTTCGGAAAAGATAAATATATGGGAACTGACCGAGGGTTGTATCTGCTGTTCGATGAAATCGGATTTTGCCTCGTCCATCCTGACGATTGCCAATACGGTTGACCCGGAATACCTGGTGGTGGAGCCGACCGGCGTGGGGATGCTCAGCAAGGTGATGAAAAACATCCGCCAGATTCAGTATGAGCGGATTTCTCTGTTAAGCCCGATTACCATCCTCGACGGCAACTCTTTTGTCCGCTACCTGGAAGAATTCCCGGAAATTTACCGGGACCAGATTGCGGCAGCGGGAAGCATCCTCGTCTCCAAGATGGAGGGGGCGGATAAGGACGACCTCTTCCGGCTGGGGCAGGAACTGCGCGCCATCAACTCGAAAGCTGAAATCTTCACCGATCACTACACCTCCAATCCCGATGCGTGGTGGGAAGGGCTGCTGGCCCGGCCGTTCGGCTCTTTAAAGCCGACTTCGAGCGAAGCGGATGCACCCGACCTGGAAAACCTAGGCCTGACGGAGGTGGAATTGCCCTCCGCAAACCATCTTCTGCTGTTTTTGCAGGGGGTCGTCTCCGGCGTGTTCGGGGATATCTGCCGGGCCAAGGGATACCTGAAAGCTGGAAACGCCTGGTTGCGCTTTGATGTGGCGGACAGGACCTACAGCATCACCGGCATCGAGGAAATGCCGGATTCCCGCAGCATTTTTATCGGGAAGGATCTCAAGCGGGGCTGGCTGCGCGAAGCTCTGCAGAAAAAGCTGCGTGTAGCCCCTGTAAAAATGAGAAAACGTTAAAATCATTATCCAAAAAGCCCTGGCGATTTTCCCTCGCCAGGGCTTTTTAGTGCCCGGTAAAAAGGGGAGATAGACAATGGAACTTGTCCAGGAAACGGAGCGGCTTGTCGAGCAGCGAAAACCATCCTTGCCGGGATGCCGCTGGAATTTTCGGGAAAGCTGATAGAAGCGGCCAGCTCCAAGAGCTCCCATTGGCTTGTGGCACTCAAAGAGGGAGCATCCGCTGGATTTGTCATGCTCGAAATGGAGAAAGGGGAGCCGGGAGGCTATGGGCTTTGGTTTGTCCTTCCGCAGTACTGACACCACGGGATTGTCCCCTCGCCGGCAGGTTGCCGTCCGGGGGGATTACCGCAGCAGGGGACTTGGACGGGCTGTCCTTGCCCATGGGGTGAACAAATCCCTCTGCGAGAGAGGTATAAGAAAATCCGCCTCGGGGCTTTGGAATGCAACCGCGCGGCATGGATGCTGTATGAGTCGCTGGGGTTTTTCAGCCCGGGTGTTCTTATCGCAGCTTCTGTACCAGGTGCCGCCAGCCAAAGCTTAAGGCGAAAAGGAAAACCGCCCCGAGCAGTAGCCATAGTTTATTCTGTGAACTGCCGGCGGACATCGAAAAGAGGTAGAAGCTCCCAAGTTTGTCCCCGGCAAAAAAATTCAGTATAAAATATCCGGCCGGGACAAGGTACCCGGCGACGAGGTTGCCGATAACCGCACAGGTAAGGAATCCGAGCGCTCCCAAAAACAGAGCGGAAGAAAGAGTGCCGAACAGCATTTTTCCAAAGCCAAAGGTGCATCCACTCATGCTCATGATCCCCAGAAAGGTACTGAGGAGGACGATGAGCAGCAAAACGGACTGGAGCACCCTATTTAACAGGATGGGGAGGGATCCCATCCGCTTAGATTCCGTAAGCTCCCGGATGTTTGGGTTTTGCTCCGGGAAAAAGAGAGGGGTAAACAGCAGCGCCCCGCTCAAAATAAGATAGCGTTCAAGCACATACGCGGTCGCGGTCTCATCAAGATTGCAAATCCCGAAGATGACAGGCGTTGCCGCTGCAAGCAGCAGGCTTAGCAAAAAACTAACCCCGGTGATCAGTTTTATCTGCACCTTTGATACGGCCCAGAGCTCTTTGCAGCTTTGCGTAAACATCGCACTTCCCCCTCCTTTTCAGCTCATAGACAACGATGGTGGCGGCAAGCAGCAACAGCGCCGCTCCTACATAAAATAGACGGTTGAACAGCAGGGCGCCCAAGTTCTGATGTACGACATCCGCTTTCCAAAGGGAATTATGACGAATCGCAAGGGACAGGCCGTATTTCCCGCTCGAAATCCCGCTTCCGGTGAAGATACTGAACATGCTGTACAAAAACATCAGGGCAACGCCAACGGGGGTATCGGTCAAAACGGTGAAGAAAAAGCCGACTGAAGTGGAGATCATCAGTGTCGGGAGCAGCCACGCGAGGATATAGTTCGCGAAGGCTAAGTAGTCCACACTCCATCCCTGCGAGGAACCATAAAGCGACAGCTCAAAAAGTGCCGGCAGGGAGAGCAGGAAAAAAGGAAGAATGAGCATCGTGAGCACGGCGAGATAGCGCATCAGGATAAAGCCCGCAGAGGGGATACAGCGGGAGGCGATAAGCTCGGTGCATCCTCCTCTGCGGTCGCGCAGCAAAAAGGCGACGGGGACAAAGACGGAAAACAGGGCGCACACAATCCCCATATAATCGCAGAACAGCCGGGCGTAGGGCCGGGTGACATGTTCGGCTGTGATAATCTCATTTTGTTCAGCAGATTTTTCCTCATAGGTGACAGGCACATGTCCATAGGATTTCAGGTTGTTGCGCGCATAATTTGATCCCCCGCCAATCATGGCGTCCATTTCCTCCATATACTGTTTAAACTGTTCGTAGTCCACTTGAATGGGGATGAAGTCCTCAAAGTTCAGGGAATTTTTAAGAATGGGCATATTGGGGTCAAATTTGGAGAATGCCTCCTGAATGGATTGGGCCAGCTCGGAAGGGGTTAGCCCGGTGATATCCCTGATAATTTCCGCCACTCTTGCCTGCTGAGAATCATTTAAACGTGCATTTTTATAAAACCCAATCGGATAGGCGACATATTTGTTTTCCTGATACTCTTGCCACAGGGTAAAAGTGGCGGCGGGCATAACCTGTTCCGGAATTTCCGCGCTGCGGGTTCCATAACTGTCCAAACCCTCCGGAGGAACCATCAGAGGATTGGAATCGTTGTAGATGGTATTCTGCTTTGCCTCCCGGATATCATTCCCGGCAAAATCGGGTCCAAGCTGGGTGGCATAAAAAACAAGGATTACACCGATAAATACCCAGTAGAGGACACTTTTTAAAATCTGGCGGCATTCCTTCAGAAAAAGTGCGGGGTACATCAGTGCAGTCCTCCCATCTTTTTCATATAGGCCGCTTCCAGGCCTTCCTCCTCGCCTATGTAGTCGGCGAGCGTTCCATTGTAAATCAATCGGCCCTCGTTTAAAATGGCAATATTTTTACAGGTTTTCTCAATATCCTCTACAATGTGGGTGGAGAGCAGAACGATGCGGTCCTTGGCGATATCGCACAGGAGGCCCCGAAAGCGCACGCGCTCCTCCGGGTCGAGCCCTGCGGTCGGCTCATCCACAATTAACACCTGGGGGTCGTGCAATATCGCCTGCGCGATGCCGAGCCTGCGGCGCATCCCGCCCGATAGGGTACGCACCCTCAGGTTCCGGCAGTCATCCAGATTGACCTGAGCGAGCAGGGTCGGGATACGCTCTCTGCGGATTTTTTTCGGTACATCCGAAAGCACGCCGAGATAGTCCATCGCCTGGTACACGGTCATATTTGGATAAAAATCGAAATCCTGCGGCAGGTAGCCCACAAGGTCGCGCACTTTGGCGGCCTGCTCGACCGGGATGCCGCAAACGGTGACTTTGCCCTCCGTTTTGTTGAGCAGCGTCGCCAAGATGCGCATCAGGGTGGTCTTGCCCGCCCCGTTTCGTCCGAGCAGGCCGAACATCCCGTTATGCAGGGTGAGATTGACATGGGACAAAGCCTGTTTTTGTCCAAAGCGCTTGGACAGGTTTTCTATGGTAATTTGAGCGTTCATATTTCGTTATTCCTCCAATCGATGACGGCGCGAGAGCATGGCGTCCGCGGCAAAGCCGATGATGAGAAAAGCGCCGCACACTGCCAGCAGATAGTTCAGCCCTCCATAGGGGATAAAAAAAGAAACAAAAACAGCACAGCGAGCACGCTGTACACAAGTATGCTGCGCAAAAATAACCTGCGATTTTTTTCCCTTGCGGCCTGCTTTTGCTGTTCCTCGTGTTCCAAACGCGCGGCAATCTTCCACATACCGTCTAAAAATTCCCGGTTGTCTTTCATCTTTCTTCCCCTCCCAATAGCTTCTTCTTGAGCGCCTTTCTGGCCCGATACATTGTAATCTTGATTTGTGCGGCGGATTTGCCCATGATTTTCGCAATTTCCCCATAAGGCATCTGTTCGAAAGCGAACAGATAAAGCACCGTGCGGTAATCGGGCGGCAGGGCCATAAATGCGGACTTGAGCCTGCTGAAATCCTCCTTTGCCAGTACAGAGGTTTCTGGCAGCCCCTCCCTGGAATTGAGGAGCAGTTCCTCCTCACAAAGCTCCGACCACTCCCTACGGGTGCGGGACAAATCCGTGCACTGGTTTCGGATCATTGCATAGAGATAGGTCTTGAGGGAAGCGCCTTCCCGCCAATGGTTCCGCCTGACGTAGAGCTTCGCGAAACACTCCTGGACAATGTCCTCCGCGTCATAGCGGTCGGCGGTGAATCGGACGGCGAACCGGACCGCATGTTCCCGGTATTTGAGCACGAGCGTTTCAAACGCCTGTTTGTCCCCCCTGCGCCGCCTGCCGCATCAGCTGGTCGTCCTCCCCCATGGCCTTCACCTCCATCCGTTTCCATTAGCTTACACGATCGACAGACGAAAAAGTTACAGGGATATGAAAATTTTTAACCGGAAATTATTGAAGGCGTTTTTCCGCTTGCGGATGGGTACGGCTGTTTTTGCCATGCTTTCTTTTGGGCGACGTTCTCTGATTCTACCTGCCTTTTCAGAGTCCCTCGCTTTGTGCCGGGGAGCACTGCGTCCGGCAATCGCCTACACATGGATGACGGGAAATCCTTTTAAGAAAGGTAATCCGATATGGAATCATGCATGGTGCAGGCAAAGGAGCCACCCAAACAGAAAGCTTCGTGCGGGGCACTTTCATTGACAAGAGGAGGGGGATGGGGTAAGATAAAATCAGCCGTTTCGGGGCCCTGATTCAAGGCGGAACCTGGGACGGGAAATGAGTGAAATCAATGTCCAAACGGTGCCGGATACAGTTTCCATTTTCCGGAGAATAGGGAAGTATCGGGTGAAAATCCCGCGCGGTCCCCGCCGCTGTGAACGGATGAAACACCGGCAAGTATGCCACTGTCCCCTTATCCTGTGGGGCCGGGAAGGCGCCGGAAGAAAATCCGCAAGCCAGAAGACCTGCCTTTGGACGCTCGAAGCGTAACTTTCACGGACGGATGGGAGTGGTATCGTGCACCGGAATTCCCACGGGGATTTCCGGATTTTGGTGCATGTCCGCTTTTGGCCTGGGGCTAACAAAGCGGACGTTTGTTTTTTACAGTGCGCCGTCAATGAGAAAGTGAGGAATCACCATGAAACAGGCAATCGTGGTCGTCAGCTTTGGGACGACTCATCCGGATACGAGAGAACAGGCGATCGGGGCGGTGGAACGGGCGGTGCAGGCCCGCTTCCCGGATATTCCGGTGTACCGGGCATTTACGTCCCGCGTGGTCATCAAGGTAACGAAAGAAAACGAGGGGCTTGCCATTCCCTCGCTCGGAGAGCTGATGGATTCCCTTCGCACGCAGGGAGTAACCCATCTGACGGTCCAGCCGACCCATATTATCCACGGGGAGGAATATGACAAGCTATGCGCGGAGGTACAGGCCCACGCGGCGGGCTTTGAGAGCATCCGGCTCGGGGAGCCGCTTTTGGATAAGACAGAGGATTATTTTGCCGTGCTCAACGCGGCGGTGCCCTTTTACCAGCTGAAAGAAGGGGAGGCCCTGTTATGGATGGGGCACGGGACGTCCCACTTTGCGGACGCGGCATACTCTGCACTCGATTCCATGGCAAAGGACGCAGGATATGACAACGTCTTTGTGACTACGGTGGAGGGATACCCCACGCTGGAGGCGGCGGAAAAAAAGCTGAACCAGGCGGGATACCGCAGCATCTGCCTTGCCCCGATGATGGTCGTCGCGGGCGACCACGCAAAAAACGATATGGCAGGCGAAGAGGACAGCTTCCTGAGTAAGCTGACAGAAGAGGGCTACACGGTGCGCTGTGTGCTCACAGGCCTTGGGAGTATCCCGGCGGTGCAGGCAATCTACCTAACCCATCTGGAACAGGCGAAGGAACGATAACCCATATTGGCGGACAGCGAGGAGGTGCGGCGGTGAAACTCGAGGAATATGTGTTTAAAGGTGCCAAACGCCTGCGGTGCGGTTATACGACAGGAAGCTGTGCTACGCTCGCGGCTAAGGCCGCGGCGCATACTTTGCTTTTTCGACGGCCCTGCGAAACCGTGCGCATCCTCACGCCCAAGGGCATCGAACTTACCGTCCCGGTGGAGAAGCTCACTGTGGGGGACGATTTCGTGCGCTGTGCGGTACGCAAGGACAGCGGGGACGATCCGGATGTGACCGACGGTATCCTCATCTTTTCCGAGGTGAGGAAAGTGCCCGGGCACGGTATTGCCATTGAGGGCGGCGAAGGCGTCGGCCGGGTGACCAAGCGCGGGCTCGAGCAGCCGGTGGGTGCAGCTGCCATCAACCGGGTACCAAGGCAGATGATTACCGAGGCGGTTGAGGAAATCTGTGAGCAGGCAGGGTACGACGGGGCGCTCCTTGTCACGGTGAGCATCCCACGGGGCGCTGAGCTTGCCGCTCGCACCTTCAACCCACGGCTCGGCATCAAAGGCGGGTTGTCCGTTCTTGGTACGACCGGGATTGTCGAGCCGATGAGCGAGCAGGCCCTTGTAGATAGCATCGAGCTGGAAATCAAGATACGTGCGCAGGAAAGCCGAAAGCTCCTCATCCTGGCGCCTGGCAGCTATGGGGAGGACTTTATCAAAGCCACACCCGCGCTCCAGTTGGCCCCAGTCATCAAATGCTCCAATTATATCGGGGATGCGGTGGAATTCAGCGTGCGGTATGGATTTGAAAATATCCTGCTTGTCGGGCATATCGGCAAGCTGGTCAAGCTCGCCGCCGGGGTATACAATACTCATTCCCGCTATGCGGACTGCCGTCTGGAAGTCTTGACCGCGCACGCGGCGCTCGCCGGGTGTAGCCGGAACATTGCACGGCAATTGATGGAAAGCGCCACGACTGATGAGGCGGTACGCATCTTGAAAGAACAGGAAATTCTTCAACCGGTGATACGATCGGTTTTACAAAAGATAGAGGACACTCTCTCCCGCTTTGCCGGGGAAAGCGTGCGCACGGGCGCGGTGCTATACGGCGCGCAGGGCCTGCTCGGAATGACCGGGCAGGCGAAAGAGATACTCAGGAGGAACATGGATTGAACAACAGGAAAAAACAGGAGACCTTTTACGGAATCGGGATTGGCCCGGGCGATCCGGAGCTGCTCACGCTCAAGGCAGTGCGGCTGCTGGAGCAATGCCCGGTCATTGCCTGCCCGCAGACAGCGGGGGAAAAAACGCTGGCGCTTGACATCGTGCGTAAGGCTGTTTCTTTCGAGGGAAAAACGGTTCTGCCGCTCTCCTTTTCGATGAGTCGGGAAAAAGAGGTGCGCGAAAAGAGCCATATGCAGGCGGCGGAGCTGATTTTATCCGAGCTTGCAGCCGGGCGCGACGTCGCGATGATAACACTTGGAGATGTCTCCATTTACTCCACCTACGCGTATCTCCAGCCGTTGATTCAGGCGGCGGGCTACCGCACACAGATGGTACCTGGCGTACCGAGCTTCTGCGTGGTGGCTGCGAGGCTCGGGCAGAGCCTTGCCGAAGGGGAAGCGCCCCTGCACATCCTCCCGGCGGGGTATGACGGCTGGGAGGATGCTCTCTCTCTTCCCGGTACCAAAGTGCTGATGAAGGCGGGCAGGAGCCTGCCCGGGGTGGCAAAGGCGCTGGAGGAGCGAGGCCTTGCAAACAGCGCTGCTCTGGTGCAAAACTGCGGGCTGGCCGACGAACTTGTCCGAAAAGACATGACGGGAGGATTACCTGAAACCGGGTACTTTACCACTGTGGTGGTCAGGGAAGGGAAGGATAACCGATGATTACCTTTGTAGGTGCGGGCAGCGGCGCGCCGGATTTGATTACCGTGCGCGGGCAGCGCCTGATCGAGAAGGCAGACCGGATTATCTATGCCGGGAGCCTTGTCAATCCCGCATTACTAGATGCGGCAAAGCCCGGCTGCATCAAACAGAACAGCGCGAAGATGACGCTCGAAGAGGTTTTTTCCTCCATGCTTCAAAATGAGGAGCAGGGCGGGCTCTGCGTACGCCTACACACTGGAGATCCGAGCATCTACGGCGCCATCCGGGAGCAGATGGATTTACTCGAGGAACGGGGCATCCCCTATGAGGTGGTGCCCGGCGTCTCTAGCCTGTGCGGGGCGGCGGCCGCGTTAAAAGCCGAGTATACCCTACCCGGAATCAGCCAGACGGTCATCATCACCCGGATGGCGGGACGCACCCCTGTCCCAGCGGGACAGGGGGTCAAGAGTCTCGCCGCCCACGGCGCGACGATGGTGCTGTTTTTGAGCGCCGGACTGCTTAAGGAGACACAGCGCGAACTGCTCGAGGGCGGTTATGCGCCTGAGACTCCCGCCGCCATCGTCTACAAGGCAACCTGGCCGGACGAGCAGGTGTACCGTTGTACGGTCGGCACGCTCGCGCAGACGGCACAGGAACACAACATTAGCAAAACCGCACTGATTATGGTCGGCGGCTTTCTGGGGGAAAGCTATGACCGTTCCAGGTTATATGACCCTGGTTTTACAACCGGATTTCGGAAGGGGGCTAAACGGTGAGAGCATCCCTGATTGCGTTTTCCGAAAAAGGATGGACATTGGCCAAAATGATTGCCGCAAATCTACCGGAACAGAGCGGGGATACGGCGAGGGTGTCCAAGGGTTTCGGCGCGGGCAAAGAGGATTTGCACCTTTGGACGAAACAGGCGTTTTCAGACTCCGACTTGCTTGTATTTGTGGGGGCGGCGGGCATTGCAGTGCGCGCTGTAGCGCCCTTTGTGTACTCGAAACTCTCTGACCCGGCGGTCGTCTCGGTGGATGACGGCGCGCGTTTTAGTATCCCCCTGCTTTCCGGGCATATCGGCGGGGCGAACCGGTACGCCGTGCGCATCGGGAAGATTACCGGCGCGGTTCCCGCAGTGACCACGGCGACGGACGTCCACGGGCTGTTCGCGGTGGACGACTGGGCGGCGCGGCATGGATATTTCATCGACACCCCGGAGAACATCAAGCGGGTCTCCGCCGCCCTGCTTGCGGGGGAGCGCATTGGGGTCCGCTGCGAGCTGCCGGTGGAGGGTAAGCTCCCTGCTGGGCTTGTGTGGGAAAAATACCCGCCGCACATCCGTGTCACGCTGAAACCAGTCAGCGAGCCGGGGACACTTCGCATTATCCCGCCCTTTGTGGTGCTCGGCATCGGGTGCAGGCGGGGAACCTCCGAGGATACAATTGAGCGGGCGTTTATACAGTTCTGCGAAGAAAATGAGATTTCTCCCCATGCATTTTGCAGGGTGTGCAGTATTGATTTAAAACAGGATGAGGCGGGAATCCTCGCCTTTTGTAAAGCCCGCTCTCTTCCGTTTGTCACCTACCTCGTGGAAGAACTAAAACAGGCACCCGGTAACTTTACGGCCTCCGACTTTGTGCGGCGGACAACCGGCGTGGATAATGTCTGCGAGCGCTCCGCTCTGCTCGGTGCGGGGAAAGGCGGAGAGCGTATCGTGAAGAAGTCTGTCTATGAAGGCGTGACGCTTGCTGCGGCGGTGAGCGCACAGGCAGTGAATTTTGAGAAGTAGCGGGGAAAAACAGATGAAACTCTATGTGATAGGAATTGGTCCGGGCGGCGGGGAGGACATGACCCTGCGCGCGGTCAGGGCGCTCAAGGCGTGCGACACGCTGGTCGGCTATCCGGTCTATGTGGACTTGGTACGGGATGTTTTTGAAGGGGAGCGGGTTTTGATCACCCCGATGAAACAGGAAATCGAACGGTGCCGTATGGCGGAGGACGAAGAGTCTTCCGGGGATACGGGTGCAATGGTTTGCCCCGGGGGTACGGGGGGAGGTGGAATGGCGGGTCTGATATTAGAAATTGCAAAAGAGCATCCGGAGCTGCCGGTTGAAATTGTCCCCGGCGTAACGGCAGCACTTTCAGGCGCTTCTGTGCTCGGCGCGCCGCTTGCGCACGATTTTGCAGTTATCAGTCTAAGCGATCTGCTCACCCGATGGGAGGTAATCGAAGCTCGCCTTCGTGCCGCCGCGCAGGCGGATTTTGTGATTTGCCTGTATAACCCGGCGAGTAAAAAGCGCGCGGATTACCTGCACCGCGCCTGTGAAATTTTGCTCGAGGCAAAATCCCCGCAGACAGTATGCGCAACGGCACGAAACATCGGGAGGGACGGACAGGAATCGAAGCTGATGACGCTTACAGAGCTTGCGAATGCCCCGGCGGACATGTTCACCACTGTGTTTATTGGCAGCAGCCGGACCAAAGTGGTAAACGGGCGGATGGTGACCCCGCGCGGGTATGAGGCAAAGGGAACGCTATGAAGCTGCTGATTTTTTCCGGCACGACCGAGGGAAAACGGCTGTGCAGGGCCTTACTAAAAAGAGGCGGCTTTTGTATCACTGTGAGCGTCGCAACCGAATACGGGGCGCAAAGCATGGAGGAACTCTCCGGCTGCTCCGTACTTAAGGGTCGGCTTGACAAGGAGCAGATGGAACGCCTTTTCTGTGCAGAACACTTTGACGCGGTTGTGGATGCGACCCACCCCTATGCGGTGGAGGTGACAAAAAACATCGCGCTCGCCTGCAAAAAGACGGATACGCGGTATCTGCGCCTGTTAAGGGAGGCGGAGCCCCTCCCGGAGCACTGTCTTGCGGTGAAGGATGCAAAAGGTGCGGCGCAGGCCCTTGCCGGCACGCGGGGAAACATTCTGCTGACAACAGGGGCAAAGGAGCTGCGGGAATTCTGTCACGTACCGGAGTATCGGGCACGCATGTATCCCCGCGTGCTGCCCTTCGTCGAATCGATTGCTGCCTGCCTGGAGCTCGGCTTTGAACGAAGCCACATCATCGCGATGCAGGGGCCGTTTTGCGAGGAACTCAACCTTGCGCTCATCCGCCAGTATTCCATTCGCTATCTCGTGACTAAGGAGAGTGGGAAGACCGGCGGCTTTGTCGAGAAGATCTCCGCCGCGAAACGGGCGGGGATAGAGGCAATCGTTATCGAGCGGCCAAAAGAGCGGGGATGTTCTTTTGAAGAAATCCTATCGATTTTAAAAATCAGGAGGGGAACCCATGATGATTAAGCTGATATCCATCGGGCCGGGCGGCAAGGAGCTGATGACCGTGGCGGCTGTGCAGGCTATCGCGGACGCGGACTGCCTGATTGGCGCGCCGCGCCTACTGGAAAGCTTTTCTGACAGTGCTGCGGTGCGAGTCCCCCTGATTTCTTCTGATAAGATTATGCAGTATCTAAGCGAGCATCCGGAGTATCCGTCCGCCTGCGTACTGCTCAGCGGGGATGCGGGCTTTTACAGCGGTGCGAAAAAGCTCACGGAACTTTTGGGAACCCAGCGGGTCCAGATCATTCCCGGGATTTCCTCGGTTGCCTGCTTTGCCGCCAGGCTGAATCTGCCATGGCAGGACTGGCATCTTGTCAGTGCGCACGGGAAAGGCTGCGATATCATCTCGCAGGTTTTAAACTTTGAAAAGACCTTTGTACTCACCGGCGGGGCAGTCACGCCGGCAACTTTGTGTGAAGAGCTTGTACAGGCAGGGCTCGGGGATATCTCCGCCTTCGCGGGGGAAAACCTCTCCTACGACAATGAGCGGATAACAAGCGGTACGGCAGAGACCCTCAGCGTTATGGACTTTGCGCCTTTGAGCGTCCTGCTCCTTGTTAATCCAAAAGCGAACCGGCGCGGCCCGGTTACCTTCGGTTTGCCGGACGAATACTTTGTGCGCGGTGAGGTACCGATGACGAAATCCGAGGTGCGAAGCGTCATCCTCTCAAAATTGCGGCTCAAAGAGAACGACACAGCATGGGATATCGGTGCGGGCACCGGCTCGGTCAGTGTGGAGATGGCGCTTGCCGCGCGCTTCGGAAAAGTGTACGCTGTTGAGTGTTCGGGGGAGGGCTGCGGGCTCATCGTTCAAAACGCCGCGCGTTTTTCCCTGCACAATCTCTACCTTACCCGTGGGATGGCGCCTGAAGCGTGCAGTGCGCTCCCAACACCTGATGCGGTGTTTGTCGGGGGAAGCAAGGGGAACTTAACCGAAATTCTTATGCAGCTCAAGGAGAAAAATCCAGCTGTCCGGGTCTGTGTGAGTGCAATTACCATTGAAACTGTGTCGCAGGCGCTTGCCTTACTCTCACAGATGGGTTTTGAGCACATCGAGGCGGTGCAGGTATCCATAGCAAAAACGAGGCGTGCCGGGCGCTCGAATCTCCTGATGGCAAATAACCCGGTCTTTGTCATCAGTGCTTCCGGGAGGGATAAAGCATGAAATGGGAATTGCCGCGTCTGATGATTACGGCGCCAGCCAGCAGCGGAGGAAAAACGGTCGTCACCTGTGCACTGCTCGGCGCACTGCGCAAACGGGGACTGTCCCCGGCGTCTTTTAAATGCGGGCCGGATTACATTGACCCGATGTTTCACAGGGAAGTGCTCGGGGTGAAAAGCTCGAACATGGATTTGTTTTTTGTGAACGAGGACACAGCACGTTCCCTCTCGGCAAAATACTCCGAAGGCTGTGACATCGCCGTATTTGAGGGTGTGATGGGGTACTACGACGGCGTAGGCGCGGGAGCCTGCGCGAGCAGCTACCACATCTCCCATGCACTGGAGGTGCCGTCAGTACTGGTCGTCCCTGCCAAAGGAGCGGCACTCTCTCTCGCCGCGCTCGTCAAGGGCTTTGTCTCCTTTCGTTCCAAAACGCAGATTCGGGCAGTACTGTTAAATGGATGCTCCGCCCCGTTGTATGAGATGCTAAAACCCGTCATTGAGCGCGACTGCGGCGTCGAAGTGGTCGGCTACCTGCCAAAGGATGAGTGTTTTGCTCTGGAGAGCCGCTATCTCGGGCTGGTTACGCCAAAAGAAACGGCAAAAATCAGGCAGAAGCTCACCTGCATGGCGGATGCTTTGGAGCGGACGGTGGATATCAACCGCCTGATCTCCCTGGCGGGGGAGGCACCGCCGGTGGAGTATGCTCCATTCACGACAGCAGCTGAGGGACAGAGAAAAGTCCGTCTTGCAGTTGCGCAAGATAAGGCATTTAGTTTTTACTATACGGAAAACCTGGATTTGCTCCGGGAACTCGGAGCGGAGATTATCCCGTTTTCCCCGCTGTGTGAAAAAGAACTGCCCGAGAATATCGACGGGCTGTATCTCGGCGGTGGGTACCCGGAGGTGTTTGCGGCAAAGCTCTCTGCTAACGAAAGCATGCTCTCCTCTGTCCGTCAAGCGGTCGAGAGTGGGCTTCCCACCTTTGCGGAGTGCGGGGGCTTTTTGTACCTGCACGAGACGCTGTGCGACGAGCAGGGAAAAGAATACCGAATGGCGGATGTGCTCCACGCCAAAGCATTGAAAGGCGAGCACCTGCGGCACTTCGGGTACGTCACACTGACGGCAAAGCATAACAACCTGCTGTGCAAAGCAGGGGAAAAAATTTCCTCGCACGAATTCCATTACTACCAGAGCAGCGCGGAGGGGGACGATTTCACGGCGAAAAAGAGCTTTCGTCAGACCTCATGGGACTGCATTACCGCGAAAGGAAATTTTTTCGCAGGCTTCCCGCACCTTTACTTTTACGCGAATCCCCGCTTTGCCGAGCGCTTTGTAAAAACCATGAGAACCTATGCGGAGGAACACCATCATGACGCTTTCTGAGACAATACAGGCGGTAACTCCGCCGGATAAACAGGCGGCGGAGCAGGCGCAGCGCCGGTTTGACAGCATTGCAAAGCCTCTGCATGGGCTGGGCCTGCTTGAGGACGCGGTGTGCCGGATCGCCGGAATACAGGGAACCTCCCGGGTGCAAATCGACAAGCGCGCACTTGCAGTGTTCTGTGCGGACAACGGCGTGGTGGCTGAAGGCGTCACCCAGACCGGGAGTGAAGTGACTGCGCTTGTCGCAAAAAATCTCTGCCATGGGAATACGAGCGTCAGCAATATGGCAAGGGTGGCCCATGTGGATGTGTTTCCCGTGGACATGGGGATGAACGCCCCAGTGAGCGAGGCAGGTATACTCGATTGCGCGGTCGCACGCGGAACCGGGAACATAGCAAAAGGCCCGGCCATGACGGGGGAACAGGCTGTTTTGGCAATCGAGCACGGAATATCTCTGGCTTCTCACATGGCAGAGAAGGGCTATACCATCCTCGCCACAGGGGAGATGGGAATCGGCAACACCACGACGAGCAGCGCAGTTGCAAGCGTGCTGCTGGTCCGTCCCGCCGACGAGATGACCGGTCGCGGAGCCGGACTGGATACGCCGGGGCTTGCTAGAAAAATTCGCACAATTGAGCAGGCCGTACGCCTTAACCGCCCGAACGCGGAGGATGTGCTCGATGTGCTTGCAAAGCTCGGCGGCTTTGATATCGCGGGTATGGTGGGGCTGTTTCTCGGTGGCGCGGCCTGCCGTGTGCCGGTTGTCATCGACGGATTTATCTCCTCGGTCGCGGCGCTGATCGCGGCCAGGCTATGCCCGGATGCGGCCGGGTACATGCTCGCAAGCCATGTGAGCGGGGAGCCTGCGGGGAGAGTCGTGCTCGATGCGTTGGGATTATCCCCGGTCATCACGGCCGACATGCATCTCGGGGAAGGGACGGGCGCGATGGCGCTGTTCCCGCTGCTCGACATGGCACTTGCGGTTTATGAGAATATGAGCACGTTTGAGGATATTCACATGGAGGAATACCGTCCTCTTGACTGACTGCAGAAAGGAGGAGGTTTTGTGACGGTACTGGTGTACGGCGGTGCGGCAAGCGGGAAAAGTGAATACGCGGAAACCCTTATCCTGAATGGACAGGAGAACCCGAGAATCTACCTTGCCACGATGGAACCGTTTGGCGAGGAGGGCCGCGCGCGCATTGAGCGTCACCGCAAGCTCAGGGAAAACAAGGGCTTTGTGACTTTGGAGCGCTGCACCTCCCTTTCATCTTTGCATGTGCCAAGGGGCAGTGCCGTCCTGCTTGAGGATTTGGGAAACCTGTGTGCAAATGAATTGTTTTCCCCCGAAGGGGCTGGCTCGGGGAGGGTGCTCGGGGAGATTTTATCCGGTATCGAAAACCTGGCACAACAGGCGGGCCGGCTTGTGATTGTCTCCAACGATATCTTCTCGGGTGCCGGGCAGTATGAGGGGGAGATGGCGCAGTATCTTTGCCTGATGGGTACGCTCCACCAAATAATCGCCGAAATTGCATCGACAGTCGTGGAAGTCGTCTGCGGAATACCGATTTTCCACAAAGGGGGAACACCGTGTGCTAATTGAGTCTTGTATCATTGCGTTTGCCATGTACTCCGCCCTGCCGATGCCCCGGGTGGAGTGGAACAGGGAGAACATGCAGTACGCCCTGTGCTTTTTTCCGCTGATTGGGCTAGTGAGCAGCGCACTTCTGGCTCTCTGGCGGCTTTTTTGCCTATGGCTGAATTTTTCCGACATCCTGTTTGCGGCGGGGGCAGTGCTCCTACCAGTGCTGGTGACGGGCGGAATTCATCTGGATGGCTTTTGTGATACGGTGGATGCACTTTCCAGCCATCAGGAGAGAGAAAAAAAGCTTGCCATTCTCAAAGACCCGCATACCGGGGCGTTTGCCGTGATCGGGCTATGCTGCCTGTTTGTATCGTCCTTTGCGCTTTGGTACGAG
Organism: uncultured Oscillospiraceae bacterium; assembly: GCA_900543705.1. Taxonomy (GTDB): domain Bacteria; phylum Bacillota; class Clostridia; order Oscillospirales; family Ruminococcaceae; genus Pseudoruminococcus_B. The sequence goes on from UQSL01000002.1 coordinate 81,429, forward strand.
GTTTCGGCGGATGGGAAAACGCTGCTAATTCTGGGGACGGGCTTTGTCCTTTCCCGTTCGCTCAGCGGCCTTGCCGTAACTTGCTTCCCGTTTGCCAAGAACACCGGGCTTGCCTATACCTTCGCGAGTATGTCTGCGAAAAAGCGGACCTCCATTTGGCTATGTATCCTCTGCGCCGTCTGTATGGGCGGTATGGTACTGATGCATCCCATTTTCGGGGGGATGTGCGCACTCGCCTCCCTTCTCTGTTTCGGGTATTATTACTGGATGGCAAAACGGCAGTTTGGCGGTATCACTGGGGATTTAGCAGGATACTTTCTGCAGCTATGTGAGCTGCTTCAAATTTTATCAGTTGTCCTGGGACAAAAGTTATTTTAATCCATGGGAAAATATGCTAGAATAAAGAGGATATTAGTCTAATATCCTCTTTATTCGTCACTATAGTGTCTTTGGGAGGGAAAGCGGATGATTCTCATCATCGGCGGGGCAAGCCAGGGAAAGCTTCAGTTCGCCCTGCGCCACACCGGATGTTCTTTGGCGGATGTCGGTGAGGACGGTACTGTCGCGGACAAGCTGCATTTGCTCATCCGTGAATCGCTTGAGCAGGACGGGGATATTGGCGCCCTGCTTCTCCGGATGCTCACAAAGAGGGCGGTCATCTGCGACGAAATCGGGTGCGGCGTCGTGCCGGTGGATGCCTTTGAGCGCCGGTGGCGAGACGAGGTCGGCCGGGCCTGCCAGTTTTTGGCGGGACAGGCGGAACAGGTTATCCGCGTAACCTGTGGGATTCCCCTGTATCTCAAGGGAAATAACGATAGCGGCCGGGTATTTTGAGTCGGGCATCGAGCCGGGAATCAAACATTTTTATCTGTGAAAGGGAGGAAACATTGGGATGACAGAGCTGCTTATGCTACGCCACGCGCAGACGGATTCCAACCTCGCTCACCGGTATCTTGGGGTAACGGATGAACCGCTGTGCGCACAGGGAATCGAGCAGGCAAAACATCTGATTTTGCCCCAGGTACAAAAAGTATTCCTCAGTCCGCTTTCCCGCTGTATTCAGACCGCCTCTCTTATCTTTCCACAAGCAGAGCAGATTCCTGTGGATGGACTTCGGGAATGTGATTTTGGGGAATTTGAAGGGAAAAACTACCTCGAGCTTAGCTCGGACTCCCGGTACCAGACTTGGATAAACAGCGGAGGAGAATTGCCCTTTCCGGGAGGGGAATCCCGATCGGAGTTTTGCGCGCGCACCTGTCTTGCATTTGAGGAAATCCTGCCTCACTTGATGCGGGAAGAGCAGACGGCCCTTATTGCCCACGGAGGAACGCTGATGGCCCTGCTTGAACGGTATGGAAAGCCCAGCCGCGGATATTTTGACTGGCAGGTAAAAAACTGCTCCGGATTTCTTGTGCATTTACAAGCGGGAAAACGGATGATATTGCATGTTTTGGAGGAGCTTTCATGCTGACGACGGCTTCCATATTCACTGGCTTTGTGCTGGATTTGCTTATTGGCGACCCGTATTTTCTTCCACATCCTGTGCGGTGGATGGGAAGCGCCATCACCTGTCTGGAAAAAGTGCTGCGGCGTATTTTCCCTGTGTCCAAAGGCGGGGAGCGCGCGGCAGGTGCGGTTCTGGCGGTGATGCTGCCGGCAGCCTCTTTCGGAATTGCCGCTTTGCTGCTCTGGCTGTGTTCCTTTGCGGGCTGGTGGCTTACCTATGCAGTACAGAGCGTGATGTGTTATCAGGTGCTGGCGACGAAATCATTAAAAGTTGAGAGCATGAAGGTGTACCGGGCACTGAAAGTTGGGGATATCCCTAGTGCACGACAAGCGGTGAGCATGATTGTCGGACGGGATACACAGAATCTCGACGGAGCAGGTATTGCCAGGGCCGCAGTGGAGACGGTTGCGGAGAACACAAGCGACGGGGTCGTCGCACCGCTGTTTTTCCTGATGCTTGGCGGCGCGCCGCTTGGACTTGCCTACAAGGCGGTCAATACAATGGACAGTATGGTGGGTTATAAAAACGAACGGTACCAAAACTTCGGCTTTGTCCCGGCAAAGCTTGACGATATTGTCAATTTTATACCGGCTCGCCTGAGCGCGTTGTTGATGATACTCTCGGCGTTCGGGCTCCGTTTTGACGGAGTGCGAGCGTGGAGGATTTTTAAACGCGACCGGTACAGCCACGCAAGCCCGAATTCCGCGCAGACGGAGTCCGCCTGCGCGGGTGCACTCGGGCTACGGCTTGCCGGGGATGCAAGTTATTTTGGAAAAATCGTACACAAACCGACCATTGGTGATGCGATACGGAAGATTGACCCGGAGGATATCCGCCGGGCAAACCGGCTAATGTATATGACGGCAATCTTAACCCTGCTTTTTTGCCTTGCCGTGAGAATCATCATCCAACTGACAGGACAAGGAGGAATTTGAGATGCCAGAATATAACCATGGAGGAGACATCTACAGCTTTAAGAAAAAATACGGCAGCATGCCGATTGATTTTTCTTCTAATATTAACCCGGTTGGAATGCAAAAGGCAGTGCTTGCCGCTTTGTGTGAAGCCGCAATCCATGCCGACCGCTATCCGGATCCCAGATGTTTGGAACTTTCCCGAAAAATTGCAGAATTCGAGCAGGTATCACCTGACTGGGTTTTCAACGGAAATGGCGCGGCGGATTTGATTTACCGCATTGTCTATGCCAGGCGCCCAAAGCGCGCATTGCTGCTTTCACCCACTTTCAGCGAGTATGAAGCTGCACTGCGTGCCGTCAAATGCAGAGTCCAATTTTTTAAGCTGAGGGAATCGGAACAGTTTGTTTTGACAAGGAAAATACTAAAGGAACTGGAACTTGGCTATGATATGCTGTTTCTCTGTAATCCAAATAATCCGACCGGACAGGTAATTGGGCCTGATTTGATGAAGGAGATAGTGGATACCTGCCGGGAAACCGGAGTTACTCTTGTAGTGGACGAATGCTTTTTGGATTTTTCCGATCGTCATCAGGAGCTCACCGTCAAGGGGCTGCTTGCTCAAAATCCAAACCTGGTTGTAATAAAGGCCTTCACGAAAATCTTTGCGTTGGCAGGTGCAAGGCTTGGATATTTGCTATGTGCAAACGACACCTTTCGTGAGCAGGTTGCAAAAGCAGGGCAGCCGTGGTCAGTCTCCAATCTTTCACAGGCGGCAGGTATTGCGGCACTCGAAAATGCTCAGGAGTACCTTGAAACGAGCAGAAAATACATCCGGCGGGAGCGGGAATTCCTGCGCTACGGCCTGACCTGCTGCGGGTACCGGGTGTTTGAATCCCAAGCAAACTACCTGCTTTTCCTCGCGCAGGATACTGGGCTTGTCGGGAAGATGAAGCAGGAAGGAATTTTAATCCGCGGGTGTGAAAACTACCGTGGGCTTGGGGAGGGGTACTACCGGATTGCGGTACGCCGCCATGAGGATAACATCAAACTGCTCAGTGCGCTTGAACGTCTGTAACAGGAGGGGAAAACCTTGTCTAAGTCGATTATGATACAGGGGACAATGTCCAATGCCGGCAAGAGTGTCATAGCGGCGGGACTATGCCGTATCTTTTATCAGGACGGATACCGGGCCGCTCCTTTTAAAAGCCAGAATATGGCGCTTAACTCCTACATTACAAAGGAGGGGCTGGAAATGGGCCGTGCCCAGGTGATGCAGGCCCAGGCGGCGGGAATCGAACCCTCGGTGTACATGAACCCGATTTTGCTTAAGCCTTCCAGCGATGTCGGCAGCCAGGTCATTGTAAACGGGCAGGTCGTCGGCAACATGCGCGCCGCCGACTATTTTCAATACAAAAAGAAGCTGGTTCCGGATATCCTGCATGCTTTTGGAAAACTGAGCGAGGAAAACGACATTCTGGTGATTGAGGGAGCGGGCTCCCCGGCGGAAATCAACCTCAAGGCGGACGATATTGTGAACATGGGGCTGGCAAAGCTGGTTCGCTCGCCGGTCCTGTTGGTAGGGGATATCGACCGCGGCGGCGTATTCGCCAGCCTGTACGGGACGGTCAAGCTGCTGGAAGCTCAGGAACAGGATCTCATCAAGGGGCTGATTATCAACAAATTCCGCGGGGATGTGGAAATTCTCCGTCCCGGCCTTTCCATGATTGAGGAACTCTGCGGCAAGCGGGTGCTCGGTGTAGTTCCCTACGCTGCGCTCGATTTGGAGGACGAGGACAGCCTGTCCTCCCGCCTGAACGCGAAAAGGACGGATGCACTTGTGGATGTGGCAGTGATACGGCTGCCGCGCATCTCCAATTTTACCGATTTCAATCCGCTGGAAACCCTCGAAGGCATCGGTGTACGGTATGTCGCAGATAGATCCGAGTTTGGACAGCCGGATTTTGTCATTCTCCCAGGCACCAAAAGTACGATGGGGGACTTAAAATGGTTGCGCGAAAGCGGGCTGGAAACGCTGATTCTCAAACACGTGGCGGCAGGCAAAGGTGTACTCGGCATCTGCGGCGGATTCCAGATGATGGGGCAAAGCCTCAAAGACCCGACCGGCGTAGAAGGCGGCGGGGAAATGCGCGGCCTTGGCCTGTTCGATACGGATACGGTTTTTACTCCCGAGAAAATCCGTACTCAGGCATCGGGACAAATCGGGCAACTGCCCGGGTTGCTTGCCGGACTCTCCGGTTTGCCGGTGGAAGGGTATGAAATCCATATGGGCGAGACAAAACCAGAGGTCAAAAGTGTTTCATTTTCCACTGTGAGCGTGCCGGGCTGTGGACAAAAAACGGACGGCTGCTGCGCGGGAAATCTCTACGGTACCTATCTGCATGGGCTGTTTGAATCCGGGGAAATTGCCGCATCGTTTGCACGCGCATTGCTTGAAAGCAAAGGCTATAACCCGGGGGAGGTTCAGGCAATGGATCTCTCCCAGCTTCGTGAACGCGAATACGATAAGCTTGCGAATCTCCTACGCGAAAGCCTTGATATGAGGGAAATCTACCGGATTTTGGAGGCGGGGGCATGAGGACACAGGGGCTTATCCACATCTACTACGGAACCGGCAAGGGAAAGACGACCGCCGCGATGGGACTTTCCCTGCGTTCCCTGGGACAGGGGCAGCAGGTAGTCGTTGTCCAATTTTTGAAAACCCATGCGACCGGGGAGATAAAACTGCTCGAGCAGCTCGGGCATATACGATTGTTTCGCGGCAAGGCGGGAACCCATTTTACCTCTGCCATGACTGGGAAGGAACGGGAGGCGACCCGGGCAATCCATGAACAGAATTTTGAGCAGGCGGCGCAGTTGGTGCAAAGCGGGCAGTGCGATTTGCTGGTGCTGGATGAAATCCTCGACGCCATGGCAAAGGGACTGTTTGAGGAAGACTGCTTGCTTTCTTTTTTGGAGCATCGTCCTGAAAACCTGGAGGTCGTACTGACCGGGCGCGCGCCTTCTGAGAAACTGAGGGCATGTGCGGATTACATTACCAAAATGGTAAGCGAGCGGCATCCCTTTGACAGGGGAATCCCGGCAAGGGAGGGAATTGAATATTGAGCAGGATACGTTATGAACAGGTTTTGCCGGAGGAGATTGAAAAGCGCAGCTTTGAAATTATCACGCAGGAGCTTCAAGGAAGAAAACTCGATGAGGAAAACGAAGCCGTAGTCAAACGGGTTATTCACACTACGGCGGATTTCGAGTATGTGGATACCCTCGCGTTTTCTCCCCATGCGGTAAGCCTCGCGGTGGAAACTCTGCGGAAGGGCGCGGTGATTGTGACGGATACAAAGATGGCATTTTCCGGTGTCAGCAAGCCTGCGCTAAATAAGCTGTGCGGGCAGATTCACTGTTTTATCTCGGATGAGGATGTTACCAAAGCGGCAAAGGAACAGGGGACGACCCGCGCCGCCATGAGCATGGACAAGGCGTGCTCGCTTTCCGGCAACCTGATTTTTGCCATCGGCAATGCCCCGACGGCACTGATAAGGCTGTATGAGCTTATCAAGGAAAACAGGATAAAACCGCAGCTGGTGATCGGTGTGCCGGTTGGCTTTGTCAATGTGGTCGAGGCAAAGGAGCTGATTATGCAGGCGGGGGGTCCCTATATTGTCGCGCCGGGGAGGAAGGGGGGGAGGAATGTCGCAGCCGCCCTTATCAATGCTCTGCTGTATCAGGCGACGGGGCGAACTCTTTGAAGAATGTAAAAAAAGACGGACACAGTCGTGTCCGTTTTTTTGTGTCCAGAGTGGTTCCTATACCCATTTGGCGTAGATTAAAAAGATAATTCCTGCCAAAAACAATCACGTAATAATAAGATAAGACACGGGGGCCAATTAACAGGATTTCCCGTTTTGAGGCGGTGGGGCATACTCAAAGCTCCCACAGGGGCGGGGAGGGTCGAACACTGTCTCTCCCTGTTTGAAAAAACCATAACGGACGGTACAGACGGCACTTTCCCGGATGGTGCGGGACATCTCACCGAGATCCGGTGCAAGCAGGCTGTGCCCATTTTCCTGCACGAGAGTAACCTCCAGCCGGTATTTCCCCTGTTCGAGCACTACCCGCCGGGGAGAATACTCGACAAGCCTTACCCCGTGATAAGTCGCAAGCCGGTACTGCCTGCCACGGTAAAGAATCTGGCACAGGCATCCGGTGAAGCTAGTATGGAGAAGGGGAATGTCCGCGGCGGAGAGCATCACGCAGCAGTCGCCGCCCTCCTGCCAATTACACTGCGTCCAGAGATAGGACCTCGGAAATGCGTTTCCCCAGTCCTTTTCGATATATCCGGTCGCATTCCGAAAGTCAAAAGGATATCCGTTGACATGAAGTTTTCCCTCCAGCCGGTGTGATAAGCTGAGCACGCCGTGATTGCACTGCAGGTTTGGGAGAAACCGGAACGGTCCCATCATGTTCGAGGGAGGAGGTGTTAGAGGAAAGTAACGCAGGGCGCCCTTAATATGGAACCGGTCGGTCTTGAGATTCAAGCGGATTCCCTCTTCGCAGAAGAGATTGTCCCCGAGCCGCACGGCAAACCGGTCAGTGCGGGCGGAAAAGTCGCAGATGGGGAATTCTTTGAAATCTGAGCCATACTCGGTGATGACTTGGAGGGAGGCGCTTTTGTTTCCTTTTGCATCGATGTGCATGGCGGGAATCAGTGCTAGGGTATGCAGTCCATTATCGTGTTTGAGGTACCACCCTTCAAAATAAGAGCGTCTCCGATGAGTTCCGTGAAACTGTGTCATGGCCGGATTCCTTTCTGCGCCGGGCCGTCGATTTGGTTGCCGTGGAAATCAAAGCGCGAGCCATGGCAGGGACAATCAAAGGTTTGCTCGTCCGGGTTGAATTCCAGCTGGCAGCCGAGATGGGGACAGCGCGCGCTGACCACATGCACAGTCCCGTCTTCCTCCTTGTAAACTCCCGCTTTGTGCCCGTTGAAAGAAACGATGCCGCCGTGCCCCGGCTCCAGCGTGTCGAGCATTTCTTTTGGCGGGGAAAAGATTTCGCGGGAAAGCCCCTTTACCGCCTGATAACCATCCTTCAACATATTCTTCGCGGAGGCGGAGAGGGAGAAGCGTCCGGGAGAAAATAGTTTTTCGTATGGATTGTCTAATCCCATTACCAAATCCCTGAGAAGTCTTGCCGCCGCCATGGAGGAGGTCATCCCCCATTTTCCAAACCCGGTCGCGACATACCAATTTGGATGGGAAGAGGAGAAACGCCCGATATAGGGGATACCGTCAAGTGTCATGCAGTCCTGTGCAGACCAGTGGGAAATCTCCACACAATCCCTCCAAAGCTTTTTTGCTGTAGTACGCAGCCTGTCATAGCAACCGCCCGTGGAGTTTTCCCCGGTTCGGTGATTTTGACCGCCGAGCAGGAGATAGTTCCCGCTTTGCCTCAGGGAATGCCCACCCGGATCAATCCCATAATACATCCCGTCAAGGCTCTGTGCATGTTTGAGTGCCAGGACATAGCTGCGCTCCTGATGCATGCGAAGGAAGAAATATCCCGGCACATTGACAAACGGATAGTGGCAGGCAAATACAATATGCTCCGCCTGTACACTGCCCTGTTCGGTGGAGACTAAAGTATTCTCCACCGAACAGACCGGGGAGCGCTCATAGATCGACAGCTCGGAAGTGAGGGCGCTTACAAAACGCAGGGGATGAAACTGTGCCTGTCCATCAAAACGCAGGGCACGTGTGACGGGAAAGGGCAGGGCAGTTTCCCGCACAAGCCCGGAAGAAATTCCAAGGGCAAGCGCGGCCTGATGTTCGCGCTCCAATTCCTCACCGCTTAAGGTAGTATAAAGCAGGGCGGGCAGCTCACAGAAATCGCAGGAGATCCCTCTGTGTTCAATGAGCGAACGGTAGTCATAGACAGCCTGCTGATTTGCCTGCGCATACAGCCCGGCGGTCGTTTCTCCAAACTCCCGGCACAGCCGGTGGTAGATGGCTCCGTGCTGGCAGGTGATTTTTGCCGTGGTGTGCCCTGTCTGCCCGGAGCAGATAGAATCCGCTTCGAGGATGACGACCCGCTTTCCCTCCTTCTGGAGCAGATAGGCGGTGAGAATCCCGGCCATTCCCGCCCCGATAACAGCAACATCTGCTTTGATGTCCTCTTGCAGAGCAGGCCTTGTCCCAATCGGACAAGACTGGTTCCAAATTGATTGCATTGTTTTCACCTCACCGGTAGCTTTGTCGGTTTTACCTACAAGTAAACGGCGGGGTAAAGGAAAAACGGATGGATGGCTTGACTATACCAAGCGCCTTGGCCCCAATTGTAAAGAATCTACAGGAAAAGAAAGGGAAAAGATTTACAAAGCTGAAACAATTCGGCCGTGATTTGTTAAATCTAGTTTCCCACAGGTTAAGGTTTGGTTAGATGAATTGAAAGGGAAACTTTCCCCGTTTATAATGCTAAAGGACTTAAGAGAAAAGTCTGATATCAGGAATTTTGAAAAGAGAAAGGGGAATTTCTATGAAGCTCGGCAAAAAAATCGCGGCGGCGTCCATGGCGGCAGTGCTTGCGGTTTCCATGAGCGTTCCGTCTTTCGCATACGGCGAGACGACAGGCAAAAGTCAGCTTTATGACAACACCTCCAATGCAAGCGATTATCAAAACTGGAAATCAAACACTTGGGATGCAGGTGCACGCGCCAACTCCGCGAACATCGTGATGACTCCGGGTGCAACGGCAAAGGATCTCAATTTTGCGTGGTACTCTCAGACAAAGGGCAGTCCGGCAGTAAAGATTTCCAAAACACCCGATATGTCCGATGCTACCGTGTTCGACGGCACCGCACTCGATATCAACCGCACCAACACCAGCGGTAAAACGTATGTTGCTGCAAACCATGTCAGTGTGGAAGGCTTCTTTGAGGAGAACACCACCTACTATTACAGCTACAACGATGACAAGACGAATGAGAGCGGATGGAGCGCAGCGAGAACTTACACCACGCACTCCACTTCCAGTTTCCAGACGGTTTTGGTCGGCGACCCACAGATCGGCGCTTCCGGCTCCAACGGAGAGGGAACGATGGACGACAGCAACATTGCCACGGATACCTACAACTGGAATAAGACTCTGGATCAGGCGATGAGAACCGCGAGCGGTGCAAGCTTCATCCTCTCCGCAGGCGACCAAATTAACTACTCCAGCGCGGATTCCGCTGATACTCAGGGAGTTCGCGAGGCTGAATATGCAGGCTTCCTCTATCCGGATGCTCTGCGTGAGATGCCGCTTGCTACCACCATCGGCAACCATGAGAGCAAGGGAACGGATTACCAATATCACTACAACAATCCGAATAGTACTGACAACCTCGGGGCAACGGAATCCGGTTCGGATTACTACTTTAGCTATGGTGATGTCCTTTTCATCAGCCTTAATTCCAATAACCGCAACGTTTCTGAGCACAGAGAGTTGATGCAAAAGGCAGTGGACAGCCACAAAGATGCGAAGTGGAAAGTTGTGATGTTCCATCATGACATCTATGGCTCCGGCCAGCCTCACTCCGACAGTGACGGCGCAAACGTCCGTGTTCTCTTCGCCCCGCTGATGGACGAGTTCGACATTGATGTCTGCCTTAACGGCCATGACCACTCCTATGCAAGAACCTATCAGCTGATTGACGGTAAAGTCATCGACTATGGCACCGGCAACACAGTCAGCGATCCGGAAGGCACCATGTACATCGCAGCCGGTTCTGCGAGCGGCAGTAAATTTTACAACCTCTCCGTTAACAAGCAGTACTACATCGCGGAGCGCTCCAACAATCAGCTCCCCACCTTCTCTACCATCGACTTCAACGCCAACAGCATGACAATCAAGACCTATGACTACAACGGCAATCCGTATGCGGATACTTTTACTATCACCAAGAATGTTGATCAGGATTCCCTGCTGGAACTTGTCGGCCAGGCCAAGGCAATTGATACGACTGAGTATACTGAGGGAACAGTTGCGGCAATGAATGCGGCTGTTGAGGCTGTCAGCACCCTGCTTGAATCCGAAGAGGACACCGGTGCTGCCCTGCTGAGCGAGAAATATGGAACAGTGGAAGACCCCATCTCCTACTATGCGGGCGCTCAGAACCTGACTTCCACCACCGGAGAAAACTACCAGATGCCTTCTGAGTTCCGTACCGACAGCATCACCGGCAGTACCCTGAAATTTGGTTTCTCCGCACTGCTTGACAAAACCCTGAACAATAATCAGTCGAAAATTAGTGCAACTGAGTTTGACAGCACTTATGCGGCACTAGCAACCGCCATTTCAAACCTTGCAAAAACATCGGATGCAAAAGCACTGACCGATGCCGTTGCAGATGCACAGAAGAAATATGATGAGGCGGTTGAAGGAAGTGAAGTAGGACAGTACAAGGAAGGTGCAAAGGCTGCCCTGAAGGCGGCAATCGAAGCGGCAAACACGGTTGCAGACAACAACGCGTCTACCGCAACCGAAATCGCGGAAGCTATCAGTAGCCTTGAAGCAGCGGTTAACACCTTTGATTCTGCGAAAATTACAGAGATCACCCCGAATCCGGATGACAACAACAGCAGCCAGACTCCGTCCGACGGCAACAACAGCAGCCAGACTCCGTCTAACGGTAACAACAGCAGCCAGGCTCCGTCTAACGGTAACAGCAGCAACCAGACTGAGTTCAACGTTAAAAACCCGAATACCGGAGACGTTACGGCAGTTGGGGCACTTGCAGGGCTTGCAGCGCTGTGTGTAATCAGCGGCGGTACCGCGGTTTATCTTCACAAACGCCAGAAAAAGGATTCTGAGTTCTAAAAAACAGTGAGACTGCCGGAACGCATTTTCGGCAAAGTACAGGAGCGGGATGTCCCGCCCCTGTACTTTCGTTTCCATAAGGAGGACAAATGGGATGACGTTTTACCATCCTGCCAATAAAAAAGAGTGGGTTGGACATATCATAGCGGTGAGTTTCGTTGTCATGTTTTTATTGTTCCTGGTGTTTTTTAATTTCGGAATAAAACGGACGCCGTTGCTCGCAGAAGATGGAATGACCTTTGAAAAAGCAAAAGTTGTCGCAGTGCTACAGGATAACCTGGATGCAGATGGTACCCGTTCCGGCAGCCAGCTGCTGCAAGTGGAGATCACCTCCGGGCAGTATCGAGGAACCGTCTGTGAAGCGCAGAACATCGCAGGCTATCTTTACGGCGCGCAGTGCGAGGTTGGGACAAAAGTCATTGTGCAGGTCAGCGAATATGGCGGGAATTTCTCCGCGAATGTCTACAATTATGACAGGGGAATGACTCTATATGGATTAGTAGGGCTGTTTTTATTGGTACTCTGTATTATCGGCGGCAAAAAGGGAATCATGTCGGCGGTATCCCTAGTATTTACTTTTATCTGTATCATCTTTCTCTATGTCCCGATGATGTATATCGGGTACTCGCCATTTTGGGCGGCAACGCTGGTCGTTGTTTTTACAACCCTTGTTACGATGTACTTTATCGGCGGTTTTTCTGTGAAAACGGCCTGCTCTGTACTTGGAACCATTGCAGGCGTCGTAGTGGCGGGAGCCATTGCCATGATTTTTGGCAATCTGTCGCATATTTCCGGGATGAATGTCCCGGAAATCGAGACAATGATTGTCATTGGTCAAAATAGCAAGCTGCAGATTGGAGGGGTCATGTTTTCCGGAATTCTCATTGCCTCCCTTGGTGCAGTCATGGATGTGAGTATGTCGGTTGCCTCGACCATCAATGAAATTTACCTTCATAACCCGAGGCTCACGGCAAAACAGCTCTTTACCGCAGGTATCCATGTCGGAAGGGATATGATGGGAACCATGTCCAACACCTTGATTTTGGCATTCACCGGCGGTTCCATTAATACGTTGATGATTATCTTTGCGTACAGTATGCCGTACTTGCAGGTCATTAACATGTATGATATTGGTATTGAAATTCTACAGGGAATTTCCGGTACGCTTGGAGTCATTTTAACGGTCCCGTTTGTGTCCATTATCTCTGCGGTCTGGATGACCCACACAAAATCTCCTGTTAAAAACTGATCAAATAATCCTGTCAAAATCTTAGGAGGCCGTCGGTTTTATCCGGGCGGCCTTCTTTTTTTGCCTAGTAATACGTATACTCGCAGCTTACAAAAACAGATCTGTTGGCTATGCCATATGTCTACTTGTTTCAACTGGCACGAAGCAGATATGGCCACCTACAGTATTTCACAACTGATTCAGAAGATCGTGAAGGGCTATAGCAGTTTGCATTTTGGAGAACCGGGAATGTCACGCTGGATTGCTTTGGTGCGCTGGTAAAATACCGTTGAAGCTGTAATACCTGTGACAAAAGTTCTGCTGTATCAGGGCGATATGGTAGATTACAAAAGAAACGGGCGGGAGAAGTGACCCCAAAAAGTTAGACAATGTGGTATACTGTCTAACTTTTTGGGGTGCAGTTCAGGTTCTCCTGCCCGTTGTATCTTTTTTTGTATGTAGTAGACTTATTCGACGATAGAGCCGTTCACCAGAATAGCCTCAGGTATACTGCCGACATCAAAGCAGGAACCGTTCATCACGACAATATCTGCATCCTTGCCGACTTCGAGGGAGCCGACTCTGTCCGCAATCCCGATGTGTTTTGCCGGATTAATGGTGATGGCTTTGAGAGCGTCAAATTCATCCATCCCGCTCTTAATCGCGAGCGCAGCACACAGCGGCAGATATTCCTGCGGGATAACCGGGGAATCCGTAATGATGGAAACCTGGCATCCAGCTTTTGCAAGAATACCCGGAGTGGTGAAGGAAATATTCTGAAGCTCAAATTTGGTGGCATGTCCGAGAGACGGGCCGACTGCCATCGGGACATCGTGTTCCTCGCTGAGCTCATCGACAATCAGATGGCCTTCAGTTACATGCTCCAAGGTGAGTCTGACATTGAATTCCTTTGCAATGCGCAGGGCGGTGAAAATGTCGTTTGCCTGATGAGCATGTGCTTTGAGGGGGATCTCACGGTGCAGGACAGGAAGCAGCGCATCGAGTTTAAAATCAAACGCCGGCTTTTTGGATGGATCGTCCTTAGCAGCCTGAAGCTTCTCATCATATTCTTTTGCCTTGAACAGCATCTCACGCAGCTTGGAGGCAGTAGACATTCTGGAAAAATTGTTTTTGTCTTTATAGCAACGTTTCGGGTTTTCGCCGAACGCACATTTCATGGCGACAACATCTTTGATGATCATCTTGTCGACACGTTTTCCGACCGTCTTGATGGCGGTGAACTGTCCGCCGAGGACGTTTGCAGACCCTGGGCCTGTGCAGACGGTGGTGACGCCTGCATGAACAGCATGGTCAAAGACCGGATCCATGGGGTTGATAGCGTCGATTCCGCGCAGCTGCGGGGTGATGATATCGGTCATCTCGTTGCAGTCGTTTCCCTCGAAGCCGATTCCATATCCGTCAACGCCCATGTGGCAGTGTGCTTCCACAAAGCCCGGGTAAACGTGTTTGCCAGTGGCATCGATGATTTCGCATCCTACCGGGATGGAAAGATTTTCGCCGATTTCTGCGATTTTCCCGTCTTTGACAAGAATATCCGCCACATAGGGATCCGAATGAACTGCATCAAAGATGGTGCCGTTTTTTAAACAAACCATGGTAATTCCTCTCCTTATTCTCATAATTACTTCCATTATAGCGGTTGGATATTACAAACGCAAACGAATAAAGACGAATTTTCGACTAAATTTTTATCTATTTCCTCCAAAGCAAAATAGGGAAGAAAAGAAACACATCAAAAAAAGTCAAGAAATAGGTTTGTAGAGTATAAAATAACATTATGAGGTGAGGTCGATGGAGGAAAAGCTTCCAAGCAGAGAAGTGGTCCAGGCAGTTGCAAGGATGCAGCAATATATGCTTGAGCACATCCGGGAACTAATTACACAAAATAGCTTGCCCGCGCAGCTCAGTATTCCCCGTGTTACAGTGCAAAGCTGTTCATAGCATTGATTGGGATTACTCCATTTGAATATTAACCATCGTTGGATATGCTCTATACTTGCATCTTATAATTTATATTTCTTTTCGTGCTTTGATAAAGTCGAGAACAATCAAAAAGAGTTCACATCTGTGCAAGTTGTCCTTGCAATTTTATTATCTATTATTATTTTAGCCATATCACAGGGGCTATCACTTGCAATTAGTCAGTTACTTCTTAACATTGGCGTATCGCCGTCCATTTGCAATATTCTTGCGGGTGTGCTGTATGCGGTATTCGCTTTTTTAGGTGCTAAGCTGCTATGCCTAAAGTTACTGAAAACCTCTTCGGACGAATTGAGAATACCTCGTTTTAAGATTAAACCTGTTTGGATTGTATCAGCTCTGGCAATGCCGGCTCTGGTTTTAGCGATCGCTATGTTGATTGGTGGGCATTGGGAAATCAATACCTTTAATACCACAGACCGCAATGCAACAATTACAGGAGCCATCTTCTTTTATGGATTGGCAACGGGAATTGTAGAGGAATTGATTTTCCGGGGCATAATCATGGGATGTCTGGAAAAACGGTTCAACATACAAATTGCCGTCATAGTACCATCTGTTCTTTTTGGGCTGCTTCATATTATCGGAAATGACCTCGATTTTGTGAGTATTATTCAACTACTGATTGCCGGAAGTATTGTTTCTGTGCGGTCTGGCAGGGCGGCATCTTCTACAATGTCCGTTACGAGCTGCCGGAAGTCATTGGCGTTTTGAGAGGTAATCACTGGCTTGCCGGTTTCCGCTTCAAGGGACTGCCGCGCGATACCGGCCACCTTACCGCCATGCCGGGCAACATCCTGATTTTCAAAAAAGCCCTGCGGGTTTGATACTTTGGAAATGTCCGTCGTAAGGCTTCCGCAAGCATTGTCAATACCAGCTCCAAATCGCTCATGTTATCGCGGAGGTTTTCTTTTTTCAAGCCTTTCAGCTTTTTATACTGCCGTGTTGTCATGCCAGACCACGCACGGGAAATCTCGTCCGTCAGGATCGCGTATTCCTTGCCTTTCTCCAACCGCGCTTTTTCCACTCGTCCGTCAGCTCATTGCGGATGCAGATTGCCAAAAGCCGCTAAGTTTACCGTATCTTTTTGAAAAAATCTACCTGCAACGCAGCCTACTTCATGGAAAGCTGCCAGTATCTTTGCCGCTGCCTTTCGGCCTCTTTTTTTCAGCGCATAACCGCTGTTGGATATGCCCTGCGCTTACACTCTATTATTCATATTTTCTGCTTGTACTATTCGAGAGAACGAATTATAATACTGAGGTTGGAGGTTACAGTATGGATTATATGACTTTGAAAGAAGCTGGTACATATGGGACGTGATCCCTCGATGGATAAATTATTACTGTTCTGCGGGCCGTATTCCCGGTGCTGTGAAAATGGGGACTGTCTGGCTGGTTCCAAAGGATGCGGAAAAACCAACGGACAGACGATATAAAGTATACAGGAAGTGAGAACATTATCTTAGATCTGATGCTTCCCGGCAAGAGTGGAAACAGTATCGTTGAAGAAATAAAGCCAAACATAGATACTCCTATTATCGTTGTTTCGGCAAAGGATGAGTTAGATACAAAGGTAAATCTGCTCTTTTCCGGGGCGGACGACTATATGACAAAGCCTTTTGAAATTGACGAACTTGTAGCAAGGGTGGCTGTCCAGATTAGAAAACATAGCACAGATAGGCCGGAAACGATCTACCACTATAAAGATATGGTTTTGAATATTACTGAACACAGTATTTCCGTATCAGGGAACCCCATTTCTTTTACCCGGCAGGAGTTTAAGATTTTAGAGCTGTTGATTACCAATCCCAAACGAGTCTTTTCAAAAAAAGAAATTTATGATTATGCGTGGGATGACCTGTATATCGGGGAAGATCGTACCATTAACGTCCATATCAGCAATATCCGTCAAAAAATCAAGGCTTTCTCCGACGAAGAATACATTGAAACTGTCTGGGGCGTTGGCTTCAAACTGGCCGACTAAACCTTGATGATTTCTTAAACATTCCTTGGCTATGTATTTGTAAAGCTGCGATACACTGTATATAGATCAAGCAAAGGAGGAATACATTATGGAATATCTGCTGTATACGGACTGCTTAACAAAGAAATACAAAAAGCAAGCAGCCATTGATAATGTCAGTTTGCATATCCGGCGGGGTGAAATTTATGGCCTGATCGGAAAGAACGGTGCTGGCAAGACAACATTTCTCAAAATGATTAGTGGCTTTTCCAAGCCTACCAGCGGGGATATTTCCTTTTTCGGGTATCATGGCGCAGAACGTAGCAAGGTTATCTCTCGCATTGGTTTACTGATCGAGGCACCGGGCCTTTACCCTGATATGTCCGCTTACGATAACCTGGAATTGAAGTGTATCTGTGTAGGACTTCACCGGCCCGGTTACATTGAAAACATTCTAAATATCGTTGGTTTGAGCGACATGGGGAAAAAGAAAGTTGGGCATTTCTCTTTGGGGATGAAGCAGCGGCTTGGCATCGGGATGGCCCTTGTCGGGGAACCTGATTTGCTCGTATTGGATGAACCCATTAACGGGCTTGATCCGGAGGGAATTGCAGAAGTCAGAGAAATTTTACTCCGGCTGAATAAAGAAAAAGGTCTTACTATTGTTATTTCCAGCCATATCTTAGAGGAACTTTCTAAAATCGCTACAAATTATGCGATTATAGATAAAGGCCAGTTGATAAAGGAATTGAGCCGGGAAGAATTAGAAGCCACCTGTCGGGAACATATCGAAATTAAGATAGATCATCCGGATTTGGCCCTGACCGTGCTGGATGACCTCGGATTTAAGGATTATCAGGTGGTTGACGAAAATACCATCCATATCTTTGAACGGTTGGACGAAAGCGGAAAAATCACGATGGAACTTTCAAGGAAGAACATTTACATTCATTCCATTTCTGTTACAAATGAGTCCATTGAAGATTATTTTCTGCGGCTGACAGGGGGTGCGGATCATGCTTAAAGTGATAAAAATGGACTTGTTCAGGATGTTCAAGAGTAAATACACCTACATTGTGTTGGTGGCCGCTATGCTGATGATGTTTGCTTCTGTTTTTATGACGCAACAGGATATTTCTTATTATCAGCAAACCCCATCTGCATTGGAAACCTTACAGGAAACCGGCGATGAAGTGAATTGGGGCATTTACATTGGTCAAGTATCGCCGGAATGGTGTACCGGCGCAAAAATCCCATTGCCGGAGCTATGAAGTGACCCCAAAAAGTTAGACAATAAATAAAAGCGAAAAATATTCAAGCTGAAAGTGAGCCCTTCCCGAAAAAATAGACAGAAAAAAGCGCAGAAAAACGGAATGAATCGCAGTAATACGTAAAATCTCTCAGATCAGGCGACAGAGGCATTACGCAGCCGCAGTTCAAAAGCG
>UQSL01000003.1 GCA_900543705.1 uncultured Oscillospiraceae bacterium
ACAAAAACCATTTTTGCAGTTCTTACCGAGTTGGTAGTTCCGTGTGTGGGGTCCCTCTGTAAGACAAAAAAATACCCCCCCGCCTGTGGCGGGGGCTTTTTGTGTGCAAGGTCGCTATGTCAAGCTGAACGGGAATCTGGTTTGGCAGATTGTAGATAATGAGCGTTACCGTGAGATTATCTCCTCATGGAATTTGGCCACTACCTCTCTGTCTGAACAAGGAGGTATTTTTCTTCACCTTTGATGGGACATCCGACTTCCAGGATAATCATTCTTTTAGATGAATTAAACACAAGGGGTTTGCCTGGAGAAATCGAGGATTGCCTCGTAATTTTGTCAAACGGGAAAGGATTATGTAAAAAAACAACAATTTTGATCAACTATTTATCTTAAAAAAGAAAAGTATTATAAAATTCACTTGATGTTTTCCGCCTGATTTGCTATTCTAAAAATATGATGCGGCTTTAATTTGAGTCATGGGAGGGAAATCTGTATGAGTCTAACCTTACTTGCCCCTGTCGGATCGGTACTGGCATTGTTGTTTGCCTTTTACCTGGCGCGCAAAGTTACCAGGGCGCCGGAGGGAACCGATTTGATGGAAAAAATATCCCTTGCGGTACGAAAGGGAGCAAATGCTTACCTAAAACGGCAGTACACAGGAGTCATCCTCTTTTTTGCCGTGATGTTTATCATCCTGCTGATACTGGCCCTCACCGGGTATCTGACGATGTTTGTTCCATTTGCCTTTGTGACCGGAGGATTTTTCTCCGGACTATCGGGATTTATCGGGATGAAAATTGCGACGGCGGCCAACGCCAGGACCGCTAATGCCGCAAGGAACAGCCTGAATTCCGGCCTGCGCATCGCATTTTCTTCTGGAGCGGTTATGGGATTTGTCGTAGTCGGGCTTGGATTGCTTGATATTTCCTTTTGGTATTATTTCCTTAAGTTCTGGTATTCCGACCCGGCACATCTGACGCTTGCGGCTGGCCAGTTGTTGGAGGACGCCCAGATACAGGCGATTACCTCCGCCATGCTGACCTTTGGAATGGGCGCCTCCTCGATGGCACTGTTTGCCAGAGTCGGCGGCGGTATCTTCACCAAGGCCGCAGATGTTGGGGCGGACCTCGTCGGAAAGGTGGAAGTCGGCATCCCGGAGGATGACCCCCGTAATCCGGCGGTCATCGCGGATAATGTCGGCGATAACGTCGGCGACGTCGCAGGAATGGGCGCGGATTTGTATGAATCCTATGTCGGTTCCATCATCTCCACCGCGGCCCTCGCTGTCGCAGGCGGATTTGGCTTTCAGGGTGTGACCATTCCAATGGTCATGGCGGCAATTGGAATCCTCGCCT
This sequence comes from uncultured Oscillospiraceae bacterium, assembly GCA_900543705.1. Lineage (GTDB taxonomy): Bacteria > Bacillota > Clostridia > Oscillospirales > Ruminococcaceae > Pseudoruminococcus_B. The sequence continues at coordinate 1,356 of UQSL01000003.1, forward strand.
CCGTCATCGGGACGTTCTTTGTACGCACCAAAGAGGGAGCAACTCAGAAAAACCTTCTCTCCGCCCTGCGCAGAGGAACCTGGATCAGTGCGGCTATTATCGCAGTTGCTTCCTTTCCGCTCATCTACTTTGGGCTGGGAAAAGAAAATATCGGGTTTTTCTTTGCCATTCTTTCAGGGCTGATTGCCGGAATCCTGATCGGCCTTACCACTGAGTACTATACTTCGGATTCCTACCGCCCGACCAGAAAGCTGTCCGGGACCTCGCTGACCGGTCCCGCGACCATCGTTATCGGCGGGCTTTCCCTTGGGATGCTCTCCACTGTTCTGCCGGTCATCATCGTCGGGGTGTCGGTTCTTGTGAGTTTCACGGTGTCCGGCGGAGCGGGGTCCATTGGGGATGTAAGCTTTAATCAGGGGCTATATGGCGTCGGGCTCTCCGCAGTCGGGATGCTCTCTACTCTCGGGATCACGTTGGCGACGGATGCTTACGGCCCGGTCGCAGACAATGCGGGCGGCATCGCAGAAATGGCGGGGCTTGGTGAAGAAGTTCGCGAACGCACGGATGCGCTTGATTCCCTTGGAAATACCACGGCTGCAACCGGCAAGGGCTTTGCCATTGGCTCCGCTGCATTGACGGCACTGACCCTGATTGCCTCCTTTATCGCGGAGGTCAAGGTGATTGATCCCAGCTTTGAGTTTAAACTGAGTATTATCAATCCCCCGGTGCTCATCGGTTTGTTTGTCGGCGGTGTGCTCCCGTTTTTGTTCGCCGCCCTTACGATGGATGCTGTCGGGCGTGCGGCGCAGAGTATTGTCATCGAAGTCAGACGCCAGTTTCAGGAAATCACCGGACTGATGGAGGGAAAAGCAGAGCCGGATTATGCTTCCTGCGTGGACATCTGTACGAAATCTGCGCAAAAGGAGATGATTCTCCCGGCCATTATCGCGGTTCTCTCACCGATTATTGTGGGCCTGTTGCTGGGTGTAAACGGCATCTGCGGGATGTTGGCGGGTGCCACTGTGACTGGATTTATCCTTGCCGTCATGATGGCGAACGCTGGCGGCGCGTGGGATAACGCGAAGAAATACATTGAAAGCGGAGCGCATGGCGGAAAGGGAAGTGAGGCGCACAAGGCGGCAGTCGTCGGCGACACGGTTGGTGACCCGTTCAAGGATACCTCCGGCCCATCCATTAACATTTTGATTAAGTTGCTTTCCATGGTTTCCATTGTCTTTGCGGGCTTTATTCTCGCGTTCCATCTATTCTAAACGGCTTTGTGTTCTTCTTCTCCTAAATCGCAGCCGGGCGGGTATCTCCTCCGCTGGGGGATACCCGCCCGGTTTGTGTTTTCCCTTGCGACGGCGCGGCAGCATGGACTTTGAGGAGTAGCTGAAGCAAATTCGGGAGAATTCCAATGAGAGGACAGTGCATCCGGACTGGGTTTGGCAAGCACCTTTTTCAATCGGCGGGAGTCGGACGTACACTCACAAAAAGAAGCAAACTGCCGGAATTTGAGTGAATTCTGCTTAGAAACCAGATCCCCCTCTCCGATGAGGATAGGGGGAAGGATGCTTTAAGCCTGAGGCTGTTCGGGCTCTTTTTCCTTGACGTAATGGACCTTTTGCCAGCTCTTGAGCCAATGTCCCTTCTTGTAATAAATAAAATAGCACAAGGAGGAAAGACCCCATGTCAGCGGGTAACAGACAAGGACCAGATAATATTCCTGCCAGATGGAAAGGATAATCGTCAGCCATAGAATTCGGACGATACACATGTTAAAGATGGAAATAATCATTGGTACTACCGCGTTACCGGCACCTCGGATGACGCCTGCGAGGATATCGTTAAAGGTAAACAGAAAATAGGTGCCGCCGAGTACGGTGATCGTCTGGATTCCATAGGCAATGACGTTTTCTTCATTGGAGAACAGGCCGATCAGCGGTCGTGAGAAGAGAACGGCGGTCCATCCGGCGGCAATCATAACAACCAGACCCATAATAATCGCCGTTTTGGTTCCCTTTTTCGCGCGTTCCATGTTTCCCGCCCCAAGGTTTTGTGCGGTAAAGGTGGTCATGGCAAGCGACAGGGCATTGAGCGGCATGTAGACGAACCCATCAATACGGTTTGCCGCAGAGTACCCCGCCATGGCGGTAGAGCCGAAGATATTAACCTTAGACTGGATGACAATGTTGGACAGGGAAATGACCATGGACTGAACACCGGCAGGTAAGCCAATTTTTGCAATGCGGATAAAAATTTCCTTATCAAAACGGATTTTACTCAAAATAAGCCGGTACTCATCCGTGCAGCGCACAAGATTGATGATGACCAGTATACAGGAGAGGAGCTGAGACAGGATGGTACCCCATGCCACACCTGCAACCCCCATCTGGAAGACACAGACAAACAAGAGGTTGAGCACAATATTGGCGATACCGGATATAATTAGGTAGTACAGCGGACGCTTGGAATCCCCGATAGCCCGCAGAATACCGCTGCCGATGTTGTATACCGTCAGGGTAATAACGCCGCCGAAGTAGATACGCAAATAAAGTACCGCCTGATCCATGACGTCATCAGGCGTATTCATCAGCTCGAGCAGGAGAGGAGAAACCAAAATTCCCAAGACACCGAGGACAATGCCGAACACCAGGGCAACCGCCATAGCGGTGTGGACACTTTTTTCCAGGTTCTCATGCTCTTTAGCACCGTAATACTGGGAGATGACAACACCGGAACCGGTACCCATCCCCATGAAAAAGCCGATAATCAGACCTGTCAGCGGGCCTGTCGCCCCGACCGCTGCCAGAGCGGTATGTCCGACAAACTGTCCCACAACCAGAGAATCGACTGTGTTGTACAACTGCTGAAACAGATTCGCCCACATAATCGGCAGGGCAAACATAATCAGCCGTTTCCAAATCGGGCCGCTGGTCAGGTCAACGACTCTTCCCGCCTTATTCGGCCCCTTTGTACTCTTCAGGATACCTTCCTTTGCTTCCAAACCGCAATACACTCCTTTGACATGTTGTGTCTGTAATGTGTGGATAACCGGGATGCGCCTAATATCCATACAACACAAACAGGAAAACCTCAAACAATTTAACTGTAACACAGGGGATATGGGCGGTGTCAAGCAAACCGAAGAAAACAAATTTACTTTTGGATGAAAGACGAAAAACAAATCATTATTTTATATATAGTGATGAATACATTTTGTACGAAAACAAGTTATACCAATTTTAATTCAATTGGACTTTCTTTTTTTCGTGTATATGGTGGGAAAAATTCATCTGTTTTTTATGGATAATACCAGGCATCAGGATTTGTCAGAATCTCTTATCCTCTGGGCTCAAAAGGGTTTGTCTTTGAGCGAACAACTCGATATAATGAGAACAGAGAACGGGAGGAGTACGGATGAAAATTTGTATCTGTAACACTGAACGGCAGCTTGAGGAATTGGCTACGCTGGCAAATGAAATCTGGCACGAATACTTTGTGGAGATTTTAAGTCCCCAGCAAATTGATTACATGGTGGAGAAATTCCAGAGCAAACAGGCGCTGGAAAAAGCGATCGATGAGTGGATATACCTATTTCCTGCTCTATGAGGGGAAAAAGCTCCTGGGATATTGCGGTGTCAGGCCGGAAGATGAACGCATGTTCTTGAGCAAGCTCTACCTGCATAAGGAGCAGAGGGGAAAGGGACTGTCCTCCCTGCTGCTTAGCAGGGCGATTGATTATACCAAGGAGCTTGGCAAAACCGCGATTTATCTCACCTGCAACAAGTACAATACACATAGCCTGGATGTTTACCATGCCAAGGGATTTTATCAGATTGATGCGGTCAAAACCGATATTGGAAACGGCTTTATCATGGACGACTATGTGCTCCAAAAGGATATTGTATAAGGAAATGTGCATACCGGCATCGCCGGCGGATGCCGAAAACAGCCTGTCCGAATTCCATTAGGACAGGCTGTTTCCGGTTTCCCATAGAAGACCGCATAAATAGAACAGTTACTCGATATCGCTTCCCTTGTGGGGCTTGGAAAGATATTCTTTCGCCGCTTTGCACCAGCCTTCCTCTGTCACATGGACAAAGGCCCGTTTGGCGCCGGGGGAGTACAGGTTAGAGCTGTCCGGGCAGCTCAGCGACGCAGGCTGTCCGGAAAAGGGAGGGCGTGTCCTTCCTCGTCAACAAGAGGTCCGAAGTGTATTTGCTGTCCATGGAACAGGTCGTGTATTGCCGCTGACCGGCTAAACGCAGGAAGGCAATCGTCGGCTGCGGAGAAAAATCCAGGTACCATGCAAAACGGGAGTCAGACAGCGGTGTGCCTTGCGAAACAAAGAAATCGAAATCCTTACGCACGATCATGCTGCCCACCAACATCTTTTGGGCCGGCCATGAAAGGAAACAAGTAAGATATCCATACAGTGTCAACTTCCTCTCCGCCCCTGCCGTTTGCTACGTGAGGGGCCGGCGTTCTTTGTGGAAAAGGGTTAGACTGCAAATAGACCAAGGGGCTGACTACGGCCACACCTGGGTTTGCCGGGGACCGGGTTGCAGCAAATCAAAAGATCTTTTTGCCCAGTAACTATTTGACACAGAAAAAGTTTTGGAATATACTTAACAAAGTTAACTAGACGAAAGGACTGCAATACACATGGAGTGGACAGATATGATGCATTATCAACAGCAGCTGCAAAAGATCATGCGGTCCCTGCTGCCCGTACGCAAATCTGCGCTGACCGTCAGTGAATGCGAGGTCTTGGCGCATCTGTATTTGCAGCCGGAGCAAAATACACCCGTTTTGCTCAGTCAGGGCAGCGGCATGAAAAAAGAGGCGGTGAGCCGTTGTCTGAAGGCACTTTATGAAAAAAACTGTATACGCAAACAGCGACAGACAACAGATGAGCGGAGCTATCAGTTGTTTATCACAGAAACCGGTCTTGTCGAATTGAAGAAGGGATATGAAAGTATTTTACAACCCTTCTACGATCTGTGGCGCAGTTCCGGTGAAGATTTTGAGGCATTTATGCATTACGCGGATAAACTCGCCGCACATATTGAGAAAGGACAGGAAAATACCCGTGACTATGAAGTTTTATGACGCGCTGCAGATGGATCCCGCCGTACTGAAACGGGAAATTGCTGCTTGTGAGACAAGGCGGGAGAAAATATATTACAGGATTGCCATGGCAGTGCGCTCTGCGCTGATCGTGGCCTTTGCTATCGTGTTTATCAGCCTGCTATCTGATATTTTTGGCACTGACAACACCCCCCTGGCGGTGGCATTATTTTGCATGATGCTGGGCATCCGCTTTGTCAATTTTGAGTACTGTATCGGCGACTCTCTCATAACCTTGGCGGCGGTGCTGGCCATTCTGGTGCTGGCTCCCAGCGCGGCGGCGGTGATACCGCCGGTTTTTTTGGTTCCGCTGCATTTTGCAGCCTTTTTTGCCCTGCTCTATATGACCACCCAGCGGCCTGAAATGGGCAACGGCGGCTTATACAGCTTTGCCTACATCTATCTGACAGGCAACCCGGTGGTTGGAGAGGCTCTCATTCGCCGCGGGCTATTGGCTCTGGTGGGCTATTTGATCTGCGGCACGATCCTGTTCGCCAAGCACCGAAATCAGCACAAAACAACTCGTTTTGTTCAAGTGATGCGGAAGTTTGATCTTTCCACGCCGATCCACCTGTGGCAGCTGCGTATGGCGCTTGGAGTGAGCCTGGTAATGACAGCCGGACAGGTGTTTGATGTGGAGCGGTTTATGTGGATGGGATTTGCCTGTGCATCGCTGCTGTCAGAATATCCTTACTCCGGAAATACGACCGTCCGCTTCCGGCAACGGATCGTGGGGGCGGTCGCAGGCTCCTGCGCGTTTTTTGTTCTTTATCTGGTAATCCCCGAAGCTTTCCAGCCGTTGATGGGGCCGTTGGGAGGGCTGTGTTTGGGCTTTTGCACCGATTATCGGTATAAGACGGCAATGAACTGCTTTGGCGCACTGATGCTGGGCGCCGGGATCTATGGGCTCCAGGGAGCGGTGGTCCTGCGGATCGTGGATACCATCCTTGGCGTGATATTTGGTCTGGTATTCGCTGCGATTTTCCACCGGCTGGCAGCGGTTAGAATTCTGCCCAATCCGGAAGGTGAGTAACGGATCATGAGAGAGGTGCCATCTGCTCCCGTGAGGATGTGCGCTCGGCCTGCCTTGGTTCGCCAAGGCGAGCCAAGGCAGGTGCTCAAACCCACAATTCCCATTTTGCAATCAACCCTTATTTTTTGTATAACAGAAAACGAGGAAAGTAAAAACTCAAATGTTTCTTTTGTACATTTTATCCAGTGTACATTTTGATTCTTTATATCCCTAGAGATAAGAGAGCTGGATGTGGTTCAAATCGCTCAAGTGGCTGCTGTCAAAAGAGCAGCAAGCATGGACATAATGTATTTTTGAAAACAGAATACATTTTGCGTTTTCATTTAGACTTGTACAAACAGCCCAAAATAACAGGGACCCCCCCGCACATTGCCCAAACGGGAATGCACGGGGGGGTTTTGGCTTTCAGATATAGACCTCCACGGTCAAATCATGCCATTTTGACGGTTTTATGCCGTATCCATGGGATTTATAGAAGGTTTGCGCCTCGTCAAATCCAATGGTGAATGACAGGACTCTTACTTGCGGGGGTTCTTGATGTTGGCCTGAGCGGCAGCCAGACGAGCGATAGGCACACGGAACGGAGAACAGGAGACATAAGCGAGACCAGTTCTGTGGCAGAACTCTACAGAGCTTGGGTCGCCGCCATGCTCGCCGCAGATACCGAGTTTGATATCCGGACGGGTGGATTTGCCGAGTTTGCAAGCCATATCAATGAGCTTGCCGACGCCGTTTTGGTCAATCTTTGCAAACGGATCGTTCTCGTAAATCTTCTTATCATAGTAGTCGTTAAGGAACTTACCAGCGTCGTCACGGCTGAAGCCGAAAGTCATCTGAGTAAGGTCGTTTGTGCCAAAGCTGAAGAACTCAGCCTCTTTTGCGATTTCGTCTGCGGTAACAGCAGCACGCGGAATCTCAATCATGGTTCCGACTTTGTAGTGGAGGTCAGAACCAGCCTCTTTGATGAGGGCATCAGCAGTAGAAGTAACGATGTTCTTGACATACTGAAGCTCTTTGATATCGCCGACAAGCGGGATCATGATTTCCGTGAAGTTGTTCCAATCCGGATGTTTCTTCTGAACATTCAGGGAAGCCTCGATGACAGCTCTGGTCTGCATTTCAGCAATTTCCGGATAGGAAACAGCCAGGCGGCAGCCACGATGGCCCATCATCGGGTTGAACTCATGCAGGGAGGAGATGACATCCTTCAGGTCAGAGACCTCCATGTTCATCTCTTTTGCAAGCTCAACAATATCGTCCTCTTCGGTCGGGAGGAACTCATGCAGCGGAGGATCCAGGAAACGGACGGTAACAGGCAGTCCGTTCATAGCCTCATAGATCGCCTCAAAGTCGCCTCTCTGCATCGGGAGGAGTTTCGCAAGGGCGTTCTTTCTCTGCTCAACAGTCTTGGAGACAATCATCTCACGAATTGCCTTAATTCTGTCAGCTTCGAAGAACATGTGCTCGGTACGGCAAAGGCCGATGCCCTGTGCGCCGAACTCGTAAGCCTGTTTTGCGTCCGCCGGGGTATCGGCATTGGTGCAAACCTTGAGCTTTCTTGCTTTATCAGCCCAGTTCATCAGTCTCTCAAAGTAGCCGGAGATGGAAGCCTCTACAGTCGGGATTGCCTCGCCGTAGATTTTACCGGTGGAGCCGTCCAGGGAGATGTAATCGCCCTCGCGGATGGTCTTTCCGCCGAGCTCAAAGTATTTCGCCTCTTCGTCGATTTTGATATCGCCGCAGCCGGAGACACAGCAGGTACCCATGCCGCGCGCAACAACTGCTGCGTGAGAGGTCATACCACCGCGGACGGTGAGGATACCCTCAGCAACATGCATGCCTTCGATGTCCTCCGGAGAGGTCTCAAGGCGGACAAGGATGACTTTCTCGCCCTTATCAGCCCACTCAACAGCATCTTCTGCAGAGAAGACAGCTTTACCGCAGGCAGCACCCGGGGAAGCCGGGAGAGCAGAGCCGATTTCTTTTGCAGCTTTTAGAGCAGCCGCGTCAAACTGTGGATGGAGCAGGGAATCGAGGGATCTCGGGTCGACCATCAGGACAGCCTGATCCTCGGTAATCATGCCCTCGTCAACAAGGTCGCATGCAATTTTCAGAGCAGCGGCAGCGGTACGCTTACCGTTTCTGGTCTGGAGCATGTAGAGTTTTTTATTCTCAATGGTAAACTCCATGTCCTGCATGTCATGGTAGTGGTTTTCCAGAGTATTGCAGATGTTGACAAACTGCTCGTAAGCTTCCGGAGAAACATCCTTGAGCTGGTCAATGGTCTGTGGAGTTCTAACGCCTGCAACGACGTCTTCGCCCTGTGCGTTCATCAAAAACTCACCATAGAGCTTCTTTTCGCCGGTTGCCGGGTTTCTGGTGAATGCAACGCCGGTACCGGAGGTATCGCCCATGTTGCCGAATACCATCATCTGAACGTTAACGGCAGTACCCCAGGAAGAGGGGATATCGTTCATTCTTCTGTAGTAGATTGCACGTGGGTTGTCCCAGGAACGGAAGACCGCTTTGACAGCGCCCATCAGCTGCTCTTTCGGGTCAGACGGGAAGTCTGTTCCAATTTTGTCCTTGTATTCCGCTTTGAACTGGCGGGCAAGCTCTTTAAGGTCGTCCGCGTCGAGCTCGGTGTCGAGTTTGACGCCCTTTTTCTCTTTCATCTCGTCGATGAGTTTCTCAAAATAGCCTTTGCCGACTTCCATAACGACGTCAGAGTACATCTGGATGAAACGGCGATAGGAGTCGTAAGCGAAACGCGGGTTGCCAGTCTTCTTTGCAAAGCTCTCGACAACGACGTCGTTGAGGCCGAGGTTGAGGATGGTGTCCATCATACCCGGCATGGAAGCGCGAGCGCCGGAACGGACGGAGACGAGCAGCGGGTTTTCGGGATCGCCGAACTTTTTGCCTGCGATCTCTTCGAGTTTGCCCATGTACTCAAAGATTTCAGCCTGAATCTCATCGTTGATTTTGCCGCCGTCAGCATAGTACTGGGTGCAGGCTTCGGTGGAAACGGTGAAGCCCTGCGGGACAGGCATGCCGAGGTTGGTCATTTCGGCAAGGTTTGCACCTTTCCCGCCGAGGAGCTCTCTCATGGAGCCGTTACCCTCGGAGAAAAGGTATACGAATTTTTTGCCCATTGTAATCTACCTCCTGAATTGTAGTAACGAAGGAATCCTTGTCCGCTTTTTTAACTCATACGAATAAAAAGCAGAACAAGACACAGCGGAACGGCACGGCCAGCCCGCATGTGTTACTTCATTATACCAAACAGCGTAGGATTTTTCTATATTTTCATTGATATTTTCATAAAAAAATTCTAACTTTTGGCGGATTCGCAAGTTTTAACCAAAGATTTCTTCAAAGGCTTGCAAATAATAATAAAAATTGCAATAATAATGAATGGATCAACATGGAATATACAGGCTAAAGTCGGCGGCGCGCACAGTGCGTGCGGTTCGCCGAAACAAGGCCCGGAAAACCAGTCGGCGGACAGACCGTCGCGATGCGCGGGAACGGACGGTGAAAATCGCCCGCTTATTTCCTGCCCTGTTTTGTAATGGAGGAATCTTTGTGAAAAATGTATGCGCAGTCATCCTGGCGGCCGGAGACGGCAAGCGTATGAAATCGGTCAAACCGAAGGCGCTCAAGGAAGTCCTGTTCAAACCGATGCTCAACTGGGTGATTGATGCGGTGAAAAAAAGCAGCATTGAACATATCGCGGTTATCGTCGGAACCGGTGCAGATATGGTACGGGAATGCCTTCCCAAGGGAGTTGTCTCCATCGAGCAGAAAGAACGTCTCGGTACCGGTCACGCAGTCATGCAGGCACGTGAGTACATTAAGAAGACGGGGTGCGAGAGCGTCATTGTCCTGACCGGGGATGCCCCGTTTGTCGATTCCGACGCTATCATGGGCTCCTATGACCTGCACGAGAAGACAAGAAGCGCCGCTACGATTGTTGCCGCGGATGTACAGGATCCAACCGGCTACGGCAGAATTGTCTGCAACCAAATCGGCAATGTCCTGGAAATTGTGGAACATAAAGATGCGAGCGATGAGATCCGCCGTATAAAAACGATCAACTCCGGGACCTACTGGTTTGAATCCGAAGCGCTCCTCTGGTCGCTCGAACGCATCAAACCGCAGAATGCACAGGGAGAATACTACCTGACCGATACTATTAAAGAGATGATTTCCTCCGGGCGCATTGTCTCCAAGTTTACGGCCAAAAACGGGGATGTCGTCATGGGGGCAAACGACCGCAAGGGGCTGTATGTACTCAATGAGATTGCACGCAAAAAGGTGATTGACCAGCATATGACAAACGGCGTCACCTTTATTGCACCGGATTCCTGCATGGTCTCCTCGGATACCACCATCGGCGCGGATACAGACATCCTGCCGGGGGTTATCATCAAAGGGCATACGGTCATCGGAAGCGGGTGTACCATTGGGCCGAACACGGTGATTGAGGACTGCGTCATCGGGGACGGCGTGACCATCAATGCAAGCCAGGTCTATTCATCTAAAATTGAGGATGAGGCCATGGTTGGGCCATTTTCCCACATCCGCCCGGGCAGCCTTATTGGAAAGCGGGTGCAGCTCGGAAACTTCGTGGAGATTAAAAATTCGATCATCGGGGAAGAGACAAGTGTCAAGCATCTGACCTATATTGGGGACAGCGACGTGGGGGCGCACGTCAATATTGGCTGCGGCTGTGTCACCGTCAACTACGACGGCAGGGAAAAACACCGTACGATAGTCGGCAACGACGTCTTTGTCGGCTGCAATGTCAGCCTGGTCGCTCCGGTGCATGTGGGGGACGGGGCCTATATCGCGGCAGGCTCCACCATCACCGAAGACGTGGAAAAGGGAGACCTTGCAATTGCCAGAGCCCGCCAGGTCAACAAGAGCGGCTACGCCGCCGAGATCATCAAAAATGGCGTAGAAGTTATTAAGAAGGAAGAAGCCAGGGAATAAAGGAATGTCCCCTGTAATCGGGAGGGGTTTACAATGGCGGACTGTAAGATTTCCGAGCTGATGGAGATACAAATTCTTTGGGAGCTCCACCGGGAAAAATGGGATCCGATGAAGCCGGAGTATGCCCGAAACACGCTGCTCTAAATGGTGGAGGAGTTCGGAGAATGTATTGCCATTCTCAAAAAGCAAGGAGATAGAAAGAGAAATCCCCTAGTGCGCGCCGCCTTTGCGGAAGAGATGTGCGACGTGATACCTATTTGGATGCCCTGCTCCACTTTGGGATTACTCCACAAGAGATCTCCGAAACTTACCTTGCCAACCACTGGTATGACACGGGACGACCAGGCGGAGGATGAGGCGCTGGACTTTCACCCTGCACAGATGTCATTCGATGATTAAGCAAGCAACAGTTTTATTATTACAGCAGGCACCCCCTATCCCGTGCGGATTTGGGGTGCTAAACTGCGCTTTCCCGACAAGACGGCGTGCTACAATACAGGCAGGACAGCAAGGTGTTTTCTGCTGGGACAAACTGCCGCAGATTCCCCGAGAAACAAGAAGAACAAAGGAGAGCAAGAGATGTTTGCAAACTGGAAAAACCGGCTGCGCGGTGTATCCGGCCCGGTGGAATATTTGATTGCAGGGCTTGGCAACCCGGGCGAAAAATATGAGATGACCCGCCACAATGCGGGTTTTTTGTGTCTGGATAAGCTGGCGGAGGACTGCGGCGTCAAAATCGATCGCCTCAAATACCACGCGCTGTGCGCGGATACGACGCTTGCAGGGCACAGGGTTTTGCTGATGAAGCCGCAGACCTTTATGAATGCGAGCGGGGAAGCGGTAGCCGAGGCGGCCCGCTTTTATAAGATTCCACCGGAGCGTACCCTTATCATTTTTGACGACATCTCGCTCGACGTTGGCAAGACGCGCATCCGTCGAAACGGTACGCACGGCGGGCACAACGGGATCAAGAGCATAATCGCCTGCCTTGGTTCGGATAAATTCCCGCGCGTGAAAATCGGTGTGGGAAAGAAGCCTCATCCAGATTATGATTTGGCGGACTGGGTGCTATCTTCGTTTAAAAAGGAGGAGCTTGAGGGGCTGAAAACCGCAGTGGAGCATGGAATCGGCGCGGCAAAGCTGATTGTGGAAGGAAACATCGATGAGGCGATGAACCGCTTCAACTCCTGACGCTGTATTTCAGCCCGGAAGAGGAACGATTTTATGAATGTAACAGACGGAGGGAAGGCATGAAATTATACGAAAAACTCTTTGAGCTGGTTGGGGATTTTGAGGGGCTGCAAAGGGCAGTAGAAGAGGGCAGGACGCCTGCCTATCTCTCCGGGCTTTCCCAGGTGCACAAGGCGCATCTGTATGCGGCCCTAAGCGGGAAACTGAACAAAACCGCATTGATCCTGACTTCGGATGAACTTGCGGCAAGGCGTATCTGCGAGGATGTAAACGCCATGACGAAGCCGGGCTCGGCTGTGCTTTTCCCGGCGCGGGATTTTACCTTCCGCAGCGTGGACAGCGTGTCCAAGGAATATGAGCAGGCGCGTATTTCCGTGCTCTCCAAGATTTTATCCGGGGACTGTGCCTTTGTGGTGGCGAGTATTGAAGCGGCGATGCAGCATACCATCCCAGCGGAGATCTTAAAGGAGCGCTCAGTGGTCTTGAAACAGGCGCAGGAAATCAGTATTCAGGCGATTGTGGAAATCCTAGTGCGCGCGGGCTATGTCCGCCGCCCCCAGGTTGAGGGGATCGCCCAGTTTTCTGTGCGCGGCGGCATTTTGGACTTTTATCCGCCCGACTATGCTTCTCCGGTGCGTATGGAGTTTTGGGGAGATGAAGTTGACACAGTCTCCCTGTTTGATTTGGAAACCCAGCGCCGCACAGATTCTGTGGACGAGGTGCACATCACCCCGGCCAGCGAGGTGCTCATTGAATCAAACGCCGGAATGGCGGAGAAAATCGCCGCCTTTTCCAAAATGCTGAGAGGGAAAAACGCCCAGGCCGTACGCGAGCATTTGGAGAAGGACATCGAGCGCCTGAACACGGATTTGGAGATTCAGGGCATTGACCGGTACCTTCCTCTCGTCTATGAGAAACCATCGACCATCTTCGATTACCTGAAAGACGCGCAGATTTTTGTAAGTGAGTATACGGAAATCAAGGAGGCCGCCAGGGCCTATACCTGGCAGCTCTCTGAGGATCTTAAGGCCCTCTTTGAAGAGGGCGTGCTGTGCAAGGGGCTCGACTGCTTTACCTGCACCTTTGCGGACGTCCAGAGTTACTGCGAACGAAACGGCGCAGTGTTTACCGATACCTTTGCACATACGGTGGACAATGTCTCCATCCGATCGGTGTTCGGTGCAAACGCGATCCAGCTTTCCACCTGGGGCGGGGAATTTTCCCTGCTGGTGGACGATTTGAAGGCATATCTGGCAAGGGGATACTGCTGCGTCGTGCTCGCGGGAACTCTCCGGGCGGCGCAGGCGTTGGTAACGGATTTGCAGAAGCAGGGCCTGCCTGTGGATTTTGCGGAGGATTTAAAAAATATTGTTTTGCGCCGCGTCTTTGTGCTGGAGGGGAATCTCTCCTCCGGCTTTGAATACCCGGAAGCCCACTTTGCCCTGATTTCCCATCAGCGCACCGGGAACACCCAGAGAAAAAAACGCCGCGCAAAAAAAACCGGCGAAATGATAAGCAGCATCACGGATTTAACACCGGGAGATCTGGTGGTCCATGTCTCCCACGGCATCGGCGTGTTCTCCGGTATCCACAAGCTCGATTTGCACGGCGTGGTCAAGGATTACATCAAAATCCGCTATGCCGGGGAGGACACCCTGTACGTCCCGGTCACTCAGCTCGATTTGGTCTCCAAATACGTCGGGGGCAGGGATGATAAATCCGTCAAGCTCAATAAACTCAACTCTGCGGAGTGGAGCAAGACGCGCCAGCGCGTCAAGCGCGCGGTCGCGGACATGGCGGACGAACTCATCAAGCTCTACGCCGAACGCGCGCAGGCCAAGGGCTATGCGTTTGGCGAGGACACCGACTGGCAGCGGGATTTTGAGGAGCGATTCCCCTATGAGGAGACGGATGATCAGCTTCGTTGCATCGATGAAATCAAGGCGGATATGGAACGCCCGCACCCGATGGACCGCCTTTTGTGCGGGGACGTAGGCTTTGGCAAAACGGAAGTCGCCCTGCGCGCAGCCTTCAAATGCGTGATGGATTCCAAGCAGGTCGCGATTTTGGTTCCGACGACGATACTGGCCTTCCAGCATTACCAGACCATGCTGCGCCGCTTTGAGGGCTTTCCCATCAACATCGAGCTGCTCTCCCGTTTTCGCACCAAACAGCAGCAGGAGGCCATCGTCCGCAAGCTGAGGAGCGGGGAAATCGACATTGTGGTCGGCACTCACCGCCTGATTCAAAAGGACGTGAAATTCAAAGATTTGGGGCTTGCTATCGTCGACGAGGAACAGCGTTTTGGTGTCGCGCACAAGGAACGGTTTAAGGAGCTGTTTCATGGCATCGATGTGCTGACTCTCTCCGCGACGCCGATTCCAAGGACACTGAACATGGCGATGTCCGGTATCCGCGATATGTCGGTCATCGAGGAGGCGCCGAGCGACCGGCATCCGGTGCAGACTTATGTTATAGAACAGGATATGGGCCTTATCGGGGAGGCCATCAAGCGGGAGCTGAGGCGCGGCGGGCAGATTTACTACCTGCACAACCGCATCGAAACCATCGACCAGTGCGCTGCGCGCATTGCGGAGACGGTGCCCGATGCGCGCATCGCCACCGCGCACGGGAAGATGGGGGAGGAGCAGATTTCCGAGGTCTGGCGCAGGCTGATGGAGCATGAAATCGACATCCTGGTGTGTACCACCATCATTGAAACCGGCGTGGATGTGCCCAACTGCAACACTCTCGTCATTGAGGACGCGGACAACATGGGGCTCTCCCAGCTCTATCAGCTGCGCGGGCGGGTCGGGCGCTCCAACCGGCGGGCGTTTGCCTACCTCACCTTCCGGCCTGGCAAGTCCCTGACGGACGTGGCCACCAAGCGGCTGTCCGCCATCCGGGAATTTACCAAGTTTGGCTCCGGGTTCCGCATTGCCATGCGGGATTTGGAAATCCGCGGTGCGGGAAATATCCTTGGCGCACAACAGCATGGGCATATGGAATCCGTGGGCTACGATATGTACCTGCGCCTGCTCTCCGAGGCTATCAGCGAGCGCAAGGGTGAGAAAGTGGTAAAACAGGAGGACGAGTGCCTCATTGATATTCGTATCGGCGCGCACATCCCGGAAAGCTATATCAGCGATCTGAGCCAGCGCATCGATATTTACCGCAAGATAGCGTCGGTCAAAACAAATGAGGACTCCATGGATGTCTTTGACGAGCTGATCGACCGGTTCGGCGAGCCGCCGCAATCCGTCAAGGGTCTTGTGGATGTGGCGCTGCTGAGAAACATCGCCTCGTCGCTTTCCATTTACGAAATCAGCGAACGGAATGATACGCTGATCTTATATCCGCGCACGCTGGATATGAACGCGGTCGGCGCGCTCGTGCAGGCGTTTAAGCCCCGCGTGATGGTAAACGCAGGGACAAAGCCGTACCTTTCCGTTAAGCTGGCCAAAGGTGAGGACACGCTCAAAACCCTGCGTAACGTTCTGACCACCATGCAGCAGGCGGGGCTGGAAGACCGGCAGTAAGATGTGGAAACTGTGAACTTTCGTGCCGTTTTATGGACATCGCGGCAAAATCCGTGTATAATCGTATCGATATAAAGCAATCCAAAAGACTTGGAGGAATCAGGATGAAGAAATGTTCCAGGGCGCTGGCCCTTTTGTTCACATTTGCGATGGCGCTTTCGCTCGTTTCCTGCGGCGGAGATTCATCGTATATCGCAACGTATAAGGATGAAAAAATCCCGGCGGGCGTGTATCTTTACCAGCTTGTGAATGCGACACAGTCGGCATACGCCAAAGTGGAAGATTCCAGCAAGGACGTGCTGAAGCAGGACATTGACGGGCAAAACGCCGCCATTTGGATTGAAAAAACCGCTCAGCAGGAGATGAAACGCTACCTCGCAGTGGAACGGGAGTTTGAGGAATTGGGCTTGACCCTAAGCTCCGACGCAGAGAATGCGGCGGCAACCCAGGCCAATACGGACTGGACCAATTATGGGGAATGGTATGAGAAAAACGGAATCTCCAAGGATTCCCTGACGCAGGTCTACCGCAATTCTGCGAAAAAACAGCAGGTGTTCCTCACTTACTATGGCGAGGGTGGTCAGAATGCCGTCTCCGAAGAGGAACTGAAAACATACTTTGCGGATAACTTTGTCAAGGTAAAATATCTCGGCGTTTCCTGGGACACCACTAAGACCGGGGACGAGCTGACAGCTGCCAAGGAAGAGGCGAAAAAGACCGCAGAGGAATACCTGTCCCGGGCAAAAGACGGCGAGAGCATGGATGCACTGATTCAGGACTACTCAAACCAGCAGAAGGCGGAAAATGCCTCCGAAGGCGATAATGTCTCGATTGTTGACCCGGCCGGGGTGGCGGAGGACACCTATGCCACCTTCCTGTCCAAGGACGGCGGAACCTCCTTTGGCGAGCAATTTGCCGCGCGCATGAAAGATATGAATGCCGGCGACATCGAAGTGGTCGAGGGTACGAGCAAATACTATGTGCTCGCCAAATACGATGTGCTGGAGAAAGAGGATGACTTTGCTTCCCGCCGTACCTCTCTTCTTCAAAAGATGAAGGGCGACGAGTATGAAGAAAAGCTCGATGAAATCGCGGGCGGGATGGATATCACGCTCAACGAAGCGGCCGTCAACCGATACACCGCAAAGAAAATCAAATAGTCTTCTCCAATTAACAATACCGCCCGCAAAGCTTTGCAGGCGGTATTTCTTTGGAGTCAGCTATTTTTGTGACTAATTTTTTCCCGGACAAATTTGCGTTTAAGTGCAGTCCAGTCAAAGGGGATGAGCGGATAGAGATAGCTCCTGCCGGAGATATCCCGGTTGAAGAGGATGCAAATCAGCTCGAAGACAAGCCCTGCGCCAAATCCCCAGTATCCGAAGAAATTGGTGAGAACCAGCAGCAAAATGCGCCCGAACTTAAAGGCGTAGCCCAGCTCAAAGTCCGGCTGGGTAAAGATGGCGGTCGCGGTAAACGCGGAGAACAGAATAGTATCCGGGACGAAAATGCCCGCCCGTACGGCGAATTCCCCAAGCAAAAGCGCGCCGACAATGCTCAGCGAACTGCTTAAGATATCCGGGGTGTTGACGGACGCCATCCGCAGCCCGTCCACGGCAAGCTCAAGCAGGAGCAGCTGGACTATAACAGGCAGGCCGTTTGGTTCCCGAATCTGCAAAAAGGACATCCACTGTGGAAAATCCCCCGGGTATTTCAGGTAGAGCAGCCACAACGGAGTCACCACCAGGGTGGACAGGAAGATGACAAGGCGGATAAGGCGCATATAGGTGCCGGTAACGGGGGGAAAATAAAAGTCATCCGCCTCTTCAAAGAAATCGAAAAAGGAAGTCGGTAAAATCATAACCGACGGGGTGTTGTCAATGAGGACGAGCAGTTTCCCCTCCTGTACACAGGCGGCGGCGACGTCCGGACGCTCGGTATAACGTACTTTCGGCAGAGGATTGAACCATTTGGTGTCCACCAGCACCTCCGCTAGGCTTTGCATGGTCATCGTCAGGGAATTGACGCTTAAATCCTTGATTTTTTGCTGGATTTTTGCAAGCAGCCGTTTGTCTACCTTGTTGTCGAGATAGCATAGAACGACGTCGGTCTGGGAGCGTTTTCCGACTTTGGTAATCTCCATCGTCAAATGAGGGTCGCGCAGCCTGCGGCGGATGAGCGCAGTGTTGAAGACAACTGTCTCCACAAAGCCTTCATGAGAGCCGCGCAGGACTTTGTCCTTGTCCGGTTCCTGGATGCTGCGCTGGGGATAAGTCCTGGAGTCGATCAGAATGCACTTGTCAAAACCCTCCAAAAACATGCCGGTGTTGCCGGAAAGGATATCCACAATGATATCGTCGACCTTGTCCTTGGCCGCAACCTCGACGTAGGGGACAAATTTTTCCATAAAATCCTCCGCCGTGGCGATATCCCGCATCTCCTCCGGGGTGATTTTCATCATGAAGTCCATCATCTTTGCAAACACCTCGTCCTTGATGAAGCCGTCTACAAAGAGGATGGTCGTCTGTTTCCCCCCAATGAGGATTTCCCTGGTGACAAGGTCGAAGCTCTTGTCCGTACTCATTTTTGCAAGCACCTGTTCGAGCAAGGCCGATTCCCCCCGCTTTTCCTTTTTCTATAGTGTGGATAAAATCGGCAATTCTATTCATTCTAATTGTACCCGGGAATATGGCCAATGCCTGAAAGCACGCGCCGAGATTGCGCCCTTACTCCGGCGGCGGGATTTTTACAAAGGGTTGGATGCACCGTCAGTATCCGCAGTATGTTTCAACTCGAGGATAAATACACCCGCTCGATGGGGATGCAGTACCTTGATGGAAACGGCGAGCTGAAATATCCGGTCAAAGTTCCGCTCGAAGGCGCGGCGCAGGAGATTGTGCCTTATCAAGCAAATGAAGGAAACAATTGAATCCTGCTGATAAAAAAGGGGGATGGTCTTTTAAGCCCATCCCCCTTTGGCTGTCCTGCATGGATCCGGTCAATCCTTTTCTTTGTCCCGATTGGAATCGTTCGAATGAAAATCCGCGTACACATGGGTGAGGCAAATGTCACTGGTGTATTGTTCCACAAGTTCCTCTGCCCGCTGTGGAAAGTCTGGGGATACCAACTCCAGTGCAGTAGCTCCGGTGATTTCTTGCGGCGCACGGTTTTCGTCCTTGGAGCCGCTCAGGACATAAAATGCGCGTAATCGTCACCGTGCGAGTTTATTTTTAATTTTTCTACACTGCTCCTGGATTTACTCTTGCTGTCAAACGCGGTATACTGGAAGAAAAGTGCAAGGAGGAACGCAGATGAAGCATGTCGTAGGAGTGGATATTGGCGGAACGAAGATGTACCTGTGTGTAAAGGACGGTCAACACTGGCTCGAACGGAGGGTACCGACCGGAATATCCTGCACCAAAGAGTATCTGAAAGAACAATTGGAGGATTTTCTCAGCACCCTCCCTTTTTCTGTGGATGCAGTGGGAATGGCGGTTCCCGGGCTTGTGACCTCGGACCATTTTTGTGAGCGATCGGATGTCGTCCCGGCTCTCTCACGAGTGGATGCTTCGTTTTTCTCTGAAGGGCGTTTTCCTATACGCTATTTAAACGATGTGCGTTGCGCTGCCGTCGAGGAAGCCTCATACTACCCGGAGGATTCCGTCGTCGCGGTGCTGATGGCGGGGACTGGTATTGCGCTCTCCGTCAGTGAGAAGGGACATCTCCTGCATGGCTCCGGCGGCTTTTCCGGGGAGCTTGGACATTGCTATGTCGGCACGGATCGGGGCTACCGGATGATCGATGAGGAGTGCAGCGGGGCGGAAATCCTGCGCCGGGCGTACTGCACCGCGCAGGAGTTCTGGCATAGGCTCGAGCGGGGGGAGGAACAGGCGCGCGCTATCATCGAGCAGACAGGCGAAGCCTTCGGCATGGCGCTCGCCATGGTCATCAACCTCTATAATCCAAATGTCATCGTCATCGGCGGGGGTACGGCCGGGTATCCGGGATACCTTGACGCTGCAAAGCGCACGGCAGAGAAGCTCGCCCTTGCGCCTTCGTTTGCACAATGCCGGTTTTGCGAGCCTCACGACTTAAAGCGTATCGTAGCGCTGGGCGCCATGCGCTATGCCGGGCAGGCGCTGTAACAGGAGTCTAATCTCAGAGCAAAAGCTGACGGAGGCCGGAAAATTCCGGCCTTCCGTCTTTTTGGCGGTTTTATGTTCGATGCAAGGGGCCCCCAACTTCGCAATCGGCCAAGTCAGTTGAAACAGATAACGGTTGCACTTTACCCCTATTGTTGCGCAGTCATTGAACCCCCTCGCTTTATTACTTTACTATGCAGGGAAAATATAGTATCATTATATACGGCAAAGGCAATCCGTCAATTATTCTTCTTATAGATTTTTGAGAACAAAAAAGAAACGGGATCTTGCATAAAGGTTATAGAAATGGCCGCTCATCTTTGTGATAAAAAGAGTGTGATGAGGCCGTTTACCAACAGGAGGAAGCAATTATGAGCAAAACGCAGCAAATTCAAAAGGAAATGATGGCGGCGCTCAAAGCAAAGGATACGCCCCGCAAGGACACGCTGTCCCTGATGCTTTCCGCACTCAAGGCAAAAGCGAAAGACGAACGCCGGGATTTGACGGAAGAGGAAGAAAACGCGCTGATTCTCAAGGAAATCAAACAGACGAAGGAAACCCATGATAGCGCGCCGCAGGACAGGAAGGATATCCGGGACGAGTGTGAATTCCGCATCCGGGTCCTCAGCGAATTTGCCCCGAAAGAGATGGACGCGGAGGAAATCGCTGACACCGTCAAACAGGTGCTCTCGCAGTTGGGACTGACACAGCCTACCGCCCAGGACAAGGGAATCATCATGAAAACCCTTATGCCGCTTGTCAAAGGCAAGGCGGATGGAAAACTTGTCAATGAAGTTGTCGGACAGATGATCAGCAAATAAAGAAGAAAATCCCTGCCATATGGCAGGGATTTTCTGCGCTAATAGATTGAAAAAGCGCAGTACTATGCGATTTTTTACTCCTATGAAAAAGGTTTTCCTTACATCTGCACCAAAAATTGTGGTAAAATATAGCTAGTAGCATGTGGTTGTGAAAAGCCAAAATCGTAGAGGAAATTCTGGCGGAAAAGCGGCGCGCGTTTGAACGCCTTTGTGTTCTCGAAGTGGGGACTCAAAACTGGATTTCAAAGAAGGAGTATCAGGGGGCATGTCCCTGGAAGAGATAGAAATCGCTTTGTTAATCAGGAGGGATCATCATGTTTGAAAAAGGTGAGTGGATTATGTACGGCAACACAGGCGTGTGCCAAGTAGAAGATGTTGGGATGCCGAAAGAGATTCCGGCCAGGGACAAAAGCAAACCATATTATAAGCTTAATCCCGCCTATGAATCCGGGGAAATCTATATTCCGGTAGATACGGGAGTTTTCATGCGTCCGATTCTGACAAAAGAACAGGCCGAGCAGCTGCTTGCTAAACTGCCGGACTTCTGCCGTCCTGAAAACCTGCGTGATAACTATCCGGAACTGGAAGAGGAATATAAGGCTTGCCTGAGCGGCCATGAATGCTGGCAATGGATGAAACTGCTTGTCACTCTTCGGTTTCAGGAATGGCAGCAGGCACAGGAAGGAAAACGAATCGGAAAAATCAATCAAAAATACGAAAAACGGGCAAAGGAATTGCTGTATGGGGAACTTTCCATTGCATTGGAACTGCCTTATGAGAAAATTGATGCATACATGGAAAAAAAATTTACTGAACTCTTTGTAAAAATCGCATAACAAAAAGGGGAAGGATGTATCCTTCCCCCTTTTTGATTTTAGTTCATATAACTTCAGTGTCCAGGTGAGAGAATCGAGCCGTCCGGAGATTGGCCTGATCGATAATTTGGTAGCGGGTGTGCTTACGGTCAGCTGTGCTTTGTAATGTGCAAACTCCTCCTTGACCAGAGCCGACGCTTCCTCATGGTCGATGTCTTCCGGAATGGCCCGGAGCATGATTTATGCAAAAATCCCATGTCGTCCTCGAAAGGGGTTAGATGTCTATTTGGTGAATGCAAGGTAGAGGTAGGTGATGTTCGACTCATTGAATCCCGGGTTTTTACCTGTGGGATTTGAGGTCAGGTTTTGGTTTACCGTCATCCCATCGGGGCTGTAAGACAGCCCATACGAACAACCTGAATCGGAACAGAGACCAAATCGTACAACAGTTCCGCCGCTGGAAGAAAGATAGGCCGGGGCCTCCGTCTTTGGAAAGATAAGAACAAAAAGAGGATGGGGGGAGAGGGGAATTGTACGTTTTTGGGAACCATCCCCTACGTAGCTCCCGATGGTCACTTTCAGGCTAGCAGCAATTTTCTCCGCTTGGATAGTGCTAACATGCACCTGTGTATCCGCCGCATGTTCTGAGATTGCTCCTGCAGCAGAGGAGGCTGCGGATGAACCGGTCTGGGCCAGTGTTCTCACTGTGTTGATTGCCGCGTCAATCAGCTGATTGTCCGCGTTGAAATCCTCTCTCTGCGGCTTATCGGAACCCAGCCAGGAATTGAGCAGATAATGTTCGGTTTTATATGTACTCGGCATAATACCCTCCTTTTATGGTTTGCTGAGGTCTGATCCGTTTATTTCGAATTCATCCCAGGTATCGGCATTTGCCTCAAAATCGTTCCAGGTCAGATCTTTCGCGTCGAACTCATTCCAGGTAAACGAGCTCATCTCAAAGATCGTCTCCAGATGGGCGGGTAGGATGGCGCGGGCATCCTGCCTTAGCTTGTCATAGTCATGGACGCTTCCGGAAAACCCGGTCACTTTCACAGTGAGGGATTCTCCGGGCTTGTCCTCTGTAATTTGAGTTTCAATCCCCAAAGAACGCAGTGCCCGTACCATACCGGCCATGTCAAAATCCCGAGGTTGGGTGGACAGGGCATAGATAATCATGTCCCTCCGCTTCTGGGTGGGTTGGTCTCTTCGGTCCTGGCCGAGCAGCTGCTCATAGGCGAGCAGTCCCTCGCCGCTTGCCGTAATGGGGATAGCCTCCTGTGCGATGGCTTTCATCTTCTGTTCCAGCTCATCAAATACAGCGGCATAGCTGAGAAGTTCGGCCTCCATCAGCCCGTCTGAGGCGAGGGAATAAAGCCCGGTCGAACGCATCAGCTGCCGCATCCGGTCAAGACAGGTACTCATGCAATTGCCTCCCCAAATGTCCTTGTAAAGCACTCGGAGCCGCAGGTCATTACAATTTTATGCAGCCGGAGAATCTGTGTGGATAGAGGACTGATATCGGAAAAATTTGTAAAGATATAGCTGGAAAGTTGCGGCATGCCGTAAAGGATAGCATACAGGTCACAGAGGTATAGCGGCTGTGCAATCTGGTAGGAAGAAAGTGCCTGTTCGACCGCTGCTGCACAGGACTCTGCCGTTTGCTCCGGGCCATATCCGGTGCTGCAAGCATAAGTCAAAGAGAGGTCAACCGGCAAAATTTCAGCGGATTTTACCAAAACATCTACGCCGATTTCCCGCTTTTCCTCCAATTCCCGCTGAATCTGGTCGACCAGCTGGGAAGAGGCGGTGCCGCTCTCGTCTGCAATCACTATGTCTACGGTACCGCGTCCCCTTGCACGGGGGATGACATGGACACTGTTGACCGCATCAACCTGCATGGCCTGGTTGCGGTAAAAAGCCGCGTTGGTGCCGTTGGAGATGGAGTTGTAGGAATCAATCAGCCGTTTTCTCAGCTGGGAATCTGATTCCTCCGCTGCACCTCCGGTAAAGGGGAGAGGATTCGTCACCCGGCTGATTCCCTGCGGTGGTGTTACCAGTACGGTAATCGTGTTTGCCGCCGTATTGGAATCCTCTCCGCCGGACTGCGCCTGCGCTGCAATTTCGACCGAAGTTTCTCCTTGGAGAAGGACAGCCTGTTTTGTTGTGGCAAAGCGCAGTTGGGAGCTGCCGGGGCACGCACAGATGGTTCCCTGAGGGATAATGATATCCGAAAGTGCCGCCGTGTCCCTTGAAAAGCGAAGAACACCGGACGATGGAACTGCCTGCTTTCTCACGATTCCCCTTGTCTGCGCGTGCATGGTAAGATACAGCCCCGTTGCGGTTTGCGCAAATAGTTCTCTTTGTAAATTAGATAGCTCTTCAAACAGTTCGGCACAGACGGTCGCGAGAACTTTCATCCGGATTCCGATGTCAGAAGCACTGTCTGGAGAAAATCCGGTCAGGGATATGTATTTCTCGCTCATCGCTGTGAGAATCTCTTCATATGTCTTCATATCTCTGTGTTCACCTCGATTGTCTCATCCGCTGTGCTTGCCCAAACAGTGAGCCTCAGTTTGTCTCGCTGTGTTTGCCGCAGCACTTCGACTTTTTGTACATGGACTCCCTCCATGCCCGCCAGCGCTTCCCGGACATAGCTGTCTGCAAGACTATCAAGCTGTGCAGGCGGGCAGTTTGCAAGCAGTGGGACCCGGCTGCCAAGTTCCGGATCAGGGGGAAAGCCGCCTTTGCGGACTGTCAGGCGAATCAAGATTCTCTGGAGTAGTTCTTGTGCTCCGGTGATGGAGGCCGGCATCCCCCGTGAGTCTTTCGCCATATCCCGATTCATTAGTAATGTGTCGATGAAAATCCCTCCTGACCGGCGGCAGCTGCATTAGCAATGCGGTAACCGTTTAAATTAATGGTGCCGTCCGTACACAGCCGGAGGAAAGCGCCGGAAGGGGTGCGTAGTTCCAGTTCACCGGGTTCCAGCTTACCGGAATGAGCAAGATACCCTGCCACACAATAACCGCCGTCCATCTCCACAAGCAGGGCGGTTTCCCCCTCTTTTGGGATGGCAAAGTATCCATAAGGCGCAAAGACCGGAGGGGTACGGCTCTCCAGGTATCCGGAAACACCGAGCTGCCCATCTTCAGAAAGCGTCACAATCCCGGATTGAAAACCGGATGTCTGGGAATTCAGGCCGAGTTCATTCAGCCACAAAGGCCATTCCTCCTTTACAATAAATAATCAGGCTCAGTCAAAACCACAGTCGTACTGTCTCCCTGTGCGTTTCGCTGCAGTTTGTAACCAAGGACAAGGTATGATTTTTCAAACATTCCGTCGTAGCAGAGCAAAACTTGGTCGTATAGCGATACACCGTATAGCCCGGGAAGCTCCGCTTCCACAAGCAGGCGGTTGTACATGGATGAGCGGATACGGCGCTTTGCATCCAGGTCATCGCGCATGGCCCATTCTCTGGCAGGCGCCAGGTATCGTCTGCGCCGAATGCCATGCGCAATGGCATGAGGATTTTCGATCACTGTGCAGTAGATCCCGTCATGATTTTTCAGATAAATTTCAGAGATACAAGTATGACGCGCCAGTTTTTTAGAGACTGACAGAAAAGGAATGGCGCCTTTCGCTGTATTTGAAACCTGCCAGCTGCTTTGCCCTTTGGGATCTGTCAGGATAAGGCATCCGTCCGGTGTAAAGCGTGGGGAAGGATAACCGCTCAACAGACAAAACCTTGCCAGCACATCGAGCTCACTGTCCCCCTTAGCGACCAAAAAGGAGGGCAGGGGAGGCTGGCGGGAAACCCGCATTTCGGAAAAGCCATAGGGCCTGACATGCCGTTCAAAGATACTGTCAATCCCCGTTTCCAAATACTGAGCGGGCAGTGCCTCGTTGTCGCACAGCAAAGCCGCACGGCTTCGGCAAGTCAGGGTGACCCATCTACCTGCGGCGTTTATCAACAACTCCTGTTCGTCTACAAGACCGGAAAAAATAAAAGTATCCCCGAGAAAGCCGTCAATCCCCGCGATTCCCCTGGAAAATAAATCCTCATCGCCAAAAATGATTTTCAAGCTGGCGATGGGGGTGTCGGTACTGTGGATAAGGGAGAAGGATACCGGGGTTCCGGGAAAAAGCCTTTCTCCGGATTCCGCATAGAGAACTGCCGAAAATGTCATCGCAGCCTCACCTTGCTTCCCTCAGACAAATTGTCTGTCTGCGTGTTCAGGGAACACAGTTGCTCAAGACTCATCCCGTAACGCGCGGCGATTTCCCACAGGGTATCCCCGCTTTGCACGGTATAGTATTCCGGCGGGGATTCTGCCTCGCTCTCTGCGCTTAATCTCGGCTTTTCACGGAATTCGAAGGTATAGGAAAGGCTGTCCTGCCCTGCTTGCCCGGTCAGGGAAAGCGCTGTAAAGTAGGCGGGAAATGGGGAGAGGCCGGGGAGTTGGAGCAGCCCTTCGCCGGCGCGTAAAAATTCCTGATAAAATCTGGAATACTGTTCAAACGCACCCTCCCCGAAAAATTCCCCTTCTCCCCGGACTGTTCTTGCCAAAACAGAGTTTTCGCCGACGATTTCTCCAAGCCCAGGCGCTGTGCGCCGAAACAGGGAGCGTGTAGCAGTGATGGAAAAGGTTTGCGGATTGCACCACAGCGTCAGGTTTTTAAATTTGAGTTTAGAAACTTTCATAAAATTACAGTCCTCACGCAATCGAGTGGGATGGTAGAACGCCGGCGCATGTCCTCGAGCATTTGGCCGCTAATCATCCGGTAACTGTCTGGCGTGGGAGGAAAAAAACTTCCCTTATCCAGCCCCGATGTTTGAACAGCGGCAAAGGGATCCTGCAAAATCAGAGATTCTGCTTCTGTCCTCCCTGCCCTCTGCACAGCACCGGAAAGATAATCGGTTTGTGGATAACCTGCGGGCTCCAAAGAGGAATCCATCTGCTGGATATTGGTCTTCAGTGCAGTGGAATAGGGTAAAATACTGTTAAAGTCCTCTCCCAACAGCAAGGTAAGCTGATGAGCTGTCTGATATAGCCGGGAAAGCGATGTCTCAAGCGTGTCCACTTGTATGTTCCTCCTTTGCAAAGGATTGATTAAATCCGGTTTCTGTGACGGATTCTTCCGGACAGGTATCCGGGTACCGGGCTGCAATTTTTTGCAGCTGTGTCAAAGTAAGTGTGCGGTAAACCTGTTCCGGGGAGGAAAAACGCCGCGCCAAAACCGGCTTCAAACTGAAAAAACAGAGGGATACCGCCCCGGCAAGCTCTCTGGCCTGCTTAGGTTCTTCCCCATACAGGGTAAGCGCAGCGGTAAACTCCTCCCTCATCCTTTTGCACCGGATGAGTTCAAACAAGGTGAGCGGGACAATCCGGAAAAGCCCTTTGGAAAGGAAAAGAAACCGGCTCATTTCATCTCCATCCTTTTCGTTGCGGCTATCGTCACGTTTTCAAGAACCGTATCGTTGAGGTTTGCTTTCTCGGTGATGTCCGACCATTCGCACCCGGAATAGATGATACGCCGGTCCGGTCGGACAATCACGAGATTAAAATCACTCAGCGCATAAAAATCGAGGCTCTCCCCACAGGCGACCACTCTGGAAAGCTCAATGGTATGCCGGGCCCGCCCGCCGACGGTGCCGACCGGCTCGCTTTCCCCGAATGCCTCAATGTAACGGCTTTCCCGTGTGGTTTTTGCCCGGTAGGACTCGACAGCAGCAATCCGCTTGCCGTCTGCCTCCAGATAAATATCCTTGCTGGTTGGAAAACTGATAAAAGCCAAAAATATCCCCCTTTCTACACCGTGATGTGTGCGGAAATATGGATTTGGTTAATGCTGTGGCAGACCTCAAAAGTCAGCTCCACAACACAGACCGCCGGGTCATCCGTGCTCTGGTAGACATTCGGGGGGGCATATCCTTCAATGATTCCCGCATCCAGTTTTCGCTGCAGTTCCACGGCTACTTGGGAACGGATGGATTCTCTGGTCACCGCGTTGTTTTTCAGTCCTCTCAGACGGAGCTTGAGCGCGTTTCGGATGGTAGACAGACAGTCGTCAATCACCATGATTGTATTGATGCTTTGGTAAGTTAAATCCGGTGTGTTTCCTGTTTTCGTACGGGTTGTCACGGCACGGATGAGCTCGCATTCCCCGAGAACCATTTCAAACGGGGTTACGCCGCTCTCAATACACAGGTCAATTTGATCTTCCGAAAGCCTTTGCGCAAGTCCGGAAATCCCAGCAACCGGCGCATTGTGAAAGCTGGCGGCGGGGTCGTCGGCCGTCGCGCACAGCGCCGCATATCCGCAAGCGGTGTAGATACCCCGGGCATCTCCGCCCTCCTGCACTTTTGCTGCGGGTACTGCCAGGCAGATGCGCTCGCTGTTGACCGCCTGAGCAGTGGATTGCAGTACATCCATGCTGTCAAGCCCGGCAAAACCCAGCCGTTCCAGCCTTGCCTTACTACAGTCCTCCACATGGGATTTGAGTGCGGCCAGAACTGCTGTATCTGTTGAATCACAGATGACACAATAGAGATCCTCATATTCCTCCAGCTTGGCAAGAGCATCCGCAAACGCCTGTGCGGGGTCGGACGCTGCCGCGGCAACGGGGGAAAGGTATATTTTTCCCACGCCATTGGCAAACAGGATATCACAGCAAGCGCAGAGGGTATCCTCCGCCGGGAAATTCCTGCGCGCCTCCTCCGAACTGAGCAGGGTGGCCACCTGACTCGTTTCCTGTGTCACCTCGCAGACAAGCGCCGCCGCATGGGAGGATTCGCCCCGGTATATGGAAGAAACGGTGTAATCGGAAAAAACACCGGGTCGTTTGGATGAAATTGTAATGGACATGTTATACCCTCCTTACAATCAAGTCGGTCAGCGGAAGGCCACTCTCCTCTTCTGTCATCAGAAAAACAGCACGCAGTGTGGCCTGCTGCAAAAAGCATTCGTTATCCCTGCTGTATCCGGGGCTGGAAGCTTTGAGCCACACCGCTTTTACCGGCAAAATTTCTTCGGTAAACACAGCCGAGCATAACTTAGAAAAAATATCCTGGCAGCGGCTCGCTCCCTGCGCCAGCGGGCAGAGAATATCAACGGCAAAATCCGCCGTGCATTTCTGACCGGGAACAGCCCCCTCTGCTTTGTCAGCCACTACTCCGCCGAATCCGCCCTGTTCCACGGTAATCTCCTGTATGGAGAGACAGAGGGTTTGGGTACGTAGGGGAAAGGGACGGGTTTGAGGCGAAAATGCGGACTGGACTTTTACTTCCTGCAGGGAGGAACTTTTTTTCAGAGCTTCCAGCATCTCTTTGGTCAGTTGTTCAAAGGAATTCAAGCTTCCTCCACCTCCTCTGTCAGCAAAGCGTAGAGATAGATTTTTTTACTGCCTTCGAAA
Organism: uncultured Oscillospiraceae bacterium; assembly: GCA_900543705.1. Classification (GTDB taxonomy): domain Bacteria; phylum Bacillota; class Clostridia; order Oscillospirales; family Ruminococcaceae; genus Pseudoruminococcus_B. The sequence continues at coordinate 30,435 of UQSL01000003.1, forward strand.
AAGTATTTGTGGGCCAAAATCTGATAGTTTCGCGCGTTTTGGGTCACTCTGGCGCCTTTATCCAGGTCAAAGGGGATATCCGGCGTACCGAGCAGTACATACAGATGTCCCGGATTTTTCCCCCGCAGAAAATAGTACGCAGAATCAAACACGCTTTTCCTGGAATTGTCATTTTGGATAAACCCGAGAATTTCCGCTTGCTGCCCGTCCACCTCCGAAGTCACTACTGCGGAGGAGCCGAGCCTTGTCAGCAGGCCGCAGATGGAATGATACAGGGACATCTTATCCCACCGTCCTTTTGAAGACACAGGGGCCAAACCCAAGGCAATCGGCTGCGGCCTGGAGCAAATCCCGGCGCAGCTCCCTTGCTGCTGAGACCGGATAGGCGGTCGTGCTCATCGAAAGCTCGGGGGTCTTGAAATCCTGTCCTGTTCCTGCCTGTGCAAGCAGAGCATAGCGTAAAAGTGCACACCCTGCACAGGCAAAGAGAAGCTTATTTTTTACAGCGTCGGATGGATTTGAGGGAAAGTCCGTCATCCTCGCCAGCTCATCGATCCCGAGCTGGCAGAGGGGAAGCCATGGCTGTGACTGCTCAGGTTCAAGCCCTGCAAGCAGGCAAAATTTCTCCAACACCTCTTGTGCAGTAATCATGCGGGTGCCCTCCTTTCTGGGCAATTCTTACGCAAGATAGGCGCTCGCGCCCTGAAAGATTTTGGCGAAACCATAAATACTGGTCACACTCGCGCGCTCGAGCTGCCGGTCAATGAGCTTATCGTAATCCACAGTAAGATCGCCTGCCAAGACCATTTCCAGCGCACATTTGCGGTCAAGTCCCAAAATGGTTGTCTCCGGCATGGAGCTAACCTTAAACAGCTGGGCTCCAAGCGGGGTATTGAGCCTGCCAGTGGTCTGAAAATTGAGGCCGGTCAGCGGGTCCTTGAAATCGCTGAGTTCAAGCAGTTTCATCACCATATCCGGAGAAGCGAGCATGGTGTTAAACGCGTAGGGGTCGAGCGCATCCCACAGCTTGAGCAGCTCCGCATAAGTCGGTTTGCCTGCTTCGGCAAGGGAGACCTTGGAAGCGGCATTATTGTTCCCGTCCCCACCAATAAGGACCTCGACCGCATCCGCAAGTTGTGTGGTGGCCAGATAGGCGCCAATCTGGCGCAGCATCACGGTGAACAGGTCAATGCGCTGGAAGCGTACCGCCTCATAGGAGGAGACGAGCATCCGCCCGCGCTTTTTCAGGCGCACCAGGTTCTCCTGCAGGTAAATCGGCACCTGGGGGATTTCCGCTCCTTCGGCAACACGGGCGAGCTGTTTATGTTCAGCCGCCATGTCACAGGCGAGAGAACGGTAGTCCATGCTGTCAATATTCGTGCGGCAGGCGACTACACTGTCCAGGATGTTGCTTTCCTCCATGCCCTGACGGACAGAGCGGGAGACGTATTCCGGGAACAGGGCGGCGGAATCCGTTGTGGAGAAAAACTTTTCTACAACATCGGATTTCGGGCCGCTCACCCGGATGTCAAAACGTTTGAGTTGGCGCTCATAGGCGTCCAGGCCCTCCAACGGAGTGTTTTTGTAGTTTTCGGTGGAGTCGAGTCCCTCGAGTACCTCGGTGAAATTTTTGCCTGCAACGTGGTACATGCCTTTTTCCAAGCTGATGGAATCATAAAATGCCATATTATTTCCTCCTTACAGCAATACGTCAGCCGTCTTGGCACTGGTGTCGGTCGCGAGCACAAGCATCTCTCTTCCCGCTGCATCTGGTTTCAGGGTTTTGGAGTCCGAGCAGACAAAGCCCTGGTATCCCAAGCTCACTTGGGCGCTCTCCGGCAGAGTGTAGGTGATTTTGCAGTGCCCTTGAAGCTGGATGCTGGCACAATCCCCTTCATTCGCCTTACAGATACCGATGGGCTTATCTCCCGTTGTGCAGGGAGCAACTGTCCCATTCGCGGAAATCTTGACAAAGGTCCCCGGAACAACGTCTTTTCCTGCCAAAAAGGTCAGGTGCTTTTGATTGACTGCGTAAAAATCAATGTTCATGGAAAAACCTCCTAGATTTTAAAAAAGTGGTTGTCTTTGCCATCCTGTTTTGCATTTCCTGTAAGCTGAGAGACATATCCTGCGGCTTTCTGGACCTGCCGCTCATAAGAAGATTTGAGCTCTCTCAGCTCGGTTAGGTCGAGCTTTTTGAGAATACCGCTCAATACCTTGCCATCAAGCTCATTCCCGGACTGCGAGGAAAGTGACAGAATGTCCCGCTGAAGATTTTTGCGGTATTCCTCTCCCGCCTGTGCCAGCAGCTCGAGGCTTCCTATATGATTGCTTAGAGTATTCGCTTCTTCCGCGGTCAGGGTGATAGAGCCCGTTGGTTGGCGAAGGCGTTTTAAGATTTCCTGCATGGTGGTTCCCTCCTTCTTTGATGCGTTTGGGTTGTAATGCTTGTACACGCCGGCATTTCGCTGTGCCGGTACGGCGACAAAAGACCACTCATAGGCGTCTGTGGGTTCGTCAAGGACGGCATGACAGGTTTGCTCCTTCCCATTTGCCTGATAAGAGCGGCCTTTTTGGTGGGAGCATTCTCCTTTTTGCAGGTCCTTCCCACAGATAGAACAAACCGAAGAGCGCACCGAGCATCCAATACTGACCTCCTTTTTAATCCCCGCCTCGATTTCTGCAATCAAATCCTCCTGCTTGGGTCCCCGGAGCATGTAGGCGTCCGCTTTGAGCATGCAGTAGGGTTCTCCTGCACTGGTGAGCCGGGAACTGTCCCGTTCCACATGGGCACGAAAAATTCTGGCATTCTGATTTTCTGCTTTGGGATCGTGGTCAAAAATTCCGGTTTTACCGACAAAGAGTTCAGCCAATGTATTCAGTGCGGAGATGGAAAACCGCTCATAATCCCGGTCAATTTCGTTGTCACACAAGATGACGGAGAAGGTATAGACGTCCTGTGCGCCGAGTTCCGAGCGGGTGAAACGGTTAATATCCTGTAAATCCTCCTCAGATACGGGTTTTGGCGTGATGGTTTTGACTATACGTTCGATGAAAAATCACCTCCGTCCAACGTGGGTTTTTGGGTCTTAGGGTCAAGCTTGTATGCTTGCGCTGTGTATAGCTTTGCCTTGGCACGCTCCACTTCATCCTGCAAATTGATGGTATCCCAGAGAATAGAAAAATCATCCGGATATCCATGGCTTAACAGGAAGGAACGGCATATCTTGACAAGAATAGGAGTTAAAATCCGGCGGTAGGATTCCAGCTCGCTTGTCAGGATGTCAGCCTGCTGGGTGGACATCCGTTCGGTCGTGGACCAGTTGAGCCCGAGCAGGAACGGGGGAATCCCAAGCTTTGCAATGATCTGCTCAAGTATCTGCCTGACCGGCACCTCGGTGTCCGGGAGCTGGTTGTCCGCTCCGATAACTTTTACATCCACATCGCCCACTGCTACAAAATCGCGGATCTGTCCGTTTTTCGTTGCCTGCATAGCGGCACTCCATTCTCTGGCGATTTCTTCGGAAACAGCCTTGGAGCTGATGGCGTCCAGTCCTTCCGCTGGGGGATGATAGGTGACAGCGAACCGTGCGTTTCCCACCCGCTCAAAGTTCGACCCAATGCACTGGTAGATTTTCAGCAGCGTACCGCATACAAATTCTAGGCCGCTGAGCAGGGATTTTCCCCGTTCACAGGGATCCACGGCGCCAAGCGCAGAAAAAAGCACGCGCTGTGGATAGGGTACCGGGATATATCCCTTTTGCGTGACGGAGCACATCACTGATTCAAGCGGGTTATCTTTGTATAAAAAGACAATGCTGTCTACCGGATGGTTGAGCAGTGCCACGGGATATCGTCCGTCCGCAGTGTAGAGAATTTCTCCCACCGCATTGCCGTAAGTGAGCAGGGAATCCAGGTATCCGCTCAAAAACACATCGATACCGAAGCGATGGGCGGAGAGGGGAACATGCGCCAGAAAATCGGAGAGCGCGCGCCCCGCTTCCTGATTCTCACACTGGACTCGAAAAGAGCCTACCAGCCGGATGATTTTGCCGATGGAGGCGTCGATGAGCGGGACTGCCTCCCGCATCAGCTCGTACAGGCGCTTTTGCGGGCACAGGGGCTGGTAGGTCTCGAATGCTCCAAAGGTGCTTGTAATCGGGCGTGAGGTGCTTTTCACACCGGCAGGGCTGGCATGCCTGGGCTTTTTTGAAAACAAAGGCAATACTAAAACCTCCTTTCATGGTTGTAATGGTGGGTATCGGGGAACAGACGCGGCAATTACACCGCACTGTTTTGTCGGGGAAATTACAGTGGAGACAAAGTATCGGATGTCATCCATGGCATGGTCGTTTTCCTTTTTTACAGCATCTGCTTTTCCCTCCTCCCAGCGGTATAGAGAAAATTCCCGCAGGCTGTCTGTACAGCTCTCATGAATTTTAATGCTTCCCTGATTGAGAGCGTCCATAACCCGTTTAATGCCCGGTAGCACGTCATTTTTTGCAGGGATCACGGGAAATCTTCCCTCCCGGCGGATACATGCGATGAAGCTTGCTGCGGAAGGGTCAACAATCACCGCCGTAACAGGGAGTTCTCCGGCAAACTGGAGTAAATCCCGGCAGTACTCTGTGTCTGTTTTGACCCGTTGGCGCTTCCTTGCGTCATGATAGTACTCTTTTATCCGATACCATGTTCCGCCGGAATTTCCCCACAGCCCAAACGAAGTCGGGTTTCTCGTCCCGTAATCCACGGAGATGTAATACCGCTCAAGGTGCTCAGGAATGGCGGAAACGATATGGCGCGCAGGGTCAAACATCGGATAGACGAGACCCTCCCCGCATATCCAGTTTCCTTGGATAAATCGCTCATAAAAAATGCCGGAGTACAATGATTCATACCGTTTGCGAATCTGGGGTGTCAGCGCAGGGTTGTCCTCCATGGTAAAGTGAAGGTAGAGTGCATTTTTCCGCTTCGCCTGCAAAATCCACTCCCGGTAGAAATAGTGGTAGGGATGCTGTGGATTGCAATTAAACCAAAAACGGGAACCCGGTACGGAGCAACGGGCAGCCGCCTGCTCGACAAAGGAGCGCGGCATCAGGGCCGCCTCGTCGAGCAGGATTCCGGCAAGCGTCATGCCCTGAATTAGCGCGGCGGAGGATTCGTCCTTCCCCCCAAACAGATAGTAGCGGTTTGTCCTTCCATGACGGGAAATTATCAGCAGATTTTGGGAAACAAGCTCGCGGACGGAGAATCCAAGCCCAGGCAGGAGAGGAAGTAGAGGGTGCAAAACATTCCTTTTCAGGGAGGAAATCGTCTTGCCGCACAGTGCAAAGCTCTGTCCATCAAATTGGGAGGAACTCCACTGCAAAAAGGAAAGCGACATACAAAAAGTCTTTCCACTTCTCACCGCCCCATCGCAGATGATGGCGTCATAATCCCGGTAGGGGCTGGACTCGTCCCACCAGGTCAGAACACGGAGCTGTTTTTCAGAAAAGGGGAGGAACTTAGGCATCCTGCGCCTGACCATCCTTTTCCGCAATTGCCTTAGCGCCTTTGGAAATGGCTTCGCAGAGGTTGTCCTCCAGGGTTTCTTCCGCGGCTTTTGTGTCCTTTATCCCCTGAGCAAGCTCACAGAGTTTATCCAGAGCCTTTTGCCGGTCAAAAAATTTGATCTGCACACCGGATGAGGAGGTTTTGATTTCCGAGATACTAAATAGATCCAGGTCGTCTGTTTCACTTCGTTCCCGCTGAGTATCCAGCAGACGAACAGCATCTTTTGCTGAGGAAAACGCAAGCTTGCGGTACCCCTCAATTGCCTGGTTCATCAGCAAAGAACGGTTTTCGTTTTCGAGTTCGTTTAGTTGGGACTGAATGCGAGACTGGGTGAGCAGCAGAGGGCCCTCTGTCTCCGGTTCTTGGTATCCTGCGCGCCTAGCCGCTTCCCCGGCGTCAAGGAATACCGCATAGTACCGACAGAAGAGCTGCTCCCTGCGTTTTTTTGAGAGTTTCTTGTTCATCAATTGGAGAGTCCCTCCGTCTCAATTGGATGTATGGCAATCCGGAATGGCCTTACATGTTTTGTGAAAAAAGCGCTTTTCATTACTTACTGTAAACGGGGAAAAAGTTGCAGGTTACTATGCAACTTTTCGTAGAAAAAAAATTCAGACGCAGTTTATGCGTCTGAAATTACCCAAATCCGGTAAAAAGATGTCTGTGTCCTTTCTGATTCCTTCGGCTTGGATCCTATAAAATCGTGGATTGCCTTTTCCGGCGATCCACGAGGGTTTTAGCTGCCACTATAACGAAAAAGGCCTCTCTGCAAAGAATTTCTCTTTGCAGAGAGGCCTGATACAGCCAAGATTATAACCGTACAATCGCATGAACCGGGCAGGCCTCCGCACAGGCCCCGCATCCGGTGCATTTTTCCGGGTTTATCTTTGCCAGGTTGTTTTCCACGGTAATCGCGCCGAACTCACAGGTTCGCTCGCACTTTTTGCACCCGATACAACCCACCTTGCAAACCGTTCGGGTCACGCCGCCCTTGTCTCGGTTAGAACAGGAGACAAAGACTTTGGTCTCTTTCGGCAGGATGGAAATCAGATGCTTCGGGCAGACCTTTTCGCAGGCCCCGCATCCGGTGCATAGCTCCCGGTCAAATTGGGCGATACCGCCCGCCAGGCTGATGGCGCCGAATTTGCAGGCCTTCATGCAGTCCCCGAATCCCAGACAGGCATAGGTACAAGAGCCTTTGCCTGCTGTGATGGCATTGCACGCTTTACAAGTGCTGATTCCCTGATAAAGGTATTTGTCCTGTGTTACAGCGTGGGTTCCCTGACAGCCCATAAAGGCGGCCACCGGAACGGAAGAGGAGGCCTCGACGCCCATAACGGCCGCAACGTCCTTTGCCACCTTGTCCCCACCCGGAATGCAGGCGTTGGTAGCGGCGCCGTTTTCACAGACGGCTTTCGCATAGTCGTCGCAGCCGGCAAAGCCACAGGCGCCGCAGTTGGCTCCCGGAAGGGCCTTACGGATTTTCGTAATTCGCTCGTCCACCGGGACCGCCATCACCTTGGAGGCCACCGCCAGGATTATGCCGAAGAGCAGCCCGATCCCCGCAATGATAAGGACGGGCAGTAATATCGTCTGAAACATGGATGGTCCTCCTTTCTTATCGGAATAGTCCCTCTACCACTCCGCCGAACCCGAGGAAGGAGAGGGAGACGATGGAAGCCGCAATCAGGGTAATCGGGAGCCCCTGAAAGGCCTTGGGGACATTGGCGCCTTCCATCTTGCGGCGCACACCCGCAAAGAGAAGCATCGCAATCAGGAAGCCGAGCCCAGCACCCAGGGAATTGACAATGGATTGTAGGAAGTCATAGTGGTTTTCCACGTTGAGCAGGGTAACACCCAGCACGGCACAGTTGGTAGTTATCAGCGGCAGGTAAATGCCAAGCGATTTATGCAGCGCCGGGATATATTTTTTGAGGACAATCTCGACAAATTGCACAAGTGACGCAATAACGAGGATAAAAGCAATTGTAGAGAGATAATCAAGTCCGTTTGGAACCAGCAGATAGGTGTTGATGGGGTAGGTAACAGCGGAGGCCATTACCATGACAAAGGTGACTGCAATCCCCATGCCAAGCGAAGAGTCCACCTTTTTGGAAACGCCAAGGAATGGGCAGACGCCCATGAATTTGGACAGGACAAAGTTGTTGGTCAAAATCGCACTGACTAAGATAACAAGCATGGCTTTCATATCCGGTTAGCACCCGCCTTTCTTTGCATCTTCACAAAACTCCCGCGAAGGGCAGGCGGCGCAGCCGGAAACCGGGCGCTGTATCCCCTTGCGGGTAAGGATTTTGTTGACGAGTGCCACCAGTACGCCAAAAACGAAAAAGCCGCCCGGCGCCAAAATGAAGATGGTCATCGGGTCGATGGCGCCCCCAGTGAGGTTGATTCCCATCCAGGTGCCGTTGCCGAAGATCTCACGGATGGAGCCCATTGCGAACAGCGCAAGCGTAAAGCCGAGACCCATGCCAAGCCCATCGAGGATGGAGGCCCCAACGCTGTTCTTGCTGGCAAAGACCTCCGCCCGCGCGAGGATGATGCAGTTTACAACAATCAGAGGCAAAAAGATGCCGAGCGCCTTGTTGATACTGGGTGCATACGCCTGTACAAAGAATTGCACCACCGTGACGAATCCCGCGATAATCGTAATGTAAGCCGGGATACGTACCTTGTCGGGGATCACGTTTTTCAGCAGGGAAATGACTGCGTTCGAGCAGATGAGCACAATGGTTGCCGCAGCGCCCATGCCAAGGCCGTTTACCGCCATCGTTGTAACGGCGAGCGTCGGACAGGTGCCAAGCAGCAGGACCAGTACTGGGTTTTCCTTGATAATGCCGTTAAAGAGAATACCAAGACTTTTTTTCATACTTCACCCTCCCTAATTCATCGCCGCAAAGCCCTGCGACGCGCAGTTGACAGCGGAGGTCACAGCTTTGGATGAAATTGTAGCGCCCGAGATGGCGACAATGTCGCTGTCCGACCCGGCGGCGTTTTTCACGACGGAGAGAGCGCCGCTTTTGCCGAGATATTGGCCTGTGAAGTTCGGTTCCTCCGCTTTTTTACCGAGCCCCGGCGTCTCGCTGGAGCTCAGGATACTCACCCCGACGATGTTGCCGTCGTTGTCAAACCCGGTCATGACGGTCATCTCACCGCCGTAGCCCTTGGTTTTCGTGGTTGCAACGTAACCGATTCCGTTGGTTGCTTTAACCATCTCCACAAACTTGGAGCCATCTTCTGCAGTAAAGGGCTCGAGCTCTACCGGTTCGAAGCTCTCGGCCCCTTCAAGGACCTTAATTCGGGTCTCGTATGCCTCTTTTTCCTCGTTTTGGGCGATGGCGTCCGTGGTGAGGACGTTGGTTCCCGCAAGTGCCAGCGCAATAATCAGGCAGATGGCGGTTAGAATTAGAGCGGGCTTTCCAATTTCAGTAAATGCTTTCATGCTGCTTTGACACCTCCAAACGGTTTGGAGCGGGTCCACTGGTCTATGTATGGAGTCAGGATATTCATCAGGATAATGGAGAAGGAGACGCCCTCTGCAAACGTACCGAACAGGCGGATCAGACAGGTGATGAGCCCGCAGCCGATGCCGAAGATGATTTTACCGGAAAAGGTCACCGGGGTGGTGGTGTAGTCGGTCGCCATGAAAATGGCGCCGAGAAGCACGCCGCCAGATAAAATCTGGTGCAGCGGATAAGCACCCATCAGCGCGGTAAAGACAAAGACCGTCCCGATAAAGGCGAGGGGCGCCGCCGGGGAGATGACCCTGCGCGCAACCAGATAGATGCCGCCCAAAATCAGCGTAATTGCACAGGTCTCGCCCAGGCAGCCGCCCGTGGTTCCAAGCAGCAGATCGGAGATTTTCGGCAGATTGTCGGCGGAAAGCTCCCCGGTCATTACCTTCGGGATAACGGCAAGCGGCGTTGCAGAGGTCACTACGTCCGGTCTCCGGTAGTAAAACGGAACCGCCCAGGTGGACATCTGGGTGGCAAAGGAGATCATCAGGACAATGCGCCCGACGAGCGCCGGGTTTGCAAAATTCTGCCCGATGCCGCCGAACAGCTGCTTTGCAATGACAATCGAGACAAACGCCCCGATGACGCACATCCACAGCGGCAGGGTCACCGGCAGGTTGAAGGCGAGCAGCATACCGGTCACCACAGCGGAAAAATCCCCGACGGTCTGCTCGCGCTTTGTCACAAGATTGAACAGGTATTCAAAAACAATGCAAAACAGAACGCAGGTCGCGGTGACGACCAGCGCGCGAAAACCAAACAGAATGACTGCGGCGACCAGGGTCGGAATCATTGCAATGATGACGTCGCGCATCACGCTGGCTGTACTGATGTCGTTTTTTAAGTGCGGAGATGAGGATACGATGAGTTTATTTTCCACAGCAAGAAAACCTCCCTTTATTTATTTGCCTTTGCCGCCCGCACCGCCTGCTTGGACAGGCGCATGGTGGAGACAAGCGGGCGCTTGGCGGGGCAGTTGTATTCGCAGCTTCCGCACTCCATGCAGATACCGACCTTCAGCTTTTCGAGCATTTCAGTATCCCCGAGCTTGTAAGCGCGCTCCACTTCAAGCGGCATCAGGGACATCGGGCAGGTGCGCACACACCGCCCGCAGCGGATGCAGGCGGTTTCATGGTTGTGTTTGGGCAGGTTTTCCTCTCCAAAAAATAAAAGGGCGTTGTTCTGCTTGAGTACTGGAAACTCGTCCGTGTACAGGGCGGTTCCCATCATCGGGCCGCCCATCAGCAGCTTTTTCACCGGTTCGGTGTAGCCGCCACAGTACGCGGCAATGTCAGAGATCATCGTGCCGATCGGGACACGTACGTTTTTACGGTGGCGGATCGCGCCCCCGTCAATGGTCAACCGCTTGGAAATCAGGGGGATACCGGTCTTACAGTACCGGTTTATAAAGCCTACGCTCGCGACGTTCATCACAAGCACGCCAACGTCCGCAGGAAGCTTGCCTTCCGGCACGACCTTACCGCATACTTCGTGAATAAGCACCTTTTCCGCCCCCTGCGGATAGCGTGACTTGAGCGTGACGACATTGATGTCCGGGTAGTTTTCGAGCTTTTTTGTCATTAGCTTGATGGCCTCCGGTTTGTTGTTCTCAATGCCGATGTAGACTTCGTCCATTTCGAGGAATTTCTTGACCCGCAGGACGCCCTCGACGACATCGTCCGGGTTTTCCATGAACTCCCGATAGTCGGAGGTGATAAACGGCTCGCATTCCGCGCCGTTGATAATGAGCGTGTTGACCTCGTGGATGTTCTTCGGATTGAGTTTGACGGAAGTCGGGAAGCCGGCGCCGCCGAGCCCGACCAGGCCGGAGGAACGAATTGCCTGAAGGAAATCCGTTTTGCTCTCGATCTTTGGGGGCGTCAAAGTCTCATCGACCGTATTCTCCCCGTCCGATGTGATCGTAACCGTTTTGCATTTGACGCCGAAGGGCATTAGGATTTCCCCAACAGCGGTCACCTTGCCGGAGATGCTCGCATGGATCGGAGCGGATACAACGGAAGGGCTGTCCCCGATAAGCTGGCCTACCTTGACCATGTCCCCTACTTTCACGAGCGGTTCACAGGGGGCGCCGATGTGCTGCTGCATTGGGATGCAGACCTTTTGAGGAGTCGGCAGCAGGTCCGTCGGGCATTCCGCTGTGTTTTTAAAGTGGGGGACATTCGCACCGCCAGGGGTGTGCCTGTGATGGAAAAAACTGAATGAAGCCACAAAAAAACCTCCAGTGTTTCCTGTATTTTAAGGGGAGTGATCCCCTGCAGAAAAACAAATGATTCGAGTTGAAGCACTCGTACACCTAATTATAATACAAAAGGACAGGTATTTGCAAATTAAATATTTTTTTAACATTTATTTTGTAAAAAATAACAGGATAGACGGAAAAGAGGGGAGGGGGTTACAAAAATGTCAGATTCATTGAAAAGGATGGCTATTTATGATACAATGAGCCATCATGAAATGCGACGGCGGGTCGCGCTGTCCTGAAGATTGATGAGGCAAAAGGGGCGTTTACATGAAAATTCGCGCTTTCTTACAGGGGATTAAACAGTCATTTTTGGGTTTTCACAAGGAAGAGGCCCTACTCTGCCTGACAATTGCATCGACTTTTACCCCGTTTGTGATTCCCGCCGTCATGGCTCTTATTTGTATGGTCTATCTGTTTGTCCGAAGGGATTTGCGGAATAAAATGTTCGTGACGCGCGGCTTTAAATCCATGCTGCTCCTGTTCTCTCTGGTGGTTTTGGTTCCTGTCGTCCACGGTTTTTTTATCGGCATCGGGACAGGTCTATTGTTTATCATGCTGATGTTCTTTGTGTTCTTTGCCCGCATTGTAATGACAAAGCCGGTCTTTGAAACTTCGGTTGACCTCTGCCTGCTTTTAAGCGTCCTTTGTACACTGGTTGGGCTTATCCAGCTTGCCATTAACCACGATGACCCGTTCAGTGTCCAGTACCGGGTTCCCTCCGTGTTTTTCAACGCAAATTACTACGGCTCAATGATGGAAATGGTCATCATGTGCTGTATCTATAAAATTTCTACTCGCCCACAGTACAAAATTCTGTACATTGTCATTGCGCTGTTCGGCGTGCTGGGAATTTACCTGAGCGGGAGTATGTCCGCTTTTGTCGCCCTGTGCGGCGGCATTTTGACAGTCATGCTCATCCGCCACCGTAGGACAGGCTTTAATGTCTTCTTCGCCTGCATGGTGTTTTGCGCCATTGCCATATTGATGGTGCCGGATTTATTTCCGCGCATCGCGGAATTAAGCAAAACGCTTGGCCTGCGTGAGGAAATCTGGGAGACTACGATCAAAGGGATTCAGGATAGCCCATGGGTTGGCCACGGTGTACTTGGCTATATGGATGCATATGTCAAATACCAGTCGTTTGAGACCACTCACGCCCACAATATCTATCTGAACCTGATTCTCGACTTCGGAGTCATCGGCGGTGCACTCTTTCTCTACTATATCTACCGGATGATTGAGCCCATTTTTCCTGCCATCAAGTATCACTATGACCGGGATTTGTGCACCCTGGTCATTGCACAGATTGCCGTTGTGCTCATTCACGGCGTGACGGATGTGACATATCTCTGGATTCAGACCGGAGTGTTGTTGATGACGATTTTGTGTGTGCCTGGAATTTTGACGCCGGAGGAATCAGAGCCGGTCCAGCCGGAATCCGGCGCGCAGTAATTTCGATCCTTTTCCATAGCAAAAACAGGCCGTGAGGAAATGAACTGCACCCCATTTGTTAGACAGTGTGGTATACTATCTAACTTTTTGGGGTGCACTTCATTTTGGGCTCCGCCTGTTTTTTGTTGCAAAAGGGAATGTCAAACATTTCAAACAGGAATCATGCAGTGATTATGGGGAGATTTTGAAAAAAATTTTAAGATTGCGGACCAATTGAACCAGGAATTGTAATAACTATGCCAGGGAAGGCCGATCACGGTTTTAGTAGTAAAATATAAAAAGAGATTCCCTGTCCGCTTCCAAACTACTGGGAATCTCTTTTCTTGCTCATAGCAGCAAATAGAGCAGGGCAAGCATCAGCAGCATATCCTGCTCATCGTTGTTTACCAGCACTAACAGTAGGGCAAGGATTAAAAATGTGTCTGAGGAGCCTTTCAGAGAGCTCAGAATGTCTTTGATTCCGGACAAAGGAGATGAATCCTGGCTTACAGGATTGTGTTCCTGTGAGGTAATCGGTGCAGGAGGGGAAATCGGCCTCTGGAACGGATTTTGCACCGGCTGCCTCCTGGGAGGGCTCCCATTTCCTCCCGATGGGTGCTGCGGCATCTGCCCTCCGCCCTGGACTGCGTGGTTGGCCCGGCGCTGCATGTCATGAACGCGCCGGATCGCGTCCTGCTGCATCCTGAGCATATCAGCATCAGAATAGGCCATCAGCGATCACCTCCCGAACCAAACAGGCCGCTTTGGACAAACATCGGCAGGAGGCTGGCAAGCTTCATCAGCTTGAGTGCTTCATCAACCTTTTTCTGTCGCTCGGGGCGCAGATGAGGCTTGAGCGATTTGAGCAGGACGGTATTCTTGTCGTCCTGATTGTATGCGGATAAGGCCTGCTGAATCTTCATGATCATCCCAATGTCAAGCCCTGCAAGCGGACCCGAACCGGAACCCGAATCCCCGCCGGATTGGTTTTGGGAGGCGCCGTTGTTGTTTCCTCCGCCCAAATTGAATCCGGAATTCGACAGCATGGACATCAGGCCGGACAAATCCGGCATACCCCCTCCGCCCTGCCCGGAGGCGGGGGAGGGATCAGGTGCAGGATTTGAGTTTTGCCCGTTTGCAGTTTGGTTAGAGGAGAGGGCGGAAGCCAGCTGCTGTAGTTTGTTCATCCCGTCCTTACTGGACAGAAACGCGTTTAGCTGGTTTTGTAAATTGTCCACATCATCATCCCCTCTTTATTTTTTTAATAACATCATCAATGTTTCCTCCGTTTAAGAGGGATTCCAGGGCTTTTGGGTTCTTTTTAAGTGTCTGGAGCAGATTTGGGTCGGCACTGTCCTGTAAATGGTTATATTTTCCACTTTTGATGTCGCTCATCAGTTTTTCCGGGCTGGTGCCAAGCTTTTTGGCGGCAAGGGAGAGCAGGGCGTTCATGTTGTTTTGAGAATCCATACAAAAACCTCCGTTTGTTGAGTGAAAGTCGTCAGCGCCCGCAGGACGAAATCTTTACAGAAGCAGGCGATGCTGGTATTATTTTTATGATATGGAAAAGATAAATAGAAGAGCAGAATATAAGGAGGAAAAAAGAATGAGGATTGTGGCAATGGCTGATTCCCATGGGGATTTTTACCATCTTAACCAGGTAATTGAAAATGAAACGGGTGCGGATTGCTTTTTATTTCTGGGCGACCGCAAAAAAGAACTGGACGATGTCCGCTGTCTGTACCCGGATAAGATCATCCTGAGTGTGAGAGGAAACTGCGACCTCTCCTGCGAAGATAAAAATACCGATATCCTGGTTAAGGATGGATATACCATCGTCTATACCCACGGGCATCTATATAACGCGAAAAAAACCAGACAGGAGCTGTTTGAACTTGGAAAACGCCATCAGGCGCATATGGTTTTGTATGGACATACGCATGTCCCGGATATTTCCTATCGAGGCGGGCTCTATGTGGTATGCCCCGGCAGTGTGGGCATGCCAAAAGACGGAAAACCGACTTATGCGGTCATTGATTTTACACCGGAACATCTGGTTCCGGTTATCAAGCCGCTGAAAGCCTGATGGTGACGATTATGGAATTGAAAAACTTACAGACCAAAAAGCTTGGACAGCATTTCCTCTATTTCGACTCCCTTGGCTCCACCAATGATTATCTTAAGGAGCACGGGCAGGAATTGCCCGATGGAACAGCTGTTGTTGCCGCTAGCCAGACAGCAGGAAAGGGACGGCTGGGGCGCAACTGGCAGATGCGCCCGGGAGATACGCTGGCCCTAAGTGTCCTGTTTCGTCCCGCACTTATGAAAGACGCTAAAATTATGCCGATTTTGTGCGGGATCGCCACAGCTAGGGCGATACATAGCCTGTGCGGGGCGGATGTGAGGATTAAATGGCCTAATGACCTTGTAATCGGTACGAAAAAGGTAACGGGTATTTTATGCGAGAGCAGATTTTCCGGAAATCAGGGTTTTCTTGTCTGCGGCATTGGGGTCAACACCCATGCGCCGGAGGAGTATTATCAGGCGTGTGGCCTGCCCTATGCTGGGTCCGTTTTGATGTGTACCGGAATTTCCCTTTCCCATGAGGAGCTAGCCGGACGAATCCTGGAGGAACTGGAAAAATTATACGAACAGTATAAATTGTATGGATTTCGATCATTGGTAGAAGAATATGCCCCCCTATGTATCAATCTCGGCAGGGAAGTGCGGGTACTTTACCGGGAAGGAGAGGTTACCGGCCGGGCAATCGGTATCCATGAAGACGGCTCACTGGAAGTGGCCACCGGGAATGGAACCATTCTGGTCTCTTCCGGGGAAGCCTCCGTCCGTGGGTTGTACGGGTACGTTTAATAAATGGAAAGCAATGTGTGAGAGCTGTCCCTGGCTTCCTTATTATACATCTGAAAATCTATCGCATGGGTTGCAAAGAAAGCCTTTTACAGTGTACGGTTAGGGTGGAACTTGGGATAAAAATAAGATTGAGAGAAAACACAGGCCGTGAGAATTTCCTCACGGCCTGGTTTTCCTATCAAATCAATTATAATTATAGTAATATTTTGTCGATTTTCTCCTCTTCCCTGCGGACGAAAAGACGCTCAATTTCACCGAAAAAGGACACATGGTAATCTCCGCCCGGATAGCTGCCGGTTTTGATGTTTTCGTCAAGAAAATGCTCCGGATTAAAACGCTCACGGTAGAGCTTGCGGCAGATAAAGACATATCTGGCCTCTTCGTAGTAAACGGCATTTCCGTCAATGATCGGAGTCAGGCGGCACTCTTTTACTTTGTCAATGTCACGGCCGGATTTTGTCCCTGCAAGTTGGAGCGCCTCATGATAATCCTCATCAAAGAAACACAGCGTGAAAGTGTCGCTGTTTTCGATAAACTGATAAGTATATCGCTGGGGCCGTACAAAGACGTTGACGACATTGCGTCCCCACAGTACGCCGAAGGTTCCCCAGCTGATGGTCATCATGTTGAACGCATCGTCCTTTTTGGCGCTGAGTAAGCTCCATTTATCGCCAATCAGACGGAACACGTTGTAATCAAAATGCTTCGGATTAATTTCACAGAACTTTGGCATGAAAGGTAACCTCCCCGAGAAAAGCTTTCGTTATTTGGTTCATGGGATTGCACGGCTGTTCAATCTTAAAAAGTGAAGTCCTCCCACATTTTTGTGGAGGTATCCCTGAGGGCCTTCGGCAACGCCTTTTATCGGGGCAGGCAAAATCCGACCACAAAAAAGCAGGCTGACAAGAGAGAACAGAGGTAAAATCCCATTCTAAAACTTACTTTTATTATAACATAAGAGACCGCTCAAAAGCATAGTATTTGTAAAAAAAATTATTTAAACTGCTAAATATCTATGCGGAAAATCGGATTTTATCCCGAAATTTTGTTCCTATGTCAAGTCTGCTTCCTTTTTAAAAAGGAACACGGAAAAAAACGAAAAAAGTGGCCGAAAACGGCCGCAAATTTGTCCCGGAGGATTTGGTGCGTGATTTAAAGTTCTCAGAGCGCTATAATCCAATGATGATCCTCGCCCTCGGCACACCGGATAAGCCGATTATTCTGGAAGAAATCGAGGTGGGTCAGCCAACCTCCTAATTTCGGGATGAAAACAATGTGCACCATATTCCCAA
Organism: uncultured Oscillospiraceae bacterium; assembly: GCA_900543705.1. GTDB lineage: Bacteria > Bacillota > Clostridia > Oscillospirales > Ruminococcaceae > Pseudoruminococcus_B. Next base: position 47,375 of record UQSL01000003.1, read on the forward strand.
GCGCAAATTGTAGGATAACGTGTAAAAAATCTCATGCAATGGATGCATATAAATTCAGATGATTTCCTTTTTCTATCGCGGTATCTTGACCTTCCGGACCGATGAAACCGGCTGGTTATAGGATGAAGAACACTAACTTTTCGTTAAACCATACAGGATACAAGCGAATTTATCCACAATATACAACAAAAACAAGAAAAATTAAAATGTAGCATATTTATGCATAAAAGGGGTTGATTTTTCAGAATGTCTTTGTATAATTATAAACATAGGACGCAAATAAATTCACGATATACCATCAGGAGGCAAACAAGATGAAACAGAAATACAACAAAGTACTGCTCGCTTATTCCGGCGGCTTGGACACATCCATTATCATCCCCTGGCTCAAGGACAATTACGGCTGCGAGGTCATAGCAGTGGCAGCCGATGTCGGACAGGAAGCGGAGCTTGACGGACTGGAAGAAAAGGCGCTGAAAACAGGTGCTTCCAAGCTCTACATTGAGGATCTCAAAACAGAGCTTGTCGAGGATGTTATCTTCCCTTCTCTCAAGGCAGGCGCTGTCTATGAAGGCAAATATCTCCTCGGTACCGCATTTGCACGGCCGATTATCGGCAAACGGCTTGTAGAAATTGCAAAGAAAGAAAATGTCGACGCTATCGTCCATGGCTGCACCGGCAAGGGAAACGATCAGGTTCGGTTTGAGCTTGCTATCAAGGCGTTTGCTCCGACCATGCCGATTATCGCTCCGTGGAGAACCTGGGAGATAAAATCCAGGGATGAGGAGATTGATTACGCAATTGCGAAGAACGTCCCCATCAAGCTGACAAGGGAGACAAACTATTCCAAGGATAAAAACCTCTGGCATCTTTCTCATGAAGGACTGGATCTGGAGGATCCGGCAAATGAACCGCAGTACAACAAAGAGGGGTTTCTGGAAATGGGAGTTTCCCCGGAACAGGCTCCGGACAAACCGACCTACATCACCATCGGCTTTGAAAAGGGAATTCCAGTTTCTTTAAACGGCGAGAAAATGGATGGTGTTACCCTGATCCAAAAGCTTAACAAGCTCGGCGGGGAAAACGGGATTGGCCTTGCGGATATCGTGGAAAACCGGCTTGTCGGCATGAAATCCAGAGGAGTGTATGAGACTCCAGGTGGAACCATCCTCTATGAGGCGCATGATATTCTAGAGACGATCTGTGTCGATAAGGAAACCCAGCACTTCAAACAGCAGGTAGCACTGAAATTTGCAGATATCCTCTATAACGGGCAGTGGTACACTCCGCTGCGGGAAGCCCTTTCCGCGTTTGTGGACGAAACGGAGAAAACCTGTACCGGCGAGGTCAAACTGAAGCTTTACAAGGGCAATCTCATCAATGCAGGCGTTACCAGCCCCTATACCCTCTATGATGAGGAAACCGCAAGCTTCGGCGAGGACGACAATTACAATCAGAACGATTCCGCAGGCTTCATCAACCTCTTTGGCCTTCCAATCAAGGTCAAGGCAATGCTCGATGAAAAACGCGGTATGGTCAAATAAGGCGTTTTAGAGAAAAAATAAAGGGGAACCCAGGCAAAATGCGGTTCCCCTTGTTCTCATTTGAGAAAGATGATATCAGAAAATAGATATAAGGCAGGGCAGGCAGATGAGTGAAAAAAACATGATGTGGGCCGGCAGGTTTTCAAAGCAGATTGATTCAAGAGTCAACGATTTTAATTCCTCCATTCCCTTTGACTGCAGGATGTATGAACAGGATATCCGAGGAAGCATCGCCCATGCGACAATGCTTGGAAAACAGGGAATTATCCCGCAGGAGGACGCGGATAAAATCATCATAGGATTAACCGGCATCCGGGAAGATATCAAGGCGGGCGTCCTCTCCATTGATATGGAGGCCGAGGATATCCACATGTTTGTGGAAGCGGAGCTAACCAAACGCATTGGCACTGCGGGAAAGCGCCTGCATACCGCGAGAAGCAGGAACGACCAGGTGGCGCTGGATGATCGGCTGTATGTGGCCGATCAAATTGAGGAAATCATCCCATTAGTCAAGGAATTGATGGCGGCGCTCTGTGAAAAGGCGCAAGAAAACCTGCACACGGTTATGCCGGGTTACACCCATCTGCAGCGGGCACAGCCCATCACCTTTGCCCATCATCTGATGGCGTATACGGAGATGCTCCGCCGCGATATCGCAAGACTTGAGGGAGCGAAGGAACGCACACTCGACATGCCGCTTGGCAGCGGGGCGCTGGCCTCAACCACCTACCCGATTGACCGCCAGATGGTCTGCGATCTTCTTCACTTTAATCAGATTACGAAAAACAGCCTGGATGGGGTTTCCGACCGTGACTTTATGCTGGATCTAACCAGCGCCCTTTCGATCCTGATGATGCACCTCTCCCGTTTTTCCGAGGAGGTCATCCTGTGGTGCAGCTGGGAATTTCAATATGTGGAACTCGACGACGCCTATGCGACCGGTTCCTCGATTATGCCGCAGAAGAAAAACCCGGATATCACCGAGCTTGTGCGCGGCAAAACAGGCAGGGTCTACGGCGATTTAATGACCCTGCTCACCATGATGAAAGGCCTTCCTCTTGCCTACAACAAGGATATGCAGGAGGATAAGGAAGCCACCTTTGACGCGATCAACACTGCAAAAATGTGCCTTGTCACGGTGATCCCGATGGTTCAGACGATGAGAGTTCTTCCGGACAATATGAGAAAAGCCGCAGCGAAGGGCTTTATCAATGCAACGGATTGTGCGGATTATCTCACGAAAAAGGGCGTGGCGTTCCGTGACGCCTACAAAATCACCGGGCAGCTTGTCGCCATGTGTATTGAAAAGGATACTGTGCTTGAGGAACTCCCGTTGGAGGACTACCGTTCTCTCAGTGATGTCTTTGAGGAGGATGTCTATCAGGCCATCAATCTGAATACCTGTGTGAACGGCAGAAACGTACCGGGTGGTCCGGCGCCTGAGGCGGTACAGGCCCATATTAATGACGTTATGGAATATTTAGGTAAATAAATACTGTTAGTATTTGCTTATCTCCTGTGTACCTATCCGGTCTATTTTGCTTGTCGAGCCGGGGAACCAAAAAACGTAATATGGTCCCCCAGCACCCCTCCCCCGCTCTGTTTATAATTGGTGTGACCATTTATTAGGGCTATGGAGCATAAAGGAGGTTGTCAGGGAAAAGGGCGCAGCCCCCCTGACCTCGCCTTTTCGATAACCCTTTCTCTGAGTAACGAAAAGGTTACCCGTCGCGAAGGGGAGGAACCCCGTATGAGAGCAGAGGCTATAGAAAGTAAAAACAGAAAATATAAAGAGATAACCAGTATTGGAAATAAGAGGAAACAACATGGAAAAAATCAAAGTGGGTATTATCGGTGCCACCGGATATGCGGGAGTCGAACTGATTCGCCTTCTGCTTGGGCACCCAAAAGCAGAAATTACGGCGCTGTGTTCGGTCAGCTTTGAAGGCAAGCCAATCAGCGAGATCTATCCGGCGCTCTACCACATTAACGACGACATCCTGGTGGATGAGGACACCGTCATTGACAATTGTGATGTGATCTTTGCATCCGTGCCGCACGGCGTCGCCTAAGACCTCGCGGTCAAGTGCCTTGCGAAGGGAAAGCTCCTGATTGATTTGGGCGCGGATTTCCGCCTGCATGACGAAGCGGATTACAAGGAGTGGTATAAAGGCAGCTATAAGCATCCTCAAGCCCATAGGAATGCGGTATACTCCATCCCGGAGATTACCGGTGACGCGGTTAAATCCGCGGATGTCATTGCAAATCCCGGCTGCTATCCCACCAGTATTGCCATCGGCCTTGCCCCGGCGCTGAAACACAAGCTCATCTCCACGAAGGGGATTGTCATTGACTCCAAGTCCGGAGTTACCGGAGCCGGCCGCGGGCTTACCCAGAACACCCACTACCCGGAGTGCAATGAGGCATTTGCCCCCTATAAAGTCGGCACGCACCGCCATACCCCGGAAATTGAGCAGATGCTCTCCGAGGTTGCGGGGGAAACACTCACCGTCACCTTTGTTCCCCACCTGCTTCCAGTCAACCGTGGGATCGTCTCCACCATCTATGCGGACTTGGAAAAAGAGATGTCTGCTGAGAAAATCCACAAAATTTATGAGAATATGTATAAAGATAAAGAGTTTGTACGTGTTGTAAAGCTTGGGGACGTCCCGAACCTGAAAAACGTCCACTACTCCAACTACTGTGATGTGGGAATCTTTGTGGATACCAGGGCAAATAAGCTCATTGTTGTCTCCACCATTGACAACATGGTCAAGGGCGCGGCCGGCCAGGCTATCCAGAACATGAACTTGAAATGCGGACTGGAAGAGGACTGTGGACTTCATCTTGTACCGCCGGCCATCTGAAATCGGGGAGGAAAACATATGACAGTCGAACAGATAAACGGTGGAGTCTGTGCGCCGCTGGGCTTTACGGCGGCAGGTATCCACTGCGGAATCAAACCGAATAACCCCAAAAAGGATTTGGCGCTGATCTATAGCCGTGTTCCCTGTAAGGCAGCGGCTGTTTATACCACCAATAAGGTGAAAGGCGCGCCGATTGCCGTGACAAAAGACCATATCAAAAACGGACACGCACAGGCGGTCATTGTCAACTCCGGCAATGCCAACACCTGTAATGCAGACGGCGCGGAAAAGGCGCAGGAGATGTGCCTGCTTGCCGCAAACGTACTTGGCATTGCGGCGGATGATGTCATTGTCGCCTCCACCGGCGTGATTGGGCAGCCGCTTCCAATCGAACCGATTGCCTCCCATATCAAGGAGCTTGCGGAAGCTTTGAGCGCGGACGGCAGCTTGGGCGCGGCGCAGGCCATTATGACGACGGATACACGCGTCAAGGAAATTGCAGTTGAGTTTGAGGTGGACGGCACAGTGTGCCGTTTGGGAGGTATTTCCAAGGGTTCGGGTATGATTCATCCGAACATGGCGACCATGCTCGGTTTCCTCACCACGGATGCGGCAATCAAAAAATCCCTGTTAAAAGAGGCCCTTTCAGATGCGGTAAATGATACCTTTAATATGGTCAGTGTGGATGGGGATACGTCTACCAACGATATGGTGAGCATTCTGGCATCCGGTCTGGCGGACAATAAAAAAATCTGCGACAGGGACAGCGAAGGATATCAGGCGTTTTATGCGGCGCTGATGGAGGTTTGCACCTATCTTGCCCGCATTATGGCAAAGGATGGCGAAGGCGCAACCAAGCTCATCGAGTGTAAGGTGCATGGCGCCATAAGCGAGGAACAGGCAACGATCGTCTCCAAATCCGTTGTGATGTCCAGCCTGACCAAGGCGGCGGTCTTCGGCGCGGACGCCAACTGGGGACGCATCCTTTGCGCCATCGGCTATGCCAAGGTGGATGTGGATGTGGAAAAGGTGGATGTCGCGTTCCAGAGCAAGGCGGGAAGGATTCTTGTCTGTAAGGATGGGGCGGGAGTCGCCTTTGACGAGAAACTGGCAAAGAATATCCTGCTCGAAGATGAGATTGTCATCGATATCAACCTTAACAGCGGCACATTCGCCAAAACAGCCTACGGCTGTGATTTAACCTATGATTATGTGAAAATCAACGGGGATTACCGGACTTGATAAGACAAAGAGGGGGGAACCGAACATGGAAATTTCCTACAGCGATAAAGCTCAGGTACTTGCGCAGTCGCTTCCATATATTCAAAAATACTATAACAAAATCGTTGTCGTGAAGTATGGCGGCAACGCCATGAAGAGCGAGGAACTCAAGCAGGCGGTTATGAGCGATATCGTTCTGCTTTCACTAGTCGGCATTAAGGTTGTGCTGGTGCATGGGGGCGGCCCGGAAATCAATGACATGCTCAAGCGCGTCGGTAAGGAGTCCAAATTTGTAAACGGGCTTCGTTATACCGACGCCGAAACTGCGGAGATTGTTCAGATGGTACTTGCGGGCAAGGTCAACAAAAACCTGGTTGCCCTGCTGAAAAAGCACGGAGGCAGCGCAGTCGGTCTGTGCGGGATGGATGCGGGACTGTTCACCTGCAAAAAACATGAGGCCGGCGAGGATATCGGGTTTGTCGGCGATATTGTAAACATTGACACCAAGATTCTCGAGGACACCCTGAACAACGGCTATATTCCTGTCATCGCGACCGTGGGCTGCGATGAGGAGGGAAATGTCTACAACATCAATGCGGACACCGCAGCGGCGAGCATTGCAGCCGCACTGCACGCGGAAAATGTCATCCTGATGACGGATATCCGCGGCCTTCTCAAAGATAAGGACGACGAGTCCACCCTGATGCCGGAGGTCAGCGTCAGCGAAGTGCCCTATCTCATCAGCCAGGGCATTATCTCCGGGGGCATGATTCCGAAAATTGAGTGCTGTGTGGAAGCAGTACGACGAGGGGTCAAGAAATCCGTTATCATTGACGGGCGCATCCCCAACTCCATCCTTATTGAGATGCTCTCAGACGCGGGTATCGGCACCATGTTCTATTAAAGGAGAAAAACCATGTTTGAAGACATAAAGGCGCAGGACAAACAGTATATTATGAATACCTACGGCCGGTTCGACGCCGCCATAAAAAGCGGAAAAGGGGCGGCCTGTGAGGATTTTGACGGAAAGACCTACATTGACTTCGGCAGCGGGATCGGAGTCAACTCCCTCGGCTATTGCAACGACGCCTGGGTACATGCAGTGTGCAGTCAGGCCGCAGTTCTCAATCACACATCCAACCTGTATTATACAAAGCCCTGCGGGGATTTGGCCAAAAAGCTCTGTGAGCTGACCGGCTGTAAAGGGGTGTTCTTCTCAAACTCCGGTGCGGAGGCAAACGAGGGCGCCATCAAGATTGCAAGAAAATACGGGATTGATCATTATGGCGAAAACCACACCAAGATTGTCACCCTGGTCAATTCCTTCCATGGGAGGACGGTGACCACTCTTGCCGCAACCGGACAGGATGTTTTTCACAAATCCTTTTTTCCTCTGACGGAGGGGTTTGCCTATGCACTTGCCGGGGACATGGAAGACGTTAAGGCAAAAGCCGACGCGGATACAACCGCGATTATGATTGAGTTTATCCAGGGCGAGGGTGGAGTCATCCCTCTGGATCGGGAATTTGTCAGACAGGTTGAGGCACTGTGCAGGGAGAAGGATATCCTCCTGATTGCGGACGAGGTACAGACCGGCGTGGCGCGTACAGGCACCTTCTACTGCTATGAGCAGTACGGCGTGCATCCGAATATTATTACCAGCGCAAAAGGGCTTGGCGGGGGGCTTCCGATCGGGGCAATTCTCGCGGATGAAAAGACCTTCCAGGTATTCGGGGCAGGGGATCACGGCTCCACCTATGGAGGAAACCCGGTTGTGTGTGCGGGTGCAAACTGCGTGGTGGATCTTGTCAGCCAACCGGAATTTTTACAGCAGGTCAAAGACAAAGGTGCATATTTTGCTCAGAAGCTCGGCAAAATGCCGCATGTCAAGGCGGTCCGTCAAACCGGCCTGATGATCGGCTTTGATTTGGATGTGGGCACTTCTTCCGCGGTTGCGGCGGCTTGTGTCAAAGAAGGCCTGCTTTTGCTGACTGCAAAAACCTCCGTCCGCCTGCTTCCGCCGCTTACCATTACTTATGAAGAAATCGACAAGGGCCTTGCCATCCTGGAAAAGGTATTAAAGGCCATCGCATAACAAATGAGAGGAGACGACCTATGAAACATCTGCTGAAAATGCTCGATTTGACCCCGATTGAAATTAAGGAGATTTTAAATCTCGCGGATCAGCTCAAATATGAAAACAAACACGGTATCAAACACCATCGCCTGGAAGGGCAGAGCCTGGGAATGATATTCCAGAAATCCTCTACCCGTACCCGCGTTTCCTTTGAGGTCGGTATGTACCAGCTCGGCGGGCAGGCGCTGTTTCTCTCAAACCGCGATCTGCAGATTGGCCGCGGGGAACCGGTGCAGGATACTGCGCGCGTCCTCTCCAGATACCTTGACGGCATCATGATCCGTACCTTTGAACAACAGGAAGTGGAGGATTTGGCCGAGTATGGTTCCATCCCCATCATCAACGGGCTGACGGATTTCTGCCATCCCTGCCAGGTGCTTGCGGATTTGCTCACCATCCGGGAATATAAGGGGCGGTTGAACGGGCTGAAAATGTGTTATATCGGCGACGGAAACAACATGGCGAATTCTCTGATTGTCGGCGGACTGAAAACTGACATGAAGGTATCGGTCGCCACTCCGAATGACCACCAGCCGGATCGGGCCGTGCTCGACTTTGCCGGGGGCTACGGCGAAAACTTCCAGCTGACCGACGATATCTTCAAAGCCGCCGAGGGCGCGGATGTTCTGCTTACCGACGTCTGGGCTTCCATGGGCCAGGAGGGAGAAGCTGAGCAACGTAAAAAGATTTTTGCAGGATATCAGATTAATAGCAATCTGCTGGAGCACGCGAATCCGGGCGCATTGGTGCTCCACTGCCTGCCCGCACACCGCGGTGAGGAAATCACAAATGAGGTCTTCGAGGCACATCCGGAAATTTTTGACGAAGCGGAAAACCGTCTGCATGCACAGAAAGCCGTTATGGTCAAGCTGATGCAGAAATAAGCGAAAAACCTCCCTGTCAGCCGCAATGTTGGTTTCTCTCTTGACCCTCATCCGCAGGGATAGACGGCAGTGCGCAAACTCCCGGCGGAGTATCAGCCACCCCGATAAAGCTGGAGTTATGGAGATAAACACAAATCCAACTGGTTATGCGTGTATTTCCTTTTGGACATGACAATACCCCCTGATGTAGTACTTCTATTTTCCTACATCAGGGGGCTTTTGTCCATTGTCCGTTTTTACTGGTCCTGTTCAGGCTGCCCTCCGGGGGTTATGAAAATAAAGCTTATGCCTCACATTTAACTTCAAAGAAGGCCTGCGGGTATTTGCAGGTGGGACAGATTTTCGGAGCCTCCGCGCCCTCATAGACATAACCGCAGTTGCGGCAGATCCAGGTGACGGAGGTTGGTTTTTTAAATACCATCTGCTGTTTTAAATCGTCGCTCATCTTGCGAAAACGGCCTTCATGCATCTTTTCCACGCTCGCGACAAGCTCAAACTCCGCTGCGATCTGCTTGAAGCCCTCTTCCTTGGCGACCTCGGCGTATTCCTTGTACATCTCAGACCACTCGTAATGCTCGCCTGCCATCGCGTCAACTAGATTATCGGTTGTGGATTTGATAGCGCCTCCATTGATGTGTTTGAGCCACATCGTCGCATGCGCCCATTCGTTGGCGGCAGTGGTATCGAACATGTCTCCCATATGCTGGTAGCCTTCTTTTCTGGCCTGATCCGCATAGATGTTGTATTTTGTCCTTGCCTGAGATTCCCCTGCATATGCGGAATACAGGTTTGCTTTCGTTCTGCTGTTTTCAAAATCCATACTATGTTCCTCCCGAAAGATTTTTCGATTGTAGTATGGACATGGAACAAACTCTTATACCAATTTTTCTAAAATTGCCGTGAAAAAGGTGCTTCTAATTTTCAATTGTTTTAGGGAGAAAAGTCTCAGTCCTGCCTCTTCCGGTTTGCCTGCTCGATGAGCATCAGCTTTTGCGCTTTTGTCATTTGCTTAAGCCGGTACTCGAGCCGCATCGCGGACTGCTTGTCCTCGCACTCTTCCCAGTAGACGAGAGTAACCGGCAGGCGCGAACGGGTGTATTTTGCCCCATGACCGCTGTTGTGGCAGTTAAGCCGCGCTTCAATATCGTTGGTCCAGCCCGCATAGAGAGTCCCGTCCGAACACGCAAGCAGGTAGGCTCCGGGGCGCTTCTCTTTATTCATGCCGGTTCGGATGATAGTCCCATCCCTCATCCGCGTGGTAAACCATTAAACGGGACATTCCGCCGTCAACCGTCAGGTTTTCCGCGTTGATAAAGCTGTTTGCCTCATCACATAAAAACAGGGCGGCCCGGGCGATATCCGTTGGGTTTCCGACCCTGCCGGAAGGATGCTGAAGCGTGTCTCCCTCGCTGTACTGCGGCTGATAGTCTGCCTGGTGCCAGGCCCCGGTGTCAATCCAGCCGGGAGAGATGGAGTTAACACGCACTTTCCCGGCCAGGCTCACTGCCATCGCGTGGGTCAGTGCGGATATTCCGCCTTTGGCGGCGGTATAGCTCTCGGTATCCGCTTGGGACTGGTATGCGCGCGTGGAGGAGATGTTGACGATAGACGCTCCCGGTGCAAACAGCGGGAATAACAGCTTGGTCAGGTAATAAGGCGCGGCGACGCCGATGCGCAGGATCTCGAGAAAGCTTTCATACCCACAGCCACTAAGAAGCCCCTGATGGCTGATACAGGCGTTGTTGATGAGAAAATCCACCTGTCCGAATCGCATTGTTACCTGCTCGGCAAAACGCTCCAGGTCCTCCTGCTGTCCGGCATCCCCATGAAAAAACAGGGCGTCAGATCCATGCTCAACCAGCCAGCGGAGATTTTCCTCCCCCGCCGGCTTGTCCCAGTCCATAAAGGCAATACGGCAGCCCTGTACGGCAAATTCTCTTGTCAGGCAGCGCCCGATGCCGAGCGCCCCGCCGGTGATGATACAGACCTTTCCAGCAAAACTCATAGTTTTTCCTCCTCAAGATAGGTGAATCTGGCGATTTATTTCCCGTCGTGTTTGTCAATATCCTCCCATATGGAAGCGGGGCGTACCGGGAGGTCTCGCTTCCCGCCAGAGCGCCCGGCAGACAGCCATCGGTTCCAATGTCCCGGAGTGTACGGCAGGAAAGGGGACTCTATTCTTCGCCCTTCAAGTGGCTTCATCGGATCATTTGAATTGGATAAGGTACGGAAAATCCCTCCCTTATTCCTCGGAAAACGCCCCAAGCAGGCCGGGGAACATGTCGCCCAGCGTGGATTGCTGCGGATGCTTGACGTTGACCGTCTCGGTGATGATTTTTGTGCGACTGGCAAATTTCTCCGGCTGGGTCATCACCATAGTCAGCAGGGAAGCGGAGTTTTCCGCATCGTCCGCCGCGCTGTGCTGGTTGCCGGAGAAATCCTCCTCAATCGTGCCGATGGCATTTTTCAGCGAGAGCTTGGAGCGCCTTGACAGCCCCATCAGGCGGGTATAGATTTTTTGGAAATCCATCCAACGGCGGAAAGGGCGCTCCAGCCCGTCCGGATAAATGCCCTTTTCCCGGCACTCGGTTTTCAGCTGGCGCAAATCGCTGCTGCTCCAGGAGTAAATGCGCACCTCTCCCTCGCCAATCCAGGCAGTGAAGTCTTCCAGCGCGTCTTTTAGCTCCTTTGCATTCTTTACCGTCTCATCCGTGATGCCGGTAAGCTCGGTGCATTTTTTGCAGATAGGTGCGCGCTCAGGCCTGACATAGCAGGTAAACCGGTCGATCTGCTGATAGTCCTCGTCGAGCTTGACCGCCCCGATTTCCACTATTTCACTGTGCATCACACTCCCTTCGGGCCGCGCTGCCTTGGGAATCTGGTTCATTTCAAAGTCCAAAAAGATATGCTGCATGGCTGATACTCCTCTTTGTCCCGCCCCTGTTTCAGCGGGATTCCCGATCATTTTTACATTTTGTTTTAGTATATCACTGACCTGCCTTCAAGCCAAGAGATTGCGCTTTTGTCCACCCTGATTTATAATAAGGAGAACAAATCAGAAGGATGGAAAGGGACGGGCTTATGAAACGGACGGTAGTGCATCTGAAAAAAGGGGAGGGCCGGGCCCTTAAAGCAGGCGCGGCGTGGGTTTACGACAATGAAATCGAATCCATCACCGGAGATTTCGCGAATGGAGACATCGTTTTTGTGGAGGATTTCGACGGTTATCCTATGGGCGTCGGTTTTCTCAACACAAATTCGAAAATCACAGTGAGGATGCTCTCGAGGAAACCGGATACAGTCGTCGATGAGGACTTCCTGCGTATGCGGGTAAGGGATGCTTGGGAATACCGCAAGGCAGTCGGAGAGACGGATACCTGCCGCCTTATCTTCGGGGAGGCGGATTTTCTGCCCGGCCTTGTAGTGGATAAATTTTCTGATGTATTGGTGGTGGAATCGCTGGCACTCGGGATTGACCGGCTTAAGGGGGAGATTCTCCGCCTGCTAAGCGAGGTGCTCGCAGAAGATGGGATAGCCATCCGCGGTATCTATGAGCGCAGTGACGCCAAGGTGCGCAAGCAGGAGGGCATGGAGCCGTTTAAGGGATTTCTCAGCGACCCGTTTGACCCTAAGGTGCCAATTGTAGAAAATGGGGTAAAATATCTGGTCGATGTGGCGGAAGGCCAAAAGACCGGCTTTTTCCTGGACCAGAAGTATAATCGAAGAGCCATCCAGCGCCTGTGCAAAGGCAAACGGGTACTTGACTGTTTTACTCATACCGGTTCGTTTGCACTGTGCGCCGGGATTGCCGGGGCAAGCAGTGTGCTCGGCGTGGACGCTTCACAGCTTGGCATACGGCAGGCACGGGAGAATGCAGCACTCAACGGCCTGACCGATACCGTCAGGTTCCAGTGTGCGGATGTCTTTGACCTGCTGCCGCAGTTGGAGCGGGACGGGGAACAGTTTGACGTCGTGATCCTCGATCCCCCGGCCTTTACTAAATCCCGCAGCTCGGTGAAAAACGCCGTCAAAGGGTACCGGGAAATCAACCTGCGCGGGATGAAGCTTATCGCAGACGGCGGCTATCTCGCTACCTGCTCCTGCTCCCACTTTATGACGCCGGAGCTATTTGCCAAAACCATCGGGGAGGCCGCACGGGGCGCACACAAACGCCTGCGCCAGGTGGAGTACCGGACGCAGGGACCTGACCATCCGATTCTATGGGCGGCAGATGAAACCTCCTATTACCTTAAATTCTTTATTTTTCAGGTCTGTGACGAAAAATAGAGAAAAACAAATAGATCCTCTGCCCTTATAATCCGGGCGGGGGATTTTTGGGGCTTGTGCGATTGGCGACTATCTCATGCCCGTAACAATCATTTTCCTTAGTCTCACTGGCACAGCAGAAGAGCTTTTTCGACGCTTTTATGTCTTAAACAAGAAGCAGAAAAAATTTTTCCTTTCCTTTTACGCTTTACTGTGGCATAATAGTAAGACAATATAATTTTACTTAAGGGGAATGTGTATGGAAAATGAGAGAAGCAGTTTTTCAGGAAAACTCGGTTTTGTGCTCACCGCAGCAGGCTCTGCGGTAGGGCTCGGAAACATCTGGAGGTTTCCCTATCTCGCGGCCAAATACGGCGGCGGTATCTTTTTGCTCGTCTATCTGATTTTGGCAGTAACTTTCGGATTTGCTCTGATGACAGCGGAAATCGCCATCGGAAGGAAGACGCACAAAAGCTCAATTGAAGCGTTTGCAAGCCTGAATAAAAAATATTCCTTTATCGGGTTGCTCAGCTCAGTTGTCCCGATGATAATTCTGCCGTATTACTGCGTCATCGGTGGATGGGTGGCGAAATACTTTACCGTCTTTGTCACCGGGGATGCCACTGCCGCTTCCGCGGACGGGTATTTCGAGGGCTTTATCGGCAAAACCGGGGAGCCTATTTTTTGGTTCGCCCTTTTCGTCGCGGTAACGGCCATTATCGTGCTCTTGGGTGTAGAAAAAGGTGTGGAAAAGGCAAGCAAAATTATGATGCCGGTTCTCATCATCCTGACTCTGGTATTCACAATTTATTCGCTGACCTTGCCGGGTGCGATGGAAGGAGTCAAATACTACCTCCTGCCGGATTTCAGCCGTTTTTCCGCAACGACAGTGCTTGCGGCACTCGGTCAGCTGTTCTACTCAATGTCGCTGGCAATGGGCATCATGGTTACCTATGGCTCCTACATGAAGCGGGAGGTGGATTTGGAAAAATCCGTCCGCCACATTGAAACCTTTGATACCGGGATTGCCTTTCTCGCGGGACTGATGATTATCCCCGCAGTCTTTGCATTTTCCGGCGGTGAAACCACCGTGGGTGCCGGCCCGGGACTGATGTTTATCACCCTGCCGAAGGTATTTGGTCAGATGCCTCTTGGCACGGTATTCGGAGCCGTCTTTTTCCTGCTCGTCTTTTTTGCGGCGCTGACCTCTTCCGTCTCTTTGATGGAAACAGTCGTTTCTATTTTCCAAGACAAGTTCCATTGGAAACGGAAAACCACCTGCCTGCTTGTTGCGGCAGGAGCCTTGCTGATTGGGATTCCCTCTTCTTTGGGCTTTGGCATTTGGGATGGCTTTCAGCCTCTCGGCATGTCCATCCTCGATTTCTTCGATTTTATCTCCAACAGCGTGCTTATGCCGGTTGTGGCGTTGCTCATCAGCCTGTTCGTGGGCTATGTCATCGGGACAAAATCCATTTCGGAGGAAGTGCGCCAGTCCTCTTCGTTTAAAGGGGAGAAATTATTTGTTGTGGTCATTAAATACATCGCGCCCATCTGTATTGTGGCGATTTTGATAAGTTCGGTGCTCAACTCCCTGGGAATTTTCAAAATTTAGGGTTGTCATGATTTTAGGATATCCAGCCAATACAATAGGGGTACAAATATTAGGGGTAAACCATGCGGCAGGAATAGGAGCGGATGAATCATGAGCACGAAAATCACACAGTCTCTGCTCGCCAGGGCCATTGAGAGAAAAGACGTCACGGTGGAGTATATCCTACATGTGCTTCGCCGCGCACCGGCCCCAAAAGTCGTCGGAGCAAAATGGCTCCGCACAAAAAGATGTGGAAACGAGACTTCCTGGATGGGCGTCTCGACGATCCTCTACCGTGGTGCTTAGCATGATGTAGAAAGTCCCCGAAAAACAGCGGCCCAGTCCGCGGACAAAAAACGGGAGAAAGCAGATTGGCTTTCTCCCGCTTTTTTGTTATTTGTAAACTCAGTGAATGCAGACTCTCAAAGCGTCTCCGGTTCCGGATATTCTATGCCAAAGGTTTCCACGGTCACGGATTCCATTACCTCGTCTCTCAACGGCTTATCCGAGTGGTTGCGCTTGACATTTACAATGCGCTTTACCTCCTCGATTCCCTCGATAACCTTGCCGAATGCCGCATACTGTCCATCCAAGTGCGGCGCATCGTCGACCATGATGAAGAACTGGGAACCTGCGCTGTCCGGATGAGAGGAACGTGCCATCGAGATGACGCCGGTCGTATGCTTAAGTTTGTTTTCAAACCCGTTTGCTGCAAATTCCCCGTTGATACGATATCCCGGGCCACCCACACCGATTCCCTGCGGGTCGCCGCCCTGAATCATAAAGCCTGGGATAACGCGGTGGAAGATGACCCCGTCATAAAAACCCTTGTTTGCAAGGGAGATAAAGTTGTTGACCGTACCTGGTGCAATTTCCGGATAGAGCTCGACCTTGATAGTCCCGCCGGATTTCATCTGAATGGTTGCAATTGGATTTGGCATAAACATGCCCCTTTCTTATAACAATCTGAATTGTGTCAACCCTTTCGCCCGCGACGAAAAAGACAAGCCCATTATAGCACAGACCGGGCAGAGAAAAAACAGGATTTTGTAAACCCAAACTTCTTTGGCGGTCAGGTAAACCAGAATTCACGATGGTTTGGCAGGCCTTTTCGGCCATTTTGCGTATCGACGTTCTAGTGGGCTTTGCTTTATAATGGTAAGGTTATTAAGAAAAGAATTTCATCGAATAAAGGGGTTTTACCATGGAACCGACAAAACATAATAAAATGGGGACGCAGAAGATCCCCAGATTACTTGTCACAATGTCACTTCCCGCGATGTTTTCCATGCTCATCCAGGCGCTTTACAACATTGTGGACAGTATTTTCGTCGCGCAGATCAATGAGAATGCGCTGACCGCAGTATCCCTTGCATTTCCGATTCAGACATTAATTCTGGCGGTGTCTGTGGGCACCGGTATCGGCATTAACTCCCTGATTTCCAGAAGGCTTGGGGAAAAGCGTAAGGAAGAAGCCGGACACGCTGCGGAACACGGAATTATCCTGGCACTGGCAAGCTGGTTGATGTTTGCGCTGTTTGGTGCGCTGTTCACTCCCATGTTTTTTAAGGCGTTTACCTCGGATGCGCAGATCGTTGAGTACGGCTGCCAGTACATTTATGTCGTGACAATCTTTACCTTTGGTATCTTTTTGTCCGTAAATATCGAGAAGATTTTCCAGTCAACCGGGAATATGGTCATCCCGATGTGTCAAAATCTTCTGGGTGCGGCGACAAACCTGATTCTCGACCCAATCCTCATCTTCGGGCTGTTCGGATTTCCGAAGCTGGACGTGCTGGGCGCAGCGATTGCAACGGTTTCCGGTCAGATTGTCGGCATGCTTTTCGGACTGATTATGCTCTATACGAAAAATCATGAAATCCGCGTGAGCTTTCATGGATTTCGCTTTAGCTGGCAGTCAGTAAAGGATATCTATGCGGTTGGGCTTCCCTCTATTATCATGCAGGCGGTTGCGTCGGTGCTGACTGTCTGCCTCAACGGGATTCTCATCGGTTTTTCTTCCACTGCGGTATCAGTACTCGGTATTTACTATAAGCTCCAGTCGTTTGTCTTTATGCCGGTATTCGGCCTTAACCAGGGCTCCATGCCGATAATGGGTTATAACTATGGCGCAAGAAACCGGAAACGGCTTATCAGTACCGTCAAACTCGCCTGTGTCATTGCCTTTTCCATCATGCTGGTGGGAACTCTGATTTTTTGGCTGTTGCCAGGCCTTCTGCTCAAGATGTTCAACGCTTCGGATTCGATGCTCTCCATCGGTATCCCGGCGCTCCGCTTAATAAGCCTGAGTTTTTTACTCGCTTCCATCAACATTGTGCTCTCCAACCTTTTCCAGGCGATGGGTCATGGCGTCAAGAGCTTGATTGTCTCGCTGATTCGCCAGCTTGCCGTAATTCTCCCAGTTGCTTTCCTGCTCTCAAGGGCCATCGGGGTAAACGGGGTGTGGCTTGCCTTCCCGATTGCAGAGGTCGTGGGTTTTACACTTTCGATTTTGTTCTTCCTGAGTGTTTATCGCAATGAAATCAAGGCCATGCCGGAGCATTCCGGAGAATAAGAATGTTTCCCGTTTCCGAGCTTTTTGATAAATTTCGTTTTAACTGCGTACTTGCACATGGGCACATAAATCAGTATAATCACGGAATTCTCCCTCATTCAGCACTTGCCGAATGAGGGAGGATCGGTTACATCGTGAGTGTTCCGCTTTCATCCTCTATTAAAATCAAAATGCGCTCTTCTTCTCCAGTTTGGGTGTCGATATAGACAAGTACGTTCTCACCGTTAATGCCCTCGCATAGAAATTCATAGCAGTAAGCTTCGTTCAGCCCATCGGTGGGGATGACCGCCATCTGGTAGTTTTTCACCGTCAGCTGGTCACTGAGGATATCTGCCGCCTCCCTGGCAGAGAGCTTTGGTTTTTCGAGTGTACGTGCTTTGTGGTTGGTCAGATATCCTCTGGCGTCATAGCCGCAAACCACCCCATCGTCGAGCGCGACGGATACCTTGATTAAATCCGTATAGCAGGTGGCCTCTCCCTCCATGGAGGCAAAGTTTATCGTACACACGCCTTCGGAAATCTCATAGTAGGTGTTTTTCATTCCGGACAGCCCCATGGAAGCGAGATAGCGCGCCCCGGTCTGGATGGCATAATCCACGGTGTAGCGCTGTTCTAGATGTTCTTTGGAGCAGACTTTGTAGATAAGATATCCTCCGCTCTTGGAAACGGCGGCTTCCTCAGAGCCATAGGCGAACCGGTAGGCCGGCATCATCCCCTCCTCGTCGGTTTCCTCCAACAGTTTGTTTGTATCCTCTACGCCAAATGCCTTTGCGGCAATCGATTTTGCCTCCTCTTTGGTGATTTCAGCTTTATCTTTGAGGAGGAGCGGTTCTCTCTGGAGCAGATGGTCGGAAAACGGCCCGTCATAAATCAGGGTTGGATAGCTGACAAAATCGTCCTCCAGTTCAGCAAATCCGGAAAGATTCATGGTCTCCTTAGAGCCGTCATCCTGCGCATGCGCGGTCAGAATGTCTTCTAAATTTGTCACACCCGCGTCAAGGTCGCTTTTCATCTGTGTGACGGAGTCGTTCATCTGCTTGGCGTATTCCCCCAGTGTGCTAAGTGTATCGCGTTCTTCCTGAGTGATTTCTCCCTTTCCGACAACTTTTTTTGCCAGTGTCATGGAATATTCCCCGACCTGGGAAAGAAAACGGTTGGTATTTAGCAGATGAAAATCGCTTACCGGCAAGCGGGAAAGGCAGTTTTTCGCAACGCCCGCATCCTTCCACAGCTTGGCGGAGAGTCCGGATACCTGCGCCGGGGTTGAGGCGTACATTCCTTTTTCCAGCGTGACCGAGAGGCTGGAAAGGGAATCGGAGAGATCGGAAAGCGCATACTGGTATTCGAACTGTACCTGTGCTCGGTATTTTTGCTCGGCTTGGTAGCTCTGCGCAAGCGCGCCGGAGCAGACAAGGATTCCGGCCGTAAGGAAACTGACGGTGCGGATCATTGCTCGCTTGGAAATTGTTATCATAAAATTACCTCCATCCGGTGGGATTTGGGAAAAAAGTCTGATACCCGCTAAATTTACAGGCATATTCTGCCCTGATTTTATTAAAAATATGTAAATGAATCGTTTGCAATTGCAATGCTCCTTTCAAAAATGTATAATAAAAACTATATATTCTGCGAAAAAGCGGGATTTTGGACGAATTTGAGCATAAGGGTGATTTGAGGAATGCTGCATTATCTGGATAACAGCGCAACGACTGCGGTAGACCCGCGGGTGGCTCAGCGGATTTACGATACGATGACAACTTGTTATGGGAACCCCTCCTCGTTGCATATGCTGGGGCTGCAGGCGGAACAGGTCATACGAACCGCTGCAAAGCAGGTGGCCTCCTGTATCGGCTGCAAGCCGGAGGAACTCTATTTTACTTCTGGGGGAACGGAAGCCAACAACCTTGCCATTTTCGGTGCAGCCTATGCCAAAAAACGGACGGCAAAGCGCATCGTGACAACTGCCATCGAGCATTCCTCAGTGCTGGATGCCTGCCGGGAGCTCGAAAAGGAGGGCTTTGAGGTCGTTTTTGTAAAACCGGAACCGGACGGGCATGTCTTCACAGAAAACCTGGTGAAGGCGGTGGATGAAAACACCTCCCTTGTCAGCGCAATGCTTGTCAATAATGAAATTGGAACCATTCTCGATGTTGCGGGCATGGCAAAACAGATCCGACGGATAAACCCGAACATCCTGATTCATTGCGATGCAGTACAGGCATTCGGCAAGCTTCCTATCTCGGTCAAGGAGCTCGGGGTGGATTTGCTCACTGCAAGCGGGCATAAAATCCATGCGCCTAAGGGAATCGGATTTCTCTACAAATCGGACAAAGCGCGTATTTTGCCGCGTACCTTCGGCGGAGAGCAACAGAAGCGCCTGCGCCCGGGTACCGAGTGTGTCCCGCTCATTGCAGGGCTCGGCCTTGCGGCAGAACTTGCCTGTGCAAGGCTTAAGGAGAACGAAGAGCGGGTCAAAGCGCTAAACTATCAGTTGCGCGAACGCGTGCTGCAAATCCCGGAACTTGTCATCAACTCACCGGACGACGCCTCGCCCTATGTGTTGAATGTGTCCGCACTGGGCTTCCGCTCGGAGATTTTGCTGCATTTTCTCGAACAGAATGAGGTCTATGTTTCCAGCGGCTCCGCCTGCGCACAGGGCGCGAAAAGCCATGTGCTCGAAGCGATGGGACTCGGACGGCGACGGGTCGACAGCGCCATCCGGGTTAGCCTGAGCAAGTACAGCACCGAGGAAGACGTCCGGGCCTTTGCGGACAGCCTTGGGTCAGCCAGACAAAAACTATTCAGGAGCAGATAAATGAAAGAGATTGTACTCATCAAAAACGGAGAAATCGCCTTGAAGGGGCTCAACCGTGCCACCTTTGAGGATATCATGATAAAAAATATGCGACGCAGGTTATCCCGACTTGGTAAATTCAAGATTACCAAAGCGCAGTCGACAGTCTACGTCGAACCTTCGGACGAGGGCATTGATTTGGATGAGGCTGTGGAAATCCTGAAAAAGGTGTTCGGCATTGCTGCAATGTCCCGTGCCCTTGTTACGGAAAAAAAGCTGGAGACCATCGAGAGTGACGCAGTGGAATACCTGCGCGATACACTGACGCGGGCAAAGACCTTCAAGGTCGAGGCAAAACGCTCGGACAAAAATTTTCCCTACAAATCCCCAGAGATTTGCCGGGAAGTCGGCGGACACCTGCTTGAGCATTATCCGCATCTAAAGGTGGATGTCCACCATCCCGATATTGTCGTCACCGTGGAGGTGCGCGATTTCGCAGCCTACGTGCATGCGGGCGTGATCCAGGGCGCGGGCGGAATCCCCATCGGCTCGAGCGGTAAGGCGATGCTGCTTATCTCCGGCGGCATCGACAGCCCGGTCGCGGGTTACATGATGGCAAAACGCGGCCTGATCCTGGATGCCGTCCACTTTGTCAGCCCGCCCTATACCAGCGAGCGCGCCAAGCTCAAGGTCATCGAGCTTGCGCAGGAGATGTGCGAATACTGCGGGACCATCCGCCTGCATATCGTCCCGTTTACCCATATCCAGGAGCAAATTAAGGAGCATTGCCCGGAAGAGCTGTTTACCATTATCATGCGCCGGTTTATGATGCGTATTGCCGAGCGTGTGGCAAAGCAAAACAGCTGCCAAGCGCTGATTACCGGCGAGAGTATGGGGCAGGTGGCGAGCCAGACGCTTGGCGCCATCGCCTGTACTGACCGGGTATGCAGCATGCCGGTATTCCGCCCGCTTATCGGGATGGATAAAAGCGAGATCATCGAAATTTCCCGCAAAATCGATACCTTTGAAACCTCCATCCTCCCCTATGAGGACTGCTGTACTGTGTTTACTCCGCGTCATCCGCGCACTAGGCCTTCCGTCTCCATGGTGGAGACGGCCGAAGCTGCGCTTGACATTCAAACGCTGATAGATGAGGCGGTTTGCGGCATTAAAGTCGAAACCGCGCGCCTGTAACCTGTCGGGAAAGAGAGGTTTTTCTATGAATGCAGAAATTATCGTAGTCGGCAGCCAGGAAGAGGTTGCCGACGCTGCCCTGAAAAATGCGGAATACCTAAAAGAGAAACTCAAAGAAGTTGGAATCACCCTGGCGGGCCAATCCGCTGCGCTGACAAATCCACAGCGCTTGGAACGGCTGTTTGCTTCGGCGCTCGACCGCAGTGAGGTGGTCATCATTACCGGCGGACTCGGGAACGGGGAGGATGCCATCTCCAAGGACTGTATCTGCCAGACCCTGGGGCTGTCCCTGGAATTAAACGAGGAAGTGCTCAGCCGGGTCAAGGCCTATGTGGACCGGGTCGGAGAAACTATGAACGAAACCTATGTCCACCAGGCGATGTTTCCGCGACATGCGGTTATCTTCAAGAACCAAATGAGTGCCTCCTGCGGCTTTGCCATCAAGGGGACTAACAAGATTATCCTGATATTGCCAGGACAGCCGGAGGAACTCGCCGACATGTTCGAGCAGGAGGTATTGCCGTTTTTACAGCAGAATTCCACGAACACAACGGCAAACCATACACTGCGTGTCGCAGGGCTCTCCCTGCAGGATGTGCAGGAGAAAATCGGACATCTTACCGGCCTTATCAATCCTTCTGTGGAGACGGCTGAGGAAAATGGGGAGGTCCTCATCTCCATCCATGCAAAGGCCAATACCCGCCACCATGCGGAAAACGCCTGCGCCTCGGTCATCAAGCAGGTACAGCAGATATTGGGCGATCATGTCTACGGACAGGATGCCAAGGGTATTGAGCAGGTCGTTTGCCACAAATTACAGTCCTCACAGCAGAGCATTTCCCTGTGCGAGCTTGGCAGTGCGGGCGCTATCAGAAAACGGATTTTAGAAGATGAGCAGGGCGCTTCGGTTCTTATTGATAGTGGTATGAGTGATCCGCTATCCTACCTGCCGCAAAAGCTGACGGATAAGTTTTCCCCGGTGAGCAGGGAATCGGCGGTATATCTTGCCAAAGCGGCAAGCGATCTGACTCAGTCCACGTTTGGCGTGGCGTTTGTCTCCCCGACGCAGCGGGCAGTCTCCCTCTCTCACAAGACTCCGAAAAATGTGGTCTATGCCGCTGTCTATCAAAACGGAAAGGGCTGGGTGCAGGAATTCCCGGCAACAGCACAGTCGATTGCCGACGCTGGGGCTTGGGCGCTCAACATGATCCGCCTGTGTTTGGATCGATCCCCGTCCGTGATGGAGCAGGCCTATGATGTCAACCATGCTGGTGTGCTTAAGGGACCGAAAAACCGCGGAACAACGGCACAAGCCGCCGTTTCCTCGGATGGGGAAGAAGCGTCTGTCAAGGAACAGAAGCGGAAAGATAAAAATGGCAAAAGACCATGGTATAAAAAGGTTTTCGGTTACTGCATTCCAATGAAAAATGATTCCGTCGGGGAAATTATCCGTAAAATCTTCTTTACGCTCGGTACGCTGATCTGCATTGGATGCCTGATTTTCATCACCGCACATTACGCGTCCTATTTCACCACACAAAAACAGAATGAGTCTCTCAAGCACCTGCTCACCGAGTCGACCAGTATCCCGAGCAATTACCCAAAAGGGTACCTGGAAAAGTTTGCAGGGCTGTATAAGGTGAATAAGGATATCGCCGGCTGGCTGGAAATCAAAGATACCAACATCGATTACCCGGTTGTCAAGGGAACAGACAACACCACCTACCTGAAAAAGAGTTTCCGCGGGAAGAAGGACAAACACGGGACGATATTCATGGATTACCGCAACGATGCGAGAATTAAAGGCTCGAACCTAGTACTGTACGGAAGTAATCTGAAAGATAACACCATGTTCAGTAACTTGATAAACTATAAGGATATCGCCTATTACCGAGACCATCCGACGATTAACTTTGATACGGTCTATGAAGAAGCCAAGTGGAAGATTATCGGTGCATTCCTGACAACTGAAGTGGGCACGGATGCAAATTCTCTCGCGTTTGGTGAGTTCCTCTACCCTAGAAGCCCAGAGGAGTTCGATTGGTTTATCGGCGAGGTGAACAAACGCTCCTATCTGAATACCGGCGTGGATGTCAAATTCAGCGATACCCTGCTGACTCTCGCCACTCCGACAGATGAGCTGACAAACGGCTACTTTGTCGTTGTTGCCCGTCAGGTTCGGGAGGGGGAAACGGCAAACGTGGATACCGCTTCCGCCAAGCAGAATTCCTCTCCCCTGATGCCGGAAAGCTGGTATGTCACCTATGGAGGCAGCGCGCCGGGCGGAGTGACCGCTGCGGCAAACCCTCTTGGCGGATATGCCAACGTCAAGGAGAATATGTTCGGTTATGTGGACCCAGATGCAAAGGACGATAATTCCGCTTCCTCCAAGACCTCCAGCAAGAAGAACTCTTCGAGCAAAGCCGTCTCTTCGGAGGAAGAGGAGAACCGGGCATCTAATTCAAGCAAACCCTCGGTTGCCACACCGGAGGAACCCGAGGAATCTACCTATACTCCCCCTGCGAATCCTCCCGAGCCAACAGACCCGGATGGGGGGACCGATGTCGGTACGCCTTCAACGGGCAAGGAGGAGGGAACCGGCGGCGGTACGGAGGAGGGAACCGGTGGCGGCTCGCCCCCAACAGACCCGGAGGAGGGAACCGGTGACGGTACGGAGGAGGGAACCGGCGGCGGTACGACTCCATCATCCCCGGATGACGAAACGAATACGACCACACAGGCTGAATAGAATAACCACATCCCGGAGGAACCCCCTCCGGGATGTTTTTTGCAGGCATTTTGTTTTTTTTAGAGGCGGTAACACGCCTTTTCTATGAGTTTTCACAAAATGGCTGTGTTTTCTCCCTTACCCTGTGATATGATAACAATAACAAATAAATGAACCGGAGTGTATCAATATATGGAACAGAAGAAAATCGATGGATCAGCGAATTGTCGCGTAAGCAGCGAAGCGTGGGACTTACCGGAGAAGAACAACAGGAGCAGCAGGCGCTTCGGCAGGAGTATTTGCAGGCGATTCGGAAAAACCTCAAAGCAACTCTGGACAGGGCCTATGTGGTAGACCAGGACGGCAGTGCCAAAAAGCTGGGAAAATAGCGTGAGGGGAATACAATATGGCAATTAACAAGGTGATGCGGCAGGCGCTCAAAGCCCTGTCCTATCCGGATTTGGACACGAAAAACACCTATAAAGTACAGCGTGCGGCAATCAATCTGACGCACGCCCATATCCTGCGTCCATTTTATAAAATCTGGGACCATAAGGTGGACGCCGGCGACCATGAAATTCCGGTGCGGATCTTTTCCCCGGAAGTCAAAGGGAATTTCCCGGTGCTGCTGTTTTTCCACGGCGGCGGCTGGGTGACAGGGAATATCGACAGCTATGACAAGGTGTGCACCGACATGGCGCATATCACCCGCCACCGGGTGGTTTCCGTGGATTACCGTCTGGCCCCGGAGCACCCTTTTCCCGCCGGCCTCGACGACTGTTACCGGGTAACAAAGGAAATCTTTGAGGATCCATCCCTTTTTGGGATTAAGACAGATGATATTACTCTGATTGGGGACAGCGCGGGCGGTAATCTGGCGGCGGCAGTTTCCCTGATGGCGCGCGACCGGGGGGATTTTTTGCCCCGCAGGCAGATACTCATCTATCCGGCAACGTATAACGACCACAGTGAGACATCTCCTTTTGCCTCGGTGCATGAAAATGGAAAGGGGTACCTGCTTACAAGCAAAAAAGTGTGCGATTATATGGATTTGTACCAGAGCAGCAATGAGGACCGGCTAAACCCCTATTTTGCCCCGCTCCTCTCCGAGTATTTAGACCATCAGCCAGACACGCTGATTATTACAGCGGAATATGACCCGCTGCGGGATGAAGGGGAAGCCTATGGACGAAAGCTCGAACGTTTCGGCAACCATGTGGAGATGCACCGCATCCGGGATGCATTGCACGGCTTTTTATCCCTGAGCCCCCGGTTTGCGCACGTCAAAAAGGCATACCGGTATATCAACCGGTTTCTGGGTGAGGTGAACAAGTAAATGAGCTTTCTAAAAAACTCCGATTGGAGTAGACTTGATAATGCGGCGAAAATTTTTCCCCCGACAAGCAACGAGCGGGACACTAAGGTGTTCCGCTTTGTCTGCCAGCTGAAAGAAGAGGTGAACGAGCAACTTTTGCAGATGGCACTTGACGACGTTATCAGACGGTTTCCGATTTTCTGTTCTGTGCTCAAGCGGGGATTGTTCTGGTATTATCTTGAACGCCGGGATATCCGCCCATTGGTTATGCCGGAGCATAAGCCTCCCTGTTCGGAATTGTACGACCGCAACCGCAAAAGCCTGTTGTTTGAAGTGACCTATTTCCGCAAAAGAATCAACCTGGAAATCTATCATGCGCTATCGGACGGCACCGGAGCGCTGGAATTTTTGAGGACGCTGACTTGCCGGTATCTCTCCCTGGCCCATCCGGAAATCCCGGAGGATCCGCTTGCAAAGCTCGACTATGATGCCTCTGTCTTTGAAAAGGGGGAGGACAGCTTCCTCAAGTACTACGACCCTAAGAAAAAGGCGAAAAGTGATAAGGTTGTACGCGCCTATCAAATGAAAGGGATGCTCCTGCCGGAAAACCGCCAGCGGGTAATCGAGGGGACGATGCCCGTAAAGGAGGCCATCCGCGCGGCAAAATCCTATGGGGCAACCCTGACAGAGTACCTGTGTGCGGTGATGCTGCTAAGCTTTGCCAAGCAGATGCCGGTGACAGCGCGCCGCCGCCCGGTATCTTTGGATGTTCCGATTAATCTGCGCAACTATTATGAATCCGCGACCGCCCGTAACTTTTTTGGCGTCATGAGGGTGAGCTACCGCTTTGAGCGCCAGGAGGAATTGAAGCTTGAGCCGGTGATTGTTTCGGTCAAACGTACGTTTGAACGGGAGCTTTCAAGGGAGAGAATTGACGAGCGCATGACGCAGCTTTCCGCCATCGAGCACAATGTCGCCGCACGGGCGGTTCCCTTGGTACTCAAGGATTTTGTACTCGGTGCCGCGAGCCGGATTGCACGGAAATCCACTACGGCTTCGCTGTCCAATGTGGGAAAAATCACGATGCCGGACTGCGTCGCGCCGTATATCGACCGGTTTGACCTGATGACCGGGACGGATAAGCTTCAGGCCTGTATCTGTTCGTATCTTGATCGGCTGACGATAAACTTTATGAGCGGGTATGTTTCGACGGATGTGCAAAAGCACTTTTTCCGGATGCTGACAAAAGACGGGATCCCTGTGTGTATCGAGACGTCCCCCATGCCGGAAATTGAGGAGGGTGCTAGATGAAAACCTGTGATAAATGCGGCATTGCAGTGGGTTCGGACCGGAAGTTCTGTCCGCTATGTCAACGAGAGCTCACGGGAGAAGCGGATTCGGGACAGGAGGAGATTTTTCCTTATCTTCCAACCTATTATAAGCAGTACAATCTTTTTTTCCGCCTTCTCATTTTTCTCTCCTTTGCCGCCGGAGCGGTCTCCCTGCTGATAAACTTTTTGGTTCCAACAAAGGTTTGGTGGTCGCTCATTGAAATTGCGGGTATCGTCTGTATGTGGGTGATATTGGTGACAGCAGTCAAGAAGAGGCACAACATCACCAAAGGGGTATTGTATCAGGCGGTTGTTATCTCCATCGCAGTCGGGCTTATTGATTATCTGACAGGATTTTACCGTTGGTCGGTCAACTATGTCATCCCGACCCTGCTGCTTTTTACCATGCTTGCGATTGTGATTTTGGCAAGGGTTCTGCATAGCCGCCCGGAAGATTACCTCATTTACCTGATTGTCAACGGAGTACTGGGGCTCGTACCTCTGATTTTCCTGCTCACCGGGTGGGCGACGGTCCGCTGGCCCTCCCTGTCCTGTATTACGGTAAGTTTTTTGTCCCTGGTCGGGATTTTTGTGTTTTCCAAAATGGATCCAAAGGCGGAACTGAAAAAACGGCTTCATATCTGAATTGAGTGCCGTAGGAGATCATCGGTAACAAAACGGCTCTGCATGTCCTGGGTGATTTGTTACCTTCCGTCCACCTGAAATAGAGATAACAGAGGGAAAAGCGTTGTTTTGTTGGCTTTTTTAAAGCTACCAAAAAATGACTCACAATTTTGTGCAGTATTTTCGAACGCGTTTTGGATGGTTTTTTCTTGCGAGACAGGGGGCGGCAGTGTATACTGGACATAGGTAAACAGTGATATTCTTACGATTCAAATATAGAGGTGGATGTTGGGATGAGCAGTACACAGGGCACCCGAAACGGGACCTTCACAATAAAAATGTTCGGCGAGTTTTCCATCCAGTATGGGGACAATATCGTGACGGACGACATCGGCCGTGTGAAAAAGGTCTGGATGTTGGTGGAGTACCTAATTGCAAACCGGGAAAAATGCGTTTCCCAGGAGAAGCTGATCGAGGTGCTGTGGAGCGTAGAGGAATGCGAGAACCCGACTGGGGCGCTCAAAAACCTAGTGTACCGGGCGAGAAATGTCCTGAAAAAACTGGATGAAAAACTTGGACCGGAATCCATTCAGTACGTGCGCAATACCTATGCCTGGAACAACCAGATTCCCTGCCATGTGGATATTGAGGAATTTGAGGAGATGTATAAAAAAGCCGCTGTCCGAGATGCCGATATTGATGAGCGGATTCGCTGTTATCTGCGTGCAATTGAGCTGTATACCGGCGAGTTTTTGCCAAAATCCTCTTATGCGGACTGGGTTGTGGCGAAGAACGCCCACTATACCACAGCATATAATGATTGTGTCCTTCAGGCAGCTTCCCTGCTCAAGGAGGAAGAACGGTATGAGGATGTCATCAACCTCTGTGAAACAGCAGTTACTTTCAATCCCTATGAGGAACAAATCCACCGGTATCTGCTCGGAGCCTATGCAAAAATTGGCCAGTACAACAAGGCCGTTGCCCATTATGAATATGTTACCAATCTGTTTTATAAGGAATTCGGCGTCAGCCTGAGCGATGAAACCCGTCGGCTTTACAAAGCAATTGTCAAGGACATGCATAACCTGGAAATGGACCTCAAAGTCATTCGGGACGACCTTAAGGAAGCTTGTGAATCGAGCAGAGGCGCTTATTTCTGCACGGATTACGATGTGTTCAAAAGCATTTATCAAGTGCAGGCAAGGCTGATTATGAGAACTGGGTTTTCCATCCACATCGGGCTGATTACTATGACGGACCGGCAGGGTAACGTCCCGCCGTCCAATGTCATCCAGTCGATGATGGAAACGCTGCGGGACAGCGTTATTGGCAGCCTGAGAAAAGGCGACGTTGTGTGGCGCTATAATTCCGCCCAGCTCGTTGTCATGTTGCCGATGACAACCTATGAAAACGCGGAAATGGTCATGAACCGCCTTCTCTCCAACTTTCGGAAAGTAAACAAGAGAAATGATATAGAGCTTCGCACCATGCTCTGCCAGGTGGAACCGGTGGAACAGCAGAGCGGGCCCATACAGCGATAATTTCTATGAGCGTATCGATTCCAATGGTATGCCCTATGTGTGGTTACGATGGACGCCGATATTCAGCGGCTGTACCTCCTGGGTGTGATGTCCAAGACGCACTGATTTACTGTACAAAAATGCAAACGAGGGGGAAACGGCTGTATTTTTATATAATTTTAGAAAGTTCATAAATTGAATATATTTTTTTGTTACCGGCATGTGACCGTCTTGCGTTATCATATAGTTGAAACCATGGAAAAAGAGGTGCTGTCGATGTATCCGGTTAAACCAAGGGTCACAGCTATGGATACGATTGTACGGATATCTATTTCCTCGTACAAAGACAGGACTTTTAAGGGAAAGGTCTACAGCCAATATTACAACAGGGAAGTGGCGTTTGAAGATTTGTGCGGCATGATCACCGCAATGGAGAGCCTCTATGATACCCTCTCTTTTCCGCAGGCAACTTATCGGCATCGCAGTTTTAAAAAAGAAAAAGGTTCGCAGACTCTATCGGAAAATGAGGGGATGGAATTCATGGCTCAAAACACACAGGCAAACGATAAGGCTACATTCATCATCCATGTACAGTTTCGGCAATATGCCACCTGGCAGGGAACGATCCAGTGGTTGGATGAAAAAAAGGAACAGCATTTCCGCAGTACCTTGGAGATGCTCAAGCTTCTGGACGAGGCGCTCGCGGATGGGGATACCCAGGTTAGCTGGGAAAATGCAGTGGAACACGAAGAATAATCCGGAAAAATCCAGCAGAGTGAATTTCACTCTGCTTTTTTTCGTTTTTATGATATAATAACTGCGAAGCAGTTATTCACTTTATATTTATAGTCCGCCTACGGCGACGGCCCATTCTATCATTTATGCATTGCAATCATGATAGAATAGGAGCACTAAATGAATCCAAACGAAGTGGCGGTTGAATTTCGTGCGAGCTTATGCAAAACTAAGATCCACAGTTCGGGCATTCTATCGATTGCCTAAGGCGAAAAGCCACGGATATCATTCATAAAGGGCGGTCCCTTTCTGATTTATCCAAAGGATGCGAGGAGGCAGGTCATGAAAAAAAAGACAGGGAAAATCATCCGTACAATCGTGATGATCATCTGTATCGGGGTGTTTTGTTTTTCCGCCTATGAACTTATCAAGATTTTTATGGAGTATAACGCTGGCTCGCAGGAATATCAAAAACTTGAGTCCTATACGGCAGGACCTGTGGAGAATGGTACCTTAAGCGGTGCAAAAGGGTTTTCCGTCAATTATGAAGGGCTGCGTCAGATCAATGAGGAAATCGTCGGATGGCTTCGCATTCCGGATACCACGATAAACTATCCGATTATGCAGACGGGCGACAACGAATATTACCTCAAACACACCTTTGAGAGAAAGAATAATATTGCAGGAAGCATATTCCTGGATAAACGAAATACTTCGGATTTTTCCGACAGAAACACGATTATCTACGGACACCATATCAAAAACGGGAAGATGTTTGCAGATTTACGCCATTATACGGATGAGAATTTCTATCAGGAGCATCCGATCATCTACCTCAATACCCCAGAGGAGGGAAACGTGGAGTATGAGATTTTTTCGTTTTATCTGACAGGGAATTACCGAGATACCTATGGAAAGACATACTCCTACCAGTTTGCAAATGATGAGGAGTACCAGGCGTATCTGGATATGATTACTGCACAATCCCAGTACGATACCGGGGTGCCGGTTTCCGTTGGGGACAGTATCCTAACATTGTCCACCT
This sequence comes from uncultured Oscillospiraceae bacterium, assembly GCA_900543705.1. Taxonomy (GTDB): domain Bacteria; phylum Bacillota; class Clostridia; order Oscillospirales; family Ruminococcaceae; genus Pseudoruminococcus_B. The sequence goes on from UQSL01000003.1 coordinate 77,746, forward strand.
GTACCAACCGTACGGATGATGAACGCTATATCGTGCATGCTAAGAAAGTAAATCAGTGAGGGGAACCATACTATGACGACAGTATTTACCGTCCGTCACGCACAGTCGGCGGGCAATCTGAGAAGAGTATTTCAAGGTAGGCTGGATACCGGCCTGTCCGATTCCGGAATAAGGCAGCTTGCCCCTTTGGCAAAGCGGTTTGAGGAAATCCATGTGGATATCGTCTATTCGAGTCCGCTGCGCCGTGCGTTGCAGACGGCGCAGGCCATTCGTAATGCCTGCCACGCTTCGCTTGAGACAGATGACCGGCTCATTGAGATTGACGGCGGCGCCTATCAGGGCAAGCGGTACGAGGAGCTTGCCGTCCTTTTTCCTGAAAGCTATCATGCTTGGGTGAATCATGCCGGTACCTTTGAGGCCCCGGATGGAGAATCCATGCGCCAGGTTTACCAGAGAATGAAAGACGCAGTCTGCGACCTTGTGAGAAAAAATGAAGGGAAAACAATTGTGATTGTCTCCCATGGCTGTGCGATCTGTAACCTAATGTGCTTTGCCCACTCAGAGGGCGTCGAGCATGTTTGTCTGTCGGGATGCAGCCAGAACACGGCGGTTTCCCGAATAGACTTTGACGAGAACCTCCATCCCAAAGTAGTATTTGAAAACGATGTGGCCCATTTGCCTGAGCAGTATGAGATTCCGTCTGCAATCTTATAAAGAGGAGATAAACGTATGAAGATTATGGCGGTGGATTACGGGGACGCCCGCACCGGGCTTGCCGTTTGTGACAAAACGGAGTTTTTGGCTTCCCCCATTGGGGTGATTACCGAATATAACGCATTCAAAGCCGTGCAGAAAGTGGCGGCTGCAGCTAAGGAATACGAAGCCGGGATGATTATTGTGGGCCATCCGCTGAATATGAATGGCACAGCGGGAGAACGCGCAAAAATCTGTGAAGCCTTTGCCGATAAGCTTTCCGGTCTGGTAGAAGTCCCGGTCAAGCTGTGGGATGAACGCAGTACAACCGTGACGGCGCACCAGTACCTCAACGAAACGGATACCCGGGGGAAAAAACGCAAGGAAGTCGTGGACGAAGTTGCGGCTACGATTATTTTGGAAAGCTATCTGAATTACCGGAACAACCATCCGGAAGAAAAGCAGGGATAAGAATGCCGTGCCAATCCCATAAGCTCATCCTGATTGCGGGAATCCCAGCGTCCGGGAAAACCCGATATGGACTGCATCTGTCCGAAATCGTGGAACTGCCCTTTTTCAGTAAGGATGCTTTTAAAGAGCACCTGCACGGTCAGCCCGGAGATCTCACATCGCTATGGCGGTGCAGCATACGAGGTATTTTACTATGCGGCGCGGCAGGTGATGCGCGCTGGATGTCCTTTGATTTTGGAAAGCAACTTTACTCCGCAATCTGCGGACGTTTTAAAGCCGATCATTGAATCTTTTGGATATGAGGGATTTACCTTTCTCTTTGATGCGAATTTGAAGTGCTGCACCGGAGGTTCGTGGAGCGTAAATGTTGATACGACGGATTTTGGCCGGGTGGATTATGAAGCACTCGACCGGTTGGCGAAAGAGTTTCTGCAAAGCGGGGCATAGAAAAACCGGAGAGCCTAGTTTTGGCTTTCCGGTTTTTTGCTTTCCGATTCCTCGGGCTTTTTGTTTTTGGAAAACAGCTCGCGGATTCCCAAGATGAGCACGAACACGGCAAACGCCTTACCGATCCATGTGGGGTCAAGATGATGGGCAAGTAGGGAACCGCCAATGGCCCCGAGTACGCCGAAGGGTGCACATTTGAGTGCGAGCTTGTAATCAATCCGTTTTTTCTTTAAATGGATAAGGATGGAGACAACCGCGATGGGGAGAAAGAAAATCAGATTAATCCCGCCGGCCTGTGTCTGGGACATGTTCAAAAACAGGGAGAGATAGAGGACCAGAATACCTCCGCCGCCAAGCCCCAGGGAGCTGACAAAGCCTGCAATCAGACTGGAGAGAAAAATGACAGGGAAACTCGTCATTTGAGCAGCAGCCGGATGGCGGCATAAATCAGAAACACGCCAAACGCCTTTCTGAGCAGGTTTCCTGAGATTTTCGACATCGCAAAAGCTCCGAGAACCGCTCCAATCAGGCCACCCGGGAGGTAGGGCAGGGCATCGGAAATCTGTACGCTGCCGTTCATTAGGTAAATAACCGCACTGACGAGGGAGACCGGCAGAATCACCGCAAGCGAGGTTGCATGTGCCTTTTTGAGCGGGACATCTGCGCACTTTATGAGGGGGACTGCGGCAATTCCCCCGCCCGCGCCGAACAGCCCGTTCAGGATGCCGCACAGCGTCCCAATGAACACGGGAGCGGATTTTTTTAGCCTGATTTTCTTCATCCATTCACATCCCCAGTTGTGTTTGTAAGTATTATACCCGGAGAAAAGGAAAATATGAATTTGTTTTTGTGCCTTACTACATAACGAGAATAACAGAGTGCGCCTTTCCATTTCTTATTGCGGGGTTTCGGCGAAAGGCCGTAAATCAAAATTCTGCTGTAATTCCGTTCTGAAAGAATCCCCTGTTACGGTTTGTTTTCCGTACCAGGGGGTATCCTTTATTTTGGATCTTCTGTGTCGTTTCCGGAAGAAGAAATCGGCTTACCGCTGTCCGGTTCACAAGGTATCCTGGAGACTGTCTCCTTAAAAGAGGATTTCCCTTCTGCTTCGTTGGGCGGCTTTATAGCCGCATCCCTTGCCGGGAGATCCATGGAAAGGAAAAGCCCCTCATCCTGTACCGGATGTTCCTCCATGACCCGCTGCATACTGAGGATATCCTCTTCCGCAAGGCCCATGGCCGGCTTTTCATAGCGCTCCGGATGGCGGCGTTTGTCTAAGTGCACCCACAGCAGGTAGATCAGGAATAGTACCACAAATCCACCGGTCATCCACAGCCCGGGGATGAGCCCTGGCGTCATATAGTCAAAGCGGATCGTGATGTCCTGCCCGGCGGGACAACGCACCGCCATGAAGCCCTTATTGCATTTGATAATCTCCGCTGCCTGGCCGTTTACCGTGGCGGTAAATCCCTTATCATAGGGGACGGAGAAAAAGACCAGATTTTCCCGCTCCAAATTGATTTTGGCGGTAAAGCCCTTGGAATCCGTCTCAAAGGAATAGGCGCTTGTTGCTGCACGTGCCCGTGCATCCGCGGTATGGGAAGAGGTTGTGAGGTCGGAGAATTCCTCCGACGGCAGGCGGGTGAGAAGATCGCTGTTTTTTTGTTCTTCCCCGTCTTCCAACAAAATAGCTTTCAGCAATACCTTATCCTTCGCTTTGTTTGCGACAGATTTGTAATCGCTTGCCGTGATATAGTAATCATAGGTGAAGCCCATCGGGATATAGGCCTCATTTTCGTAGATATCGAATCCATTCTGGCTGGTATAATAGGTAAACCCGTCCATCGGCTGATAACCGTCTGCCTTTTCCTGGTTGACAAAGCAATACTTGACGCTTAACAGGGAGCGCAGTGCGTGATAGGACTGGTCAGGGCGGGAGCCGACGGAGCGCTCGATTCCCATGGAAGTGTAAAACTCCATAATCGAGGCGGGGACGATGGAGTGAAACGCCTGAATGGTCGGCATATCCCAGAACATCGCCTCATTGTCCATTCCTTCATACACATCCGTGCGGTAAAAGGTATCCTTGTCAAGGTTGATATGTTCTTTTCCATGCAGAGCGGTTTCAATAATCCACCTGTCGTCATACGAATGCGTTTTTCCCAGTGCAATAAAGTAGATGGAATAAAAGACGGTAATAAAACACAGGGCTACAAGCGAGCACTGATAGAGTAGGTGTTTTTCTTTTTTAAACGTCTTCACGAGCATCACGACAAAAATCAGGGAGACCACCGTAATGCCGACGTAAATCCAGAACCTATCAGGATAGGTATACAGTCCAATTTTATCCTTGCCGTCCACCGTCGTGGGAGTGAAGCCGATCATGATGGTGAAGAAAACCACACCGACAGCGGTCCATTTGATTCCGGTCGAGAACTGGTCAATGTGCTCATCCAGTGAAACGGAGGTCATGGTGGCCATGATGAGTAGCGGCATATAAAACCATCGGGCATAGTAGGAGCCGTTGAGCAGATAGAAGACGGAATTAAGCCCCGGAATCAGGGCAAAAATCAGACAGGCGACGAGCAGGCGGGAAAAGCCGCGCTTTGGCCGCGCCTTCATGTAGGCAATCACCCCGGTCAGAGTAAAGAGAGGCAGATAAGCAGAAAGGGATGCCCACTTGTTGTCCGCATCCGGAAAGAAGTTCGGCCTTGCCGGAATATCCGGCGGGAAGAACAGGCTCGCGATAATGTTCGGATAGCGCTGCTCCTTGCCATACAGCCAGAAATTGAATCCGGTCAGGTAGCTGAAGGTTCGCGGGTTGTCCGCAATGGCGAGATAGGAGGGGATGAGCACCACGGCGGCCATCCCAACGCCGAGGATCGATTCAATTGCAAGGCTGATAAAGGTGCGTAAATCGATTCGGAAGTCCTTGTCCATCAGCATCCGTGCAAAAAAGTAGAGCACCAGAAAGGCAACCTGCCCGGCAAAGAAGAAGTAGTTGAGAGAGGCCATTACAAAGACCATCAGGCCGAAAACGCCCCGTTTTTTCTCCACGACGGCAAACTCTAAGGAGAGCAGAAGCAGGGGAAACAACGCTGTTACATCGTTAAAGTGGTTGAAAAAAACATTGTACACATTAAAGCCGGAAAATGCATAAAGCAGTGCCCCGATCAGGCTCATGTTTACATTTTTACAGAAGCGCCGGATATAGGCATAGGAGGTCACTGCCGCCACACCAAATTTGAGGATGAGGAGCGGCGCCATCAGGTAGTTGACTGCGGCGCTCGGGAAGAGCAGGGTCAGCCAGAAAAACGGACTGGTCAGCAGGTAAAAGGTGTACGACCCGATAAAGTTTGCACCAAGGTCAGTGTTCCAATCCCAGAAGATGTTTCCGCTAAGCACACTGTCATGGGCATGCTGGTAGAAAGGAATCTGCTGGACGTTGAAGTCCCCGTAAAAAAGGAAATACCCCTTATCATAAATTAAAAATGGAAGAAAAATCACTGCTGCAACGGCAATGGCAAACAAAAAAACCTTTAAGTAGGATCCTTTTTTCTCGGTTTGAATTGTGGATATCTGCAAAGAAAAGCGCCCCCTCATGAGTCGTTCTCCTATTTAGTATACCATAAAGGACGGGGCTTGAACACGAAATTTTGGTAAAATCCACCTTGCATCGGGATTTTGCTCTTCGTACTCAACCGGGATACCGTAGGCTGGGCTATTCCATTACCGCATTTTTAGCTCCGGACAGCTGGGGAAAAGGATTTCTCACCCAGGTTCTCATTTGCATTCGGAAATATGGCCTGCATACCTTGCATATGGAGTATCTGGAGGCCTGTGCGGTGAAGTAAAATATCGGTTCCTGCAAAGGCTGCCTGAAGGCGGGCTTTTATCTCTGCCAGCAGCGCACCTATGATGACTGGGACGGGGTTTTGAATGTTTACCGGATCAACCGCGACGGTCGGGTCACTCAAACAGAAAAATTGCACAATATAGATTGACATTAAGATACTTTTGTGGTAGGGTAATCTATAGTTGTTAAGAAACTGTTAGTAGTTTGAGAATGATTCCTAGAAAGGCAGGTGGACAATGTGTTAAAGCGTAATGATAATTTGCAGGTAAGTCGTACGGTTCATGATCTGAATATGCCCGCAGGGGAATTCTACGCGTTTGTGCCAAATTGTCCGCCGCCCATAATCGGACGATAATCTCTATTTTGTATAATTGAATTTGATTGATACAAATTGGAAAGACACATCTGCGTATTTTACGGGATGTGTCTTTTTTATTAGTGTCTTAAGACAGTTGCGTGTGAGGGCGAAGCGGAAACACTCAACAAAAAACCCACCCGCTGTGCGGGTGGGTAACAAAGGTTAATGCCCTCTACCGGGTCGCCCTGCACGCAGTCGAAGAGAAACGAGGATGCCGCTACTCACCGGTTGCCGCTTTTGCCGAGGCGTGGAACACCAGGGCCTTGTAACGGAAAATCCCCTGCCCAAAATTACGGGCAGGGGATGGAGTTAGGCTTCTTTGGGAGGATTCGTCCTTTCAGAGGGCGCACGGGGCGTAATGTCCTCGTCATCTTCGTCAAAAATGGTGTCCAGGATGAAGTTGTACATATCAGTCGCCATTGTCACGGCCTTTTCGATTTGAGAGCGGGTGAGAAAGAACGGTACGTCGGTTGGGTATCGGGTGGAGATGTAAAAGCTGTTTAAAAATACACTTTCATCCAAAAACTCGGTAAAGGCCCAGTCATAGGCACAAGCCTTTTTACACAGCCAGGTAAGGTTGTGCCCGTCGTAGAGGTTGCCTGTTTCCATCAGCAAGAAGCCCTTAATGGCTTTCTCAATGCACTGCTGGCAGTGGAACGCACAGGCAAGGTAGCAGGCTTCGTCCTGGGAAAGGAGCCTTGCCGCGCGAATATCGGTGTAAGCCCGCATAATCCAATCCCGGAAACGGCGGCTGTCGGAACCTCGGGTCTTGCGCCTACTCATAAATCACCAGCCCCGTTCGGTCGAGCTTCCAGGCAAAGGAACCGACTTCATCGGCCAGTTGCTCCCACTCCTCACGGGTGTACACGAGCAGGTCAAAGGGAATTTCACAGTCCGCCTGCAAATAGACGCTGCGTTCGATATCCCTTTTGTTGTCGACTGGGGAAATAATACACAGCTTAAAGCTGGTCACATTGCCGGATAAATCCTTTTTCTGGCTGAACAGAATAATTTTATCTGGGTGAAAATGACAGATAATAAAACGGGAAACCGTATCAATCGGAGAACCTTTTTCCATGAGGCGATTACACATCCCTTCACATGTGGCGCCGGAGAGAATGAAGACTTTCTTTTCTGTCTTCATCATAGCAGATTTCTCTTTGCTCTACAAGTAAAGTTCAGATTGATAACCTTGCACAGTTTTCCGGAGGGAAAATTCTCTTATACAGTTTGCACAATTTCTAAAAGGAAATAACGGTTATTATACAATGGAATCTGTTATATGAGTGGAAATAATTATATAAAAGGGGAGGAATAAAACGATGTTACAAATCAAGTGGGTTTGGAAAAACCTAAAGGGGTATCACGGCCGCTACATCGTCGGCCTGATTCTGGCAGTGGTCGCCTCTGCCATGGTCATCATCAACCCGCAGCTGACACAGCTGCTCATCGATTATGTCGTGACCGGGCAGCCGGATGAGACGGGACAAATCATCCACTACACGCAGTATCTGCTGCCACTGGCCGGAGCGATGTGCTTGGCACAGCTGATTCGTGTGACAATGAACGTCAGTGCGTCGTATACCATGGATTACTGCGCGCAGGGCATGAAGGTCAATATCCTGACCGTACTCTACCATAAAATCCAGTCGCAGGACATGGCCTATTATGACCGAAACCGTACCGGGGATCTGATGACAAGAATGACAGGAGATACGGATAATGTCCGTTTTACCGTCGGATGGGCGGTACGCCGTCTGGTTACGGCAGTCTTTTTGTTTGTCGCAACCATCATTTACTTTTTTACCATCAATGTATATTTTACCCTCTCCATGCTAATCATCACACCGATTTTGCTGTTTATCTCGATTCGCTTTCGCCGCCGTGTGCGCTCAAAGTACTCGATTTTGAGAGAGCGCCTGTCGGAGATGAACACAAACGCCCAGGAAAATATTGAGGCCAACCGTGTGGTTAAGGCGTTTGCAAGGGAGGATTACGAAAAGAAGAAATTCGATGAAAAAAACCGCAATTATCGTCAGGCAAGCCTGGATGCAAACTTCACCTGGCTGCACTACATGCCAATTATGGAGTTTTTATCCAACTCCCTGACCATCATCACCGTTTTGGTCGGCGGCTTTTTCATCATCATTGGCCAACTGACTCCGGGCCAGCTCTCCGCGTTTTCCGCACTTTCCTGGGCGGTTTCCCAGCCGATGCGAGATCTCGGTATGATCTTAAACGATCTGCAGCGCTTCTCCGCCTCTGCAAACAAGGTTATCGAAATGTACTATGGAAACCCGGACATTGTGGACAAGGACAATGCCAAATACTCCGACAGCCGGCTTGGGGGCTCAGTCAAATTTGAGGATGTCAGCTTCGCCTTTGGCGACAACCAGGTTTTCGACCACATCAGTTTTGAGGTAAGTCCTGGGGAAACAGTGGCCATCATGGGCTCGACCGGTTCGGGCAAGACCTCCCTTGTCAACCTGATTGCGCGCTTTTACGATGTTACCGGCGGAAGGGTATTAGTTGACGGAGTAGATGTCCGCGACTGGCATTTGCAGTCTTTGCGATCCAACATCGGTATGGCGACGCAGGAGGTCTTTTTGTTCTCGGATACCATCGACGGCAACATCGCCTACGGCGATTCCGACATGCCGGAGGAAGATACGAGACGCTTTGCCCACGCGGCGGCAGCGGACTTCATCTATGGGCTGGAGGATGGCTTTGAAACCATCATTGGCGAGCGGGGCGTCGGGCTTTCCGGCGGGCAAAAGCAGAGGCTTGCGCTAGCGCGCGCCCTAGCCATCAAGCCCCCGATCCTTGTCTTAGACGATACAACCTCCGCGGTTGACATGGAAACCGAAAAGGAGATTCAGAAAAATTTGTCCGAGCTCGACTTCCCCTGCACGAAATTTATCATCGCGCAGAGGATTTCCTCGGTCAAGGACGCGGACAAAATCATGATCCTCGGCGACGGCGGCATTCGGGAGATGGGTACCCATGAGGAGCTTTTGAAGAAACGCGGGTACTACTATGAAATCTTCAGCCTACAGCACGAGGGCGCAAAGGTAGGTGCTTAAACTATGGCTCGCAATAAATTTGACGTAGACGAAAACCTGGAAACCCCCTTTAACATACAGCATTTAAAAAGGAGCTTCGTGTACATCAAAAAGCATATGAAGCGGCTTGTCCTGGCTTTGCTGTCGAGCATCATCGGCTCTCTTGCCTCGCTGTGTGGGCCGCTTCTGACCCAGGATGCGCTCAACAACGCTGTCCCGGCAGGAGACATCCCCCACCTCATCTGGTGCTCGGTGCTGCTGACCGTTACCATTGTCCTTTCGATTGTGATGATGTGGGTGCGTTCCCGCATCGCCACCAGGGTCGGGCAGGAAATCGTGTTCGACATGCGCACCGACTTGTTCGCCCATTTGCAGGAACTGCCGTTTTCCTACTATGACGACCGCCCGCACGGAAAGATCCTCGTGCGTGTCGTGCAGTACATCAACAATGTCTCCAATATGCTTTCCAACGGCCTGCTCAACTTCATCATGGAGTTTATCAACCTGATTTTTATCGCCGTCTTCATGCTGATTGCAAATGTGAAGCTTGGACTGGTCATCATCGCCGGGCTTCCGGTACTGGTTCTCGTCGTCTGGCTCATCATGCCGGCGGAGAGAAGGGCTTGGCAGCGTTTTTCCAACAAAAACTCCAATTTAAACGCCTATATCCATGAGAGCATCAACGGTGCGAAAGTTACTCAGGCGTTTGCAAGAGAAGAGGAGAACGCCGGCATTTTCCACAAGCTTCTAGAAGCTTGCCGGACGACCTTTTTGAAAGGCGTAATTTGCTCCAACTGGGTGTGGTTTTCCGTCGACAACATCTCCCAGATTGTCACCGCGTTTGTCTATGTGGCGGGCGTGTTCTGGATTCAGCCGATTGTGGAATTCGGGACCCTAATTGCAATGGGCAACTACGCCTGGCGGTTTTGGCAGCCGATTATGAACATCGCGGACTTGTACAACGATATGATCAACACGGTCGCGTATCTCGAGCGTATCTTTGAGACGATGGACGAACCCGTCAGCATCAAAAATGCGGAGGATGCCTATGAGCTTCCCCCCATCAAGGGCGAAGTTGAATTTAAAGATGTGGTGTTCGAATATGAGCCGGGACGCCCGATTTTGAAAAATATGAGCTTTCAGGTCACTCCGGGCGAGAGCGTCGCCCTCGTTGGTCCGACGGGTGCGGGCAAGACGACGGTCATCAACCTCATCAGCCGGTTTTACGATATTTCCTCCGGGCAGGTGCTTATCGATGGGCACGAGGTAAACAAGGTTACGTTGAATTCTCTGCGCAGCCAAATGGGCATTATGATGCAGGACAGTTTTATCTTTTCCGGGAACATCAGGGAGAACATCCGCTATGGCAAGCTCGACGCAACCGATGAGGAAATTGTAAAGGCGGCGAAAACGGTGAGGGCGGACGAATTCATCCGTTCGATGGAAAAGGGCTACGATACCGAAGTCAACGAGCGCGGCAGCCGCCTGTCGCAGGGGCAAAAGCAGCTCATTTCCTTTGCCCGAACCCTGATTTCCGATCCAAAGATCCTGATTCTGGATGAGGCGACCTCTTCCATCGACACCAAGACCGAGCGCCTGATGCAGGAGGGCATTAACCAGATGCTCAAAGGCAGGACCTCGTTTATCATTGCACACCGGCTGTCCACCATCAAAAACTGCGACCGTATTCTGTACATCGATGACGGGCGCATTGTGGAGAGCGGAAGCCATGAGGAATTGATGGAGCGCAAAGGCGAGTACTACAAGCTCTACACCGCGCAGATAATGGAGATGTCGGTTCCGGCTTAACCACGACGGGGAGGATGTACCCGACACCATTCGGGATGCCAAACAAAAAGAATTGGTCACTGATGGACTCATACTCCACAGTGACCAAGGGTCGCAGTATACCTCTCAAGCATATTTTGATCTAAGCCAGGAACACCACATTCAGCCGTACATGTCCAGCTCCGGATCCCTTACGGGATCGGTCCAAAAATACATGGCGGCGGTTGAGTTTTTAAGAAGCTTTTTTGTGGAAGGGCAATTTGCGGGAAACGACCTGCGCATAATCCCTCACGATACTGTCCTTGGTAACATACAGCACGGTAAAATAAAAAAGGATACAGAGCACGACGGTGAGAATCCCCTCCATTGCAAAACGGACTCCCATATGGCCAACGAAATAGTAAATTGGGATGAAAAAAAGCGAGAGCCCGAGATATTTGAGATTGTGGAAGGTAAAGATCTGAAGCTTTGGATTTAAGGATTTTGCAGCACGGTATTCGAAGAACACGAGGACTGCCTCTGCCGCCGCAGTCGTGGCAACAAGGTTTGCCGGGGTTACCAAGTTGTGGGATACTAGTGCTGTATTCAGGACCAGGTTGAGGATACCGCTGAAGAACATCAGGCGCATCAGCAGGCGTTCCTGTCCGTAGAGATAGAGTACCTGGTTTGCCAGGATGGTATCGAGTGCGCCAACCATATTGCGCAGGGCAAAGGCAGTCAGGACAATGCCCGCATCCGCATACCGCCGCCCACTGTACAGTTGCATGATGTAGGAGCCGAGCAGCGCCACGCCGGTGTTCATTGGGATGGTGATGAGCAAAAAAGAGCGTGCCGATTTTCTTTGCAGCCTGAGATAATCCGTTTGATTCCCCTCACTGAGCAGCTTGGAAAGCCGGGGGACGCTGACAAGGACAATCGGATTGATGAGGTTTAGCAGTGTGCAAAGGATTGTCTGGGACAGCACATAGTAGGAAACGTTGATAATCGGCCCGCCGAACTGGCTGAGAAAGAGCCTGTCCAACTGTGTAAACAACAATCCGGAATTGGAGATGAGCACCAGACAAACAAGGGATTTGACAATCGGGGGAATCTCAGACAGGCGGATGGAAAAGCAGAATTTGACTTTCCGCTTGAGATAGAGAAAACTGATCAAATTGTTGATGAGGTTGGACAGGGAGAGAAGCAGGGCATAGACTGCCACATCATCCGGCTTGCGGACAAAGAAAAAGATGGAGATGACATATCCCAGGCGCACAAAGATGGTCTTTGCCATAATAAAACTGTAGTTCTCATATGCCTCATTCATCCACTCCGTCAAAAAGATGTTTGCCAGAATCTGAACGGAAAGCGCGGAGTATATGGCAACATCCGCATTTTCCCGCAGGAAGGTAAAGTAAAATACAAACAACAGAAAGCCGATCAGGTTTGTGATAACCCCAAGAATAAACAGGATAGTAAAAAGACGGGAGGTCTTTTGTTCATCCTCCCGTATACGGCTTATCATGCGGATACCGTAATTGTAAATTCCGAATCCTGCAATGGGTATTAGAATCGAGACAATGGTAAGTGCATCGTTATACTTTGCATATAGCTCCGGATCAAACAGCCTTGCAATATAAGGCCCAACAACCAAAGGAACCAGAATGTTAAAAACACTCAGCAGCATTTTCAACAATGTGTTTTTGAAGATAGATTTTTGCATGGCTCCTCCTTTCCAATGCTGGGTTTGCTCCCGGCAAGTGTTGAGGAAAAGATACGTTTATATTGGATAACCATACCATATTCCATCACAAATGTAAACCAAATGACGGTTAATTTTGCACAGGGGAGAGACAATCCCGCCAGAATCCAATCAAAGGCAAAAAAGCACGGCATGGAAGTCCCATACCGTGCTTATTAGTGCTTATGAACGAGCTGATTACTTTTTCGGGTGCTGTTTATTGTGCAGGTCGGAACCCTCTGCATAGTATTTATGAAAGAGGACGACACCCACTGTACGAAAGATGATCTTAATATCTGTGAACAGGGAAAACGTCTCCAGATATTCCCGGTCATACTGGACTTTCTCGTCTATGGAGACGAGGTCGCGTCCGCTAACCTGTGCAAGCCCGGTTACGCCGGGACGCAGGGAATAGATTCCGCATTGTTTGCGCTTTTCGTGGATTTCCGTTTCTGTTTCCACCAGCGGACGGGGGCCGATGAGACTCATATCGCCCTTGAGGACGTTGAAAAACTGAGGAAGCTCATCCAGGCTCGTCTTTCTCAGAAAAGTGCCGACCTTTGTAATATAGCTGTTTGCATCTTTCATTTCAGAAGTGGCAACATTGCTTGGGGCATCGGTTCTCATCGTGCGAAATTTATATACACGGAATGCTTTGCCGCCCCTTCCGATACGGTTTTGCTTAAAGATGGCCGGGCCCTTGGAATCACATTTGATGGCAATGGCGCAGATGGTCAGCACCGGAGACAGTATGATCACTGCAATCAGTGCAAGAAAAATGTCCAAGACACGTTTGATGTGGTTGTATACCCTTTGTGCTCTGGTCAATGTATATCCCTGCTCTTTTTCGTGAACGCGAACGTCACTTCGATAAGCTCTGCGAACAGCAACATCCGTCAGTATTGTCCGATTTTCCACAGTTTTTTCCTCCTGCTGCATCCGAATCCCAAACGGCATAGTACTATCAGCAAATATGGTGCAGATATGCTTTAATATTACCTTTTTCGTTTTGGAATGTCAATCATTGCACAAGAGAAGTGTAATTTTTTTGTTATATCAATCATATCGCCTTGTAAACTTTAATTAAATTCAGATAAAATCACGTGAAAGATTTACGCTTTAGTCAAAAATGCCAGTGGAGAGATAACGCTCCCCTGAATCCGGGAACAGCACGACAATCCATTTCCCACGGTTTTCCTCCCGTTTTGCAAGCGTGATTGCCGCATAAGCGGCGGCACCTGAGCTGATGCCGACAAGCAGCCCTTCCCGTTTCGCGATGGCACGGCATGCAGTAAAGGCGTTTTCTTCCGATACTCCGAGAACTTCATCATAAACTGAGGGATCAAGCGTTTCGGGGATAAACCCGGCGCCAATACCCTGCAGGCCGTGCGGGCCCTTTTCCCCGCCGGAGAGCACGGGGGATTTCGTGGGCTCCACGGCGATGATTCGCACCGACGGGTTTTGCTCTTTGAGGTATTTTCCTGTTCCGCTGATGGTGCCGCCGGTACCGACCCCGGAGACAAAGATGTCCACTGTCCCGTCGGTATCCTCCCAAATTTCAGGGCCCGTTGTTTCATAGTGTGCCCGGGGATTGGCCGGATTAACAAATTGTCCTACTAAAAGTGCGCCGGGAATCTTCTCACACAACTCCTGTGCTTTTTTGATGGCGCCCGCCATTCCCTCGCTGCCCGGAGTAAGCACCAGTTCTGCGCCATAGGCTTTCAGCAGCTTCCGGCGCTCCTCACTCATGGTTTCGGGCATGGTCAGGATGACACGCAGTCCAAGAGAGGAAGCGTAGGAGGCAAGCCCTATTCCTGTGTTACCGCTGGTTGGTTCGACGATAACCGTATTTTCTTTCAGTTTTCCCCGGCGCTTTGCATCTTCGAGCATGGAGCGTGCGGTACGGTCCTTCACGCTTCCGGCCGGATTGTAAGCTTCGAGTTTCGCAATCAGCTGTGCCTGCAGCCCGTATTCCCGCTCGATTCCTGCCAGGCGGAACAATGGAGTGTGTCCTGTAAGTTCCTGCAGTCCCTGATAAATTTTCATCTCAAACCCTCCCGATTCACCGCCAATTATCTTATTATATACCTCGGCAGCTGTTTTAACCTATTATAATCCATAATAGTATATGTGCAAACCATGTGATTCATAAACTTTGAAGAAATCGCAGATAGAAAGAATATTGGCCCTTGTATTTGTAACATAGAGCTATCTGTTACCGGCTGCAAACACAGCCGGTATTGTTGTATAACGAAAACCACTCGCTAGGCGAGTGGTTCAGTAAAAGGCTTCAGCCGA